>CAYMEG010000040.1:0-10427 GCA_964389535.1 uncultured archaeon | reverse complement strand
AAGAACGGTGATTTCTCAATTAGATGAACCTTAACACCCGCCTTGGCCAGATCGATCGCGCATCTCATTCCGGCGATGCCACCACCAACGACTATAGCCTCAGGTTTCATTTTGATCCTTATGGGCTCCATCTCCCTCGCCAACCTTACCTTTGCGATCGCCGTTTTAACTATCCATATCGCCTTTTGTGTTGCCGCCTCCGGGTTGTCGGAGTGTACCCACGAGCTGTGCTCTCTAATACAAACATGCTCAACGACGTAAGGATTTAATCCAGCAGCCTTTGCCGCATCTCTAAACGTCTTTTCATGCAGGTGGGGAGAACATGAAGCTACGACAACTCCATCCAGATTTAGTTCCTTTATATCCTTCTTTATGAGCTCCTGTCCAGCCTCAGAACACATGAATACGAAATCCCTCGCAACCGCAACACCAGGAAGATCCTTGACAGCCTCTACAACCTTCTTCACATCGACATAATCCGATATGTTCCCACCACAATGACAAATGTAAACACCTATCCTTTCCCTCAAAGTTTCACCTCCAAAAAAAAATTGTGGTTACGACAAGCTCTTTATATACGCTATACACTGAGCGACAGCGGCATCTGCTGAAGCTACGGTATCTGGTATATCCATCGGGCCCGATGCGGTTCCAGCAACGAATATACCTTCAACGTTCGTCAACGCAGGATTTGCGTTTACATCAGGCTGATCGACGAAACCGTAATCATCGAGCTTCACACCAAGCTTCTCGGCAACTTCAGGATTCGATAGCAGTCCCACCGAAAGGATGACCATGTCGTACTCCTCTTCCTCTATCTCTCCGGTTTCAAAGTTCTCCGCGATGACAACTGGATTTCCGTTTCTTGATTCTATCTTTGCAACCTTACCCTTCACGAACCTGACTCCGAGATCCTTAACCATGTTGTAGAACTCCTCAAACCCCTTACCGAAGGCTCTGATGTCCATGTAGTATATCGTAACCTCTCCGATCGGGACTGCAGAGGAGTATAGCAAAGCCTGCTTTATCGAGTACATGCAACAAACCCTAGAGCATATCGGATTTCCTACGGACTTGTCCCTTGAACCCGTACAAAGCACAAATGCGATCTTCTCTGGAACCTTCCCATCTCCCGGCCTGAGTAGGGCGTTGTAAGGTCTTGAAGGTGCAAGAAGTCTTTCAAACTGCATGGCGTGGATTATGTTTGGATTCTTGTTGGTGTGTATGAGGTGCAGGTTCCCGGTATAGCTGTACTCCTTCTTCTTCTCTGGAGGGAACAGCCTGTACCCAGTGGCGATTATTATGGCCTTAACTTCAACCTCAAACTCCTTTGGCTCGTCTAAGAAGTTGATGGCATCCTTCGGACAAGCCCTCTCGCACCTACCACACATTATGCAGTGATCGAGATCTATCAGAGCCTTCTTAGGAGTAGCCATCTCAAACGGTATGTAGATAGCCTTTCTTCCAATCAATCCGTATTCGAACTCCTTTGGGACCAAAACGGGGCAAACCTGCTCACACCTTCCGCAGCCTATACACGCACTCTCATCGACATACCTGGGCTTCTTCAATATCCTAACCTTAAACGTCTTTCCAACCTTTTCAGCACTCTTAACCTCCGAGTATGTAAGCAAGGTAATCTTAGGATGAGCGGCAGTTGCGGCCATCTTCGGAGTTGTGATACATCCAGCACAGTCCGTAGTTGGAAAAACCTTACTAAGCTGAATCATGTGCCCTCCAATGCTAGGTTGCTTCTCAACCAGTAAAACTTCAAATCCAGCATCACCCAATGAGAGTGAAGCCTCCATCCCAGCAATTCCACCGCCTATAACCAAAACATCATATTTATCTTTAATTTCCATAAAAAATCACCCCTTACTCTCGAGGTAACTCTCGATCCTTTCAAGGGTTTTAACTATGGTCTCAACACATGTAGAACAGACTCCACTTACAACAAGCCTTTCCCTCTCGATACCCTCCTTATCCATCAGCTCGTAAGCCTTCTCAATCCTCTTTGCAGTTTTGCTGACACATTCTTCACCTAAGAAGGGGCAATCCGGCCCGCTTGAGGCTACGAAAACAGCATCATAACCTGCATGAAATGCATGAACTATCACATCAGGTCTGAGCATGCTCGCGCACGGAATTCTTATTATAACGGTGTTTGGAGGATAATGAACGTGAAGAAGTCCAGCCTGATCTAAAGCTCTGTAAGCCATATCGGCAGCAAAAATTAAAATTTTGTGGGTCATACCCATCACTTATGCTTCTTTACAAAGTGTCTGTCGTATCCACCAGCATCGAAGTACCCGAGATACTCCCACTTGCCGCCAGACCTCTCACACATCGTTGCCAAGTCGTGCCTTGTTCCATGATCGCTTGAAAGTAGCTCGAGGATCTGTCCGGGCTTTACCTTCGAAGCCAAAGCCTTCTTTGCCTCAAGCATCGGTCCTGGGCACGACTGTCCTCTTGCATCGACAACGACATCAGCCTTTATTTTTTCAACCTCCTCTTTTGTCAACTCTTTGGCCATACTAACACCCCCACTAATTTTTAACAGTATCCGTTATTTAACTTTAACCATTACAGTTCATTAACCGTATGCATTAAACCAACAACTTTAAACAATAAACTTTGTATAAATTTTTTATCATTTTTGATTATTATATTAAAATTATATATATTCCAAGCATTTGAACGTTCGCAGATGTTATAAGAGAACCCTTACAATTTCGTTTGATGATAATCGGTGTCGATGTAGGAGGAACGAATGTAGATATCGTTGCTTTTAACGGCAAATTTGAGCACATCGCAACGTATTCTACTAAAGAACACATCCAAAGGCTTAACGAAATCCTAAAAGATCTAATCAAAAAACTCAACGTTAAAGCCATCGGAATCGGTCTTGCAGCATGGATTAAGAAAGGTAAGATCGTAAAGATGCCAAACATCAGCGGAGAATTCAAAGTGAGTTTAAGTGTTCCAACGATCTTAGATAACGATGCGAACTGTTTTGCCTACTATTCGGCGAAGCACTTCGGATTCAAAAACGTGATAGGGATCACGGTTGGAACTGGGATAGGAGGTGGAATAGTGTTGGACGGAAGATTGATCAGAGGGGAGGGTTTAGCCGGAGAGATCGGACATTGGTTCGTTGGAGGAGATGAGGAATGCACATGCGGAGGAAAAGGTCATTTGGAGGCTTACTTCGGAGGATGGAGCATAAAAAAGAAATTCGGTAAGCCAGCTGAGGATCTCTTCAAAGACGGTAGCATATACGAAGTGGAAGGGTTTAAATTGCTTTGCATTGCTGTTGCAAACGCCATAACGTTGCTCGATCCAGAGGCGGTGATTTTTGGGGGTAGAATAGGTGGAAACTTGGATGTTAAAATATTGAGAAACGAGATATACCGATATCTGATGGACGGATTTGAACCCGAAATATTAACACTTAAAGATCCCCTCGCGGTTGCGAAGGGTGCGTGTCTCCTGGCTAAAGAATTTGATTCCCCGTCTGGGACCACCCCGTCATCGCTCACAGACGTTTCATAGCTACGGAGTGGAAAGTCAATCGATTTAAAATCGAGGCTGGTAATAAAGTTAACCCTACACCAAATCTATATTTATATAAATTTAAGATTTTTAAGATATTAACGGTAGCCTTTACGGGGCTTTTGAATTATCATTCAGATCGGGCGATGTGAAAAATTTTTTGAATTGTAGCCCGTCTGGAGCCCACGGGGCATCATGCTTCTCAGCCCCGCCGGGTTCAACGGGCATAAGGATATGGTTGGGCAGAAAGATATCGTTTTCGCATCAACATTTTTATACTTTGGGTTACTTTTTTAAATCAATGACCATCGAAGCGGAGATCTGGGTTGAAAAATACCGACCAAGAACGCTCGGTGAAGTTGTTGGGCAGGATGAGGTTATCAGAAGGCTTAAGAGTTACGTTCAAAAGAAGAACATCCCTCATCTCCTCTTCGCCGGTCCTCCGGGAACTGGCAAAACTGCTACGGCCATTGCCCTAACAAGGGATCTGTTCGGCGAAAATTGGCGAGATAACTTCATAGAGATGAACGCTTCGGTAACTCCAGACACTCCGATACTCGTAAGGATGAACGGAATCGTAAGGAGAACGACATTCAAAGAAATCGACAGGCTGTTCTTCAAGGGCGATGAGGAATATGTAGTTCCGATAGGCTTAGAAACGTTAAGCTTTTATGATGACGTCGGATTCTATCCAGTTTCGTTCATAGCCAGGCATAAGGCGGAGAGGATTCTGAGGATCAGATATGAGGGTGGCGAAGTTAAGACCACACCCGACCACTCGGTCATGGTGCTCGATGAGGATGGCAGGATCGTTTCAAAGAGAGCTGACGAACTTAAGAAGGGCGATTTTCTGCTGTCCTTCAATAGGTGCTTGGAAGGTTCAGAACTATCGATAGATCTGCTCAAGTACATCCAAAGCTATAACAATCCAAAGCTGAGAACAGTACTAACGGAATTTCCAGTCAACGAGCAGGGGTTGTTCCTAGCAGAAGGTCGTTTAAGCTTTAAAGATGAAACGTCTGAACAGGTGATATTTGCAGTATCAGCAAAAGAGCCCGTTGATCGTATAATTGGTAGTGCGTTTGGAATTTCAACCTTTGACGGAAGCTTAGCTCCAGCTATTCACACCAAGCCACAGCTTGCAAGATTTTTCAGAGATGTATTTGGAGAATACACGGCAAAATCGAAGAGAGTACCGGACATAATATTTAACACAACCCTACAGAACAGACTCTCATTCCTAATGGGCGATGTAAAATATCCCTCGGTATCAGAGGAGACACTAATAGACATCGCCTGGCTTGGTAGGATCTCCGGCCTGGAAACATCGGTGTTCGATGGGGAAGTAAGAATCGTTTGGAACTCATACGTATCGGGGTTACTGCCAGTTGAGCCATTTGAAAGATTCTTTAAGCGTATAGACGGAAAGATTGACGTAAACTGGAAGTATCTGCTTAGACATCAGCTTTACAATAGAGGAAGGGTCAAAAAGGCTACACTGCTGAAGATCTTAAGGGCTGTTAGAACCGAGGAGTTAGATGAAGATGAAAAGAGAACATACCTAAGGCTCAAGGCTTTGGCAGAATCTGATCTGTACGCGGTAGAGATCGAGGAGATCGAAAGTATCAGCTACGACGGCTGGGTCTACGACTTCAGCGTGCCGAATGCTGAAGCGTTCTTCGGCGGAACAACACCTGTTCTGCTACACAACTCAGATGAGAGAGGCATAGACGTCGTCAGGCATAAGATAAAGGAGTTCGCAAGGACCGCTCCTATCGGTGGGGCACCCTTCAAGATCATATTCTTGGATGAGGCCGACGCCTTAACTGCGGATGCTCAGGCGGCGTTAAGAAGAACCATGGAGATGTATTCAAGGACCTGCAGATTTATACTGAGTTGCAACTACGTCAGCAGAATTATAGAGCCGATACAGTCGAGATGTGCCGTCTTCAAGTTTAGACCCGTCCCACCTGAGGCCATGAAAAAGAGGTTGCTTGAGATAGCGGAGAAGGAGGGATTAAAGGTAACAGAGGATGGTCTCGAAGCTTTAATCTACATAGCAAACGGAGACTTCAGAAAGGCGATAAACGCCTTGCAAGGTGCCGCAGCCTTCGGGGAGGTCATAGATGCCGAGGCCATCTACCAGATCACGGCCACCGCAAGGCCTGAGGAGATAAAGACGTTACTTGAAACTGCCTTGGAAGGTAGGTTCATGGAGGCTCGACAGATCTTGGACAGACTCATGATCGAGTATGGAATGAGCGGTGAGGATGTTGTATCGCAGCTATTCAGAGAGATAACATCCGCCAGCATAGATGAAAGGTTGAAGGTCATGCTCATAGATAAGCTTGGAGAGATAGATTTCAGACTTACCGAGGGTGCACATGATAGGATACAGCTTGATGCTTACTTGGCATACTTAGCTACGGTTGGGAAGAGGAGAAAAGAGACTTAGCAAAAACACTTATTTACCGTCAAATTTTAACTATGGATAATGGAAAAGAGAAGGACTAGGATCGCAGGATTGCACGTGGATAACTCCAAACCGGTTACAGGGGAAGAGATAACGATCTCGGGCTATCTGCAATGGTACGACAAGAAGGCCAAGAGATGGGAGCCGTTAAGAGGATGGTTAAAGCTGTACATAGATGGAAGGGAAATAGGCAGAGTAGCTTCGAAGCCTGATGGCAGCTTCGAATTTAAATACTCATCAAATCTAACGGGAAGGAGGAAGGTTGAAGTTAGATTCGTAGGAGATCCTAGACACGAATCTTGCAAGAAGGAACTAGTAATAGAGGTTATAACTTCAGAGCAGAGAAGGAGAATTGAGAAGATCGCAAAGATCGCTTTCGTCGTATTTACCGTACTTATAGTTCTTGTTTTCGTAATCTCTCTAGTCCTGTCAAAGTTATGAAGGGTCTCCCTCCAGCTTTGAAGAGGAAGAAGAGGTACATAGCCTTTGAATTGATAGGTGAAAGGAACGTAGACGGAAAGGAATTCATAACCACACTATGGAAGACCATGCTGTCGCTGTTTGGAGAGATTTACTCAGCCCATTCCGGTATCTGGTTGGAGTATTTCGATGGGAGGAGAGGGATTTTAAGATGTCATCGGGAGTCCCTAGATAAGGTTAAAGTAGCACTAACGCTAATAAGCAGAGTTGGAGATGTTGATATAATTCCAAAGATATTGGGAGTGAGCGGAACAATTAAAAAGTGTAAAGGGAAGTATCTGGAGGTGTTAAAAGATGCATCTACCTCAGATGGGTTATGACCGGGCGATAACGGTATTCAGCCCTGACGGGAGATTGTTCCAAGTTGAATATGCGAGAGAGGCAGTTAAGAGAGGAGCAACAGCGATAGGCGTAAAGACTAAAGAAGGAGTAGTATTGGTGGCTGACAGGAGGGTCGCAAGCAAATTACTCGAACCTGACACGATCGAAAAGATATACAAGATAGACGACCACATATGCGCAGCTACATCGGGCTTGGTTGCAGATGCAAGGGTTTTGGTTGACAGGGCAAGGCTCGAGGCTCAGATAAACAGACTCACGTACGATGAGCCTATAAGCGTCAAGGAGTTGGCTAAGAGGATCTGTGACTTCAAGCAACAGTTTACGCAGTTCGGTGGTGTGAGACCCTTTGGAGTTTCTCTGCTGATAGCTGGAGTCGATGAGAAGCCGAGGTTGTACGAGACGGATCCAAGCGGAGCTCTGCTTGAGTATAAAGCAACTGCCATAGGAGCTGGAAGAAATGTCGTCATGGAGTACTTCGAGAAGGAGTACGATGAGAACATGACGCTTGAGGAAGCTATAATCAAAGCTATGGTTGCTATGGGCAAGGCCATCGAGAGCGAGCTTACGCCAGAAGGTGTGGAGGTTGGGATAGTTAGGGTTGAAGATAGGATGTTTAGATCTCTTACCATTGAGGAGATCAAATCGTATGTAGAGAAGGCAAACGAGATAATTAGAGAGGAACTGAAGAAACAGTCATAAGGAGGGATTACAATGGTTTCACTAGAGAAGGCAGTGATCGCAAGGTTGAGAAAGGCCGGAGAGAATTTCGAGGTTCTCGTCGATCCTTACCTTGCAAGGGATCTGAAGGAGGGCAAGGATGTTGACTTCGAACAGCTCTTAGCCGTTGAGGAAGTCTTTAAGGATGCAAGGAAGGGGGAAAGGGTTTCCAAGGAGGAATTGCAGAAGGTTTTTGGAACTACGGATATACGTAAGATCGTTAGGACAATAATTGAGGAAGGAGAAGTCCAAATTACTGCAGAGCAAAGAAGAGAGATGCTTGAGCAGAAGAAGAAACAGATAATAGAATTCATAAGGAGGAATGCCGTGGATCCGAGGACAGGAGCACCACATCCCCCAACAAGGATCGAAAGGGCACTTGAGGAGGCTAAGGTTCACATAGATATCTTTAAGTCGGTTGAGGCTCAAATTAAGGATATAGTCAAGGCCTTAAAGCCGATATTGCCATTGAGATTTGAGGAGATCGAAATTGCAATCAAGATACCTCCAGAATACACAGGCAAAGCTATAGGGGCGCTTTACGCATTCGGAAACATAACGAAAGAGGAATGGCAGAGGGATGGGAGTTGGATATGTGTTATGAGAATTCCAGCCGGGATGCATGGCGATCTGATGGATCTACTCGGAAAGGTTGCGAAGGGGGAGGCTTTAACTAAAATTTTGAGGAGGATACAGCTATGATAAGCAGAAAGATTGTTTTGCCAGGAGATTTGGTTTCAACGAATCCTAAAGCTGCAGGCCCGGGCACATACGTCGAAAATGGGAAGGTTTATGCAAAGGTTTTGGGATTGCTCGACAAAACTGAGCTGGGTGTCAGGATAATCCCACTCAAGGGTAGGTACATACCCTCGATAGGAGATACTGTAATCGGAATAGTTAAGGAGGTGACTGCCAACGGTTGGATAGTCGACATAAATTCACCCTACATGGCATTCCTACCAATCCCAGAGAACCCGGCAATGAAACCTGATAGAAAACCGAACGACGTTCTCGATATAGGAGATGCGATAATTGCAAAGGTCATGAACATAGATCCGAAGATGAAGGTAACCCTTACGATGAAGGATAAACTCTGCAGACCAATCAGGGTGGGAAGGATAGTTGCCATAAACCCAACTAGGGTTCCGAGGGTTATAGGAAAGAAGGGTAGCATGATAAAGTTGCTGAAATCCGAGCTTGAGATACAGATAATCGTCGGACAGAACGGATTCATATGGTTAAATGGAGACAGAAGAAAGGTTTCCATTGCTGAGGAGGCGATATACATTATAGAACAGGAAGCTCACACCGAAGGATTGACGGATAGGATTACGGAGTTCGTAAAGAGGAGGAAAGTCGAACTCGGATTTGCTAAGCCAGAGGAGGCAAAAGAAGTTGAAAAGATCGATACCGAAGAGAATAAATCCTCTGAAGGGTGATCTTATGGAGGAGATCAAGTTAATCGTTGACGGAAAAAGATTGGACGGCAGGAGTTTTGATGAACTCAGACCGATTAAGATCGAAGCTGGTGTGCTTAAGAGAGCAGATGGTTCGTGCTACTTGGAGATGGGAAAGAATAAGGTTGTAGCAGCCGTTTATGGGCCTAGAGAGGTTCATCCGAAGCACCTAGAAGATCCGAGCATGGCCATAGTCAGGTACAGATACAGCATGGCACCGTTCAGCGTTGAGGAGAGGAAGAGACCGGGCCCAGATAGGAGGAGCATAGAGATATCCAAGGTTAGCAGAGAAGCACTAGAGCCTGTTATAATGAAGGAACTCTTCCCAAGATCGGCCATAGATATATTTGTAGAGGTTCTTCAGGCTGATGCCGGATCTAGAACTGCCTGTTTGAATGCTGCAAGTGTAGCACTGGTGGATGCCGGGATTCCCATGAGAGGCATGGTTACATCGGTTGCGGTTGGGAAGGTTGACGGAGTTTTGGTTTTGGATCCCATGAAGGAAGAAGACTACTACGGAGAGGCCGATATTCCATTTGCATTCCTGATCAGAAACGGAAAGATCGAGTCCATAACACTCCTACAGATGGACGGAAGGGTTACGGCTGAAGAGCTCAGGCAAGCTTTGCAATTAGCAAAGAAGGGAGCCATGCAGATTTACCAGCTTCAGAGGGAGGCTATCATGAGAAAGTACATCAGGGAGGAAGAGGTGGTCGAGTGATGCCGGAGGACATACTGATGGAGATCAAGAGGGATTACGTTTTGTCGAAGCTCAGAGATGGAGAGAGAATCGACGGCAGGAGACTCGATGAGATAAGACCGATAGAGATTCAGACAGGGCTTATAGCTAAAGCTGAGGGTTCAGCTTTGGTTAAACTTGGCAATACGATGGTGGTTGCTGGAGTTAAGATGCAACCAGGCGAGCCGTTTCCAGATACTCCAGATCAGGGTATAATCATAACAAACGCCGAGCTAGTTCCGTTGGCTTCGCCAACATTCGAGCCTGGCCCGCCGGATGAGAATGCGATAGAGCTTGCAAGGGTTGTTGACAGGGGTATCAGGCATAGCGGGGCCGTTGACCTTTCAAAGCTCTGCATAGAAGAGGGAGAGAAGGTTTGGATGATCTTCATAGACATATGGGCGCTCGATGATGACGGAAACCTCATGGACGCATCGGCCTTGGCAGCGATAGCTGCCCTGCTGAACACCACAGTCCCAGCAGAAAGGTTTGAACTCGGAAACAACTTCCCATTGCCAGTAAGAGATCTCCCGGTTGCTGTAACTTCACTCGTATTTGAGGATAAGATCTTGGTCGATCCTTGCAGGGACGAACTGAGCATAGGTAAGAACACCATCACGATAACCACTGACCAGAACGACAACATAGTTTCGATTCAGAAAAGCGG
>CAYMEG010000039.1:0-10507 GCA_964389535.1 uncultured archaeon | reverse complement strand
GTTTTTGATGAAAACGATGAGTTCAGAAAGGATAGGATAATCACGATAAATGGCAGAAACGTGAAGGATCTCAAAAAAATAGAGCTCATGGACGGAGGTAGGATTGCCATCTTTCCTCCCATCGCTGGAGGATGACCTTGCAAAAAGCTTTAAAAACTAAGCAAAAACTTTTAAATGGTGGTGTTAATGCAGGCTGATATTCCAGTGAAGGAAATAATGACGAGAGATGTTTGCACTGCAAAAAAGGATGAATCTCTTCTCAATGCTTCAAGAAAGATGCTTGAGTTCGGTGTTGGAAGTATCATAATCGTTGAAAACGGTAAGCCGATTGGAATCGTTACGGAGAGGGATATCCTCAAGAAGGTTGTAGCAAGAAATAAGGTTCCGTCAAAGGTTAAGCTCGAGGAGATCATGAGTTCACCACTTATAACTATCAAGCCGACTACGAGCCTAAGAGAGGCCACCGACATAATGAGGAAGAGAGGTATCCGAAGACTTCCGATAATAGATGACAACGGCAACCTGATTGGGATAATAACGGACAACGACATCCTAAGTGTTGCTATAGACTTGGGCGAATTTGCAGAACTCCTGAGGAATCCCGGAACTTTTGAAAGCGAGGAGATGGGAGGTAAGTGTGAGAAATGTGGGAGGCTTACGGAAAGACTTATCGATGTTAACGGTCTAAAGTTATGTGAAGACTGTGCCCACGAGGGGTATTGATGAGGTTTGGTAGCGTTATGGATTTAGCTACGAAGGAAGTAAAAACCATTCCACCTCGTTCAACGATAATGAACGCTCTGAAGACTATGATAAGCTGCAATTTCAGAAGGATGCCCATTGCTGATGCCGGTACAAAGAGACTTGAGGGAATCATCTCGGCAACGGATTTGGTGAACTTCTTTGGAGGTGGAGATAAGCACAGAATCGTGATTGAGAGGTACAACGGAAACCTTTCGGCAGCTGTGAACGAGAATGTGGATGAGATCATGGTTAGGGATGTTATCACCGTAGATTGCAGGGATTCATGGGAAGATGCTTTGGAGTTGATGCTGGAAAGAAAGGTTGGAGGTTGCCCTGTTGTAGATAGGGAAAACAGAGTCGTCGGAATCATAACGGAGAGAGACATATTGAAGTATCTAGCCAACCAAACGAGGTTGGACGGTTACGTTAGGGATTACATGACGATCGGTGTGATCACGGCTGAACCGGATATGACGATCGAAGAAGCAATGAAACTTATGACCTCAAAGAAGATCAGAAGATTGCCCGTGATAAGAGATGGTATCCTAATGGGGTTGATCACCGTAAGGGAGATCCTGAGATACTTTGGAATTGGAGAGGCTTTCAAAATGCTCGAAACCGGAAACGTGAAGGATGCCCTAGAAAAACCTCTGACAACATTGCTATCAAACGATGCGATTATGGTAAATAAGGAACCCCTCACGTTTGAAAGTAGAGATAAGATTTCCGATGTTGTTAGAAGGATGGTTGAGGCAGGAGTTGGAGTTGCTTTAGTAGTTGATGATAAAAGGCTTGAGGGAATACTAACTGAAAGAGATTTGATGAATTTTTTATATTCAAAAGTTAAATAATTTTATTTTATAGTGAATATTTATGAAGTTCGTCGCTGAGGCTTTAAACCTATCCCCAATAGCGGCAAGGAGGCTTAAAGAAAAAAACATACTTAAAGAGGCTTTTATTAGACACACATTCTTTGGAGATGTCATCGAAGCTGTGAAGCTCGATAGAAAGTTCGGGGAATTTGAGGAGGGAACATTGATAGCTAAGACTATCAACGGTTTGGAAATAGTTAGGGGATATCCGAAGATCAAAAGAGCACTAACTCTATATCCAACGATAAGGAAGCACTTCAGGGGGGAAGTAGTGCTTGAGGAGAAGATGAACGGTTACAACGTCAGAGTTGTTAAGTTCGGTAAAAATCTCTATGCGATTACGAGAGGGGGTTTCATATGTCCGTACACAACCGAAAAGGTAAGAATGCTTATAAATTCCGATTTTTTCAAGGATCATCCCAACTTGATGTTATGCTGTGAGGCAGTTGGGGAGGAATCGCCATTCGTCCCAAAGGACGTTTACGGTATAAAGACGATAGACTTTTACGTTTTTGATATCAGGGATAAACGTACGAACAAACCTTTGCCAATTAGGGATAAGGAAAAACTTGCGGAGGAGTATGATTTCAAGTTGGCTCCAATTTTGGCGGAAGTTCACGCCTCAAAGGCTCATGAGGTTGCTGAGGAAGTCATCAGAGAGCTTGGCAAGAAAGGAAGGGAGGGCGTAGTCATTAAAGATCCGAAGATGAAGAGACAACCGATCAAATACACAACGAGTGAATCGAACTGCTCAGATTTGAGCTACGCTTTCAGGTTTTTTGGAGAATATGCCAAAGATTTCATGTTTTCAAGGATCGTTAGAGAAGGCTTTCAGGCTTTTGAGCTGTGCAAGGATGAGGAAGAGTTTAAGGAGAGATGTTTGAGGTTGGGAGAATCGATCTTAAAGGCCATGGTTGAGAGCATTAGGGAAGTCAATGAAGGAAAGAAAGTCTGCGATAAGATCAGACTCAGATTTTACGACTTAGATGTGTTCAAACTTTTTAAGGAGCACGTTAGAAGGATGGGCATCAATGCAGAATTTTCAGAGCCAGAGGAGGATGGAGAAAGCTATATAGTGTGGTTTTATAGATACATGAAATCAACCACCGATAGGATAGATCACATCTTGCGGGGTAACCTATGGCAGTGATCTCAGCCGGTATAGATGCCGGCACGTACACCTTCGAGATATTTGTGCTTGAAGGAGATAGACCTCTACTTAAGCGTACGCTCTTAACATCTGAAGTTAAAAGGAACCCTGAGATCGTTCTTAAGGCTTTAAAGGAGATAAATCCGGATGTTATTGCCGGGTTATCTGGCTACGGATTGCCTGTTAAGAGGTTCAGCGAGCTCAGCGATATGGATTTATCTCTGATGACCTTGAACTTCGACAAAACGATAATGGGCGTTAGGAAACTCATAGAATTGATTAAGAAGAGCGAACTCGGAGAGATTACTTGGACAATTCCCGGAATAATCCATCTGCCCACAATTCCAGAATACAGGAAGATAAATCGAATCGATATGGGAACATCCGATAAGCTATGCTCCGTCGCTTTGGCCGTTTATGAACTTGCAATGAACGGAATTTCCTACGATAAACAGAACTTCGTGCTCGTCGAAGCTGGATACGGCTTCAACGCATTTATAGCCGTTAAAGGTGGAAGGATTGTGGATGGAATTGGCGGTTCCTCTGGATTTCCGGCATTTTCATCTCTCGGCGCTTTGGATGGAGAATTGGCATATTTGTTGCAGAATTTTCCGAAGTCGTTGCTCTTCAGTGGTGGGATTAAAAGTTTACTCAGAGACAGGGGATATAAGATCGACAAACTCGAGGATCTCCCAGATTTTGCAGTTAAATGGCTGTGTGAATTTATAATTAAGGGAATCAGAGCTATAGGTGTTTCGTTGGATAACTACACGGTTATAGTGTCCGGAAGATTTTTCGACCTATTTTACGATGAATTCTTGGAGTTTAGTGGGGTTAAAGCTGTAAAGCTTAGAGGATTTGGATTTGCAAAACGATCTGCTGAAGGAGCAGCGATAATAGCAAACGGTTTAGCTGGAGGAAGATTTAAGGAGATCGTAGATTGGCTTAAGATAAGGGAGGCTAAGGGGACGGTGTTAGATTACATCACATCGGATGTTCGAAGATTTTTAAATATTCGGTGACTACGGTTGGCTATGAAGACATCTCGAATAAGTGGATTTTACAAACTTACACCAGAGGAGAGGCTTAGAATCGTTGCGGAATTTGCGGAGTTAAGCAATGAAGAGAAAGAACTCATCAGAAAAACTGCGAAACTACCTTTGGACGTGGCAGATAGGATGATAGAAAACGTGATCGGAACATTCGAACTTCCTTTGGGTATAGCCACGAACTTCCTGATCGATGGTAGGGATTATCTGATCCCGATGGTTATAGAGGAGCCAAGCGTCGTTGCAGCTGCCAGCAATGCAGCGAGGATTGCAAGGATTAAGGGAGGATTCACAACTCACTATACCGGCTCGATCATGATCGGGCAGATTCAAGTTTTAACCGACAACCCTCATTCCGCAAAATTCGAAGTCTTAAGACATAAGGATGAGATAATCTCGAAGGCTAACGAGATAGAATCGAGCATAATCAGATTGGGAGGGGGATGTAAAGATCTGAGCGTGAGGATAATTGAAGGTAAAAAGCCTATGCTAATAGTGAATCTGCTGATCGATGTCAAAGATGCCATGGGCGCAAACTTCGTAAATTCAGTATGTGAGCATGTAGCTCCCTTCATAGCGAAAATTACGGGTGGAAGGGTTTTGCTGAGGATCCTATCCAACCTGAGCATATACAGAATTGCAACGGCCAGAGCAATATTCGATAAAGATGCCATAGGTGGTGATGAAGTCGTTGAAGCGATAATAGATGCGTACGAGTTTGCAAAGGCTGACATCTTCAGATGTGCAACCCACAACAAGGGAATAATGAACGGAATTGCAGCGGTTTTGATAGCGACAGGAAACGACTTCAGAGCCGTGGAGGCTGGAGCACATGCCTATGCTGCTATGCACGGCTACAAACCACTTACACATTATGAAGTGAATGAAGATGGGGATTTAATTGGCTACATCGAACTTCCGATGGCTGTCGGAGTTGTTGGGGGTAGTATAAGGGCCAACCCATTGGCACAGATCTGCTTAAAGATTTTGGGTGTAAAGACGGCTGAAGAACTTGCCAGGGTGCTTGCTGCGGTTGGATTGGCCCAAAACTTCGCCGCTTTGAGGGCTTTGGCAACTGAAGGGATTCAAAAAGGTCATATGGAACTGCATGCGAGAAGTTTGGCATTGGCAGTCGGAGCTAAGGGTGAGGAAGTTGATAAAGTCATTGAAATCATGCTGAGAGAGGGTAAAATAAGCATGAGCAGAGCTAAGAAGATTTTGGAAGAGATCAGAGCAAAGACTTAAATTTTTTCCAATGTATTATTTTATGGGGGTGAATGTATGAGGCTAAGCTCTGGCTACATAATAGTAGGAGCTTACGCAGATAAGATCAGGAGAACATTATTCGCGCAGCTCAGGGATAAGATCAAGGGTGGTGAGATAGATTCCAAAAGCGTTGCAAAGGCTGCCGCAGATTTAAACAAGTTACTTTATGAAATCTTAGTTAACAAGCTTAAGCTGGATAAGGGTGATGTGGTTAGGGTGATGGTAGAATACGATGTCTCGGACGGTGAGGTTACATGGAACCTCGACACACTGAGCATCGAGGTCTTCAAGAGGGTGCCAGAAGAGGACGTTAAGCCAGTGATTGAGGATGCCATAGGTAGAATGGAGGAGCTTGAGGAGGTTGAGGAGATCAGATTCATGGTCGAAAAGGCCGGAGAAACCGATTTGGGTGACACGGTTTATTATGTGAACGTCGATGGAGAGCTCGCGGGGGCTTTGGTCGTTACCCCACTCAACGGTGAAGCTATCGTCAGAGGAGCTATAGTTAAGCCGAATCCGGTGGTCATCGAGAGGACTAAGATCGAGATCGAAGAGAATTTGGAAGATGCTCTGATAAGGTTGGTTGAGGAGAGGGGAAAGGAGGTCGATGAGGAAACGGCCGAGAAGATCGTTAACGAGATCAGAGAGATGGTCGAGTAACTGAAAAAGGTTTTTATAATTGACGCCAAAGATGAAGACATGGAAGAAAACATAACAAGGATAGGTGTCAGTTTACCAAAGAACTTGCTTGAAGAGTTCGACAACATCATAAGGACTAGGGGATACTCATCGAGAAGTGAGGCCATCAGAGACGCTATAAGGAACTACATAATGGAGTACAAATGGCTTGAGAGGGAGGAAGGGGAAATAGTAGGCGTAGTAAACGTCATCTATAACCACAACGTTAAGGGAGTCAGCGATGCTTTAATTTCACTTCAGCACGATTTTTTGGATATAATAACAACAACTCTGCACATACACCTAAACAAAGATTACTGTCTTGAGATGATCCTCGTGAAGGGTGACATGAATAAGGTCAAGAGGTTGGTAGACAAGATAATGACACTCAAAGGCGTTACAAATGTTAAGCTGATCACAGCTTTAAGGGATTAGCCTTACGATGGACGTGTATGTAGAGTTTTCTCAAAGGGATCTCTATGCAACGATTCTGCTAAGTTTCCTTCTGCTTTTAGCAGCACAACCGTTGCTTGCGATAAGATCGATAGGTTTTGGGAGGGATTACATTTACATCGTATTTTCAGATGGTTCGTTCTCGATCCTTTACTCTTCACTCCTGCATTTAGCGATAATTCTTGTAGCCGTGGGTACGGTTACACTTCACGAGATCTTTCACATGCTAACTCTAAAGATCATCGGCGTCGATTTCAAGTTGAAGCCCATAACTCTGTCTAGGTTACCAGTTGCAGTTCAAATTGATTACGATGAGATGGAAATGTGGCAGTATCTGATAACTGCCCTCTCTCCGCAAACATTAACTATAGCTCTGATCATTATCGTCCATTTTACGAAATACGATTTTAAAACTCTCCTTGTTCTAACCGCAATCTTAAATTTCGCAAGCTCATCCGGGGACTTCTATGGAATCGTAAAGACACTCATAAGGGTAAGAAGCGTCAGGGGAAGGATAATCAAGGTAGGGAAGCTTAGATACTTGATTAAATTATAGGTTCAAAAAGGTTGTGACACCACATTGTGGACAATTTATATCTCATCAATAATATTGCATCACTACCGTTCAAAAATACTTATTTTAGATTTTGTGATTTATATAATCTTAAATTCGTTCTGATAGCGACTCCGATCATAGCATAGAAGTCTTAGGCGGATGTTCCGCGATCTATAAGGGGTCAGCTTTAGCTCGAAGTTTCCAATATCGGTCGCATATATTGTGGGGAGTACGGTTGAGAGGAGAAAAAAAAATGCTTAAAGACCACGAAAAAGTTTAAATATCGTATCCGATAAACTATAGCTGAAGCGGGGTGGGGTAGCCAGGTAATCCCGGCGGGCTCATAACCCGCAGATCGCCGGTTCAAATCCGGCCCCCGCTATGGCAGCTTTTATAATTTTTAGTTTTTCAAAAATGGTTAAGTTAAACCTTCTTTAATCCATCTCCTGCTTTTCTATTCAAACAGATAACCCTTGCCAGTTATCCGTCCTAAAAATTTATTAAGCTCTGTATTAGTTTTTCTAATTGCATTAGCGTTACCAACAACTATCAATCGACATTTTGCCCTTGTTAATGCAACATTCAGCCTATTTGGATGTGACGCAAAATTAATTCTGCTCTTATCTGTGCCAGTAACGGAAAATATAATTATATCTTTTTCTCTTCCTTGAAAGCCATCTACGGTGTTAATTTCGATATTGCTGTCTTTAATTAATTAACGTAACTTTTCGACTTGAGCTACATATGAGTAATAATCCCGATTCTCTCCTTCAAGACCTAAATCCTTGAGAGTGTTAACAATTTCATGAATAACCTCGATTTCCTCCCCATTATAAACAGATCCCCCTTCAGCTTTACATGTTCCAGCTACATCTATGAAAACAACAGGATATTTGAGAAAGCTCACTGAGGACAGTAATTTCTCAAGCTTCTTACAGACTTTACCGGAATTCTTGCTAATTTCGATATTTATGCCTGCATTCTTATAAATAAACTCTTTTGAAAATTCGATTATATCTGGCAGACTTCTATAGTGAACGCTCAAATGAGCATCCGTACCAAATTTGTTCTTTAGGTAGTAGAATATGCCAACCTTCTTATGCAGATCGATATCATCACTTCTAATATTCTTGAAGATGGGCAATAATTGCAGGTGATCTCCTATAATAACCCACTTTTTACCCTTAATTAACCCCATTAGTCCCAAAGGAATTGAAATTTGACTACACTCATCGATGATAACTGTGTCAAATGTTATGTCAAACAAAGTCCCAAGATTTGACCTTTAATAGTTGAACCTACTACATCGGCCTTCTTAAGTGTAATCTTTTCTGCAAGCTCTAATAATCTTTTTAGCTCTTTCTTTTTATCGATCAGAACTTTTGTTTTCTCTTTGATTTCATTACGTAATTTCTCATCTAAGCTTTTCTTAGTTAATTTTTTAGACCCTCTTCTAAAAGTCTAAGATAAATTTCTTTCTCACGTTTCAATTCTTGAATTTGCTTCTCAAGATACTGCTTCTTTCTTAATGCTGTGGATCTTAGCATATCACCCTGAATAATCGGTAATAGATATTTTTTTAATATATTCTTATTTTTTTAATTTTAGCGTCAATCTCCATAACCTTCTTTTGAAGTTCAATAACTTTAGGATCCATTTCATTGCCTAAAACCTCATTTTTTCTTGGTAAAAGTTCGTCAAGTTTCGATTTTTCTGTTTCTTTTAGTTCTCTTCTTAAGTTTTTCAATTTTCTTAGTTTTTCTTTGAGATTTTGAATTTCTTGCTATACCTCTCTAATTTCATCCACTAAATCCTTCGGAACTTTTTCATATCTGACCTTTGAAAGCATAACCTTCTTTAGCTTGTCAGAGATTTTTTCTGCTCTTCCAACTCTTACAATTTCAATATCTTTTTTGTCGGCTAACTTTTCTAATACGCTATCGACTGCAATGTTTGTATGTGATGTTATTAGAACTTTTTCACCACGTTTTACGAGTTCGTAGGCAGATTTGGCTATAACTTCAGTTTTACCAGTTCCCGGAGGGCCAACGACTATAAGAATTTGATTATCTTTTAAGCCGAGTATCTGTCTAACGACGTTGATCTGAGAATAATCTAACTCAAATCCGCTCAGGCTAGTCTTATCTTCAAAATTCATCGGACTAATTTTCTCCTTCCCTTTTCGTTTAAGCGCCCTTATAGCACTTTCAGCATTTCTAATAACTCTCTCCAAGCTCTCTTTTAGCTCTTGTTTACTCTCATCGGACAAAGAACTTTTTAGTTATCTCAGTGATAATATCATATAATCCCCTAAAATCACGTCGAGCTTCTAAAATCCAAGCTTCCTGCAACTGATATCCGATTAAATTCTCAGCATTTGTAATTTCAACCATTACATTCTCTCTCAACCATTCAGGGATATTCAGCTCACTAAAATCCACTGTTACCTCATTGTCAATTTTATCAAAGTAGATTATTCTACCAATTCTCTCAATCCTTCTATCAGCTCTACTACCCACAACGCAACCCACAATAGTACCTTCATCAAAGTCTCTTAGCTCAGAAAATAGTTGAATAGTTAATATCCCCTTCCCTCGATCAATAGATGTTACCCTTCCTATAACTGGATTTATTACTCGGTCCTTGAGTTCTCTTATCTCTTCCAGAAAAATGATCCATAACCATCCTGGGAATAGAGCATCACAATGCTCGCAACAGACTATATCCTTAGACTTATTACCGCAAATATCACAACGACCCAATACGTTTGAAGGATCTATATCCATCTCAATTATGTTTAAAATGTGATCGATCTCACTCGTCAGAAACTGAATAATCTCATTCGCTATGGTAAGTAAATTTGGAGATTTTCTAAGTTCTCTTAAAATCTTCTCAAAAACTTTATTAATATTAAATTCGTAGATATAATCGAGTATCATGTGCAAAATCATAGCCTTAACAACTTTAATCCCAAAAGCTTCCCTAAAAGCCTTCTCAGCTTTAATCGGATCATATTTCACCCAGTCATATCTCTTTTTAACTCCTTCTGGAAATTTGAATTCACCATATGCTGTTTTATATCTGTCTGGCAAAATATGAGCAAAATCTATAATTTCATCAATTATCCTACTTAGTTCTACATCAAGCCCTAACTCATGAGCAAAAAGACAATGTATCCACTAACTTGGCATATAAGGCAAGTATCATTATTATCTATTTAAAGCCTTACTAAATTTAAAAAATAAAATTTTTAAATATAATTATAGCATTTTCAATGCATTCATGGCCTTTTCCAATTTTCGCCCAATTGTAAATCTAATCGTTCTCTTATGTACATTCTGACATCAGACCGTCTGTATATTATAAGCAGATATAAATCTGAATTGTACTGATACACCCTCCCCCTCTGTCCCCTTTCCCTAATCCTATGAAAAATTCTTGAGAAAACTCCAGAACGCTTAAATCGTAATTTGATGCACTGATACTGAGAGTCTTATGATCTCTATTTCACTCCACACAGCCTTCGCTGTCAAAGAATTCCCTTAAAAACTCGACAGAATACTTTCTAGCGACCTCAAACAACTTCTCCTTTTGTTGCCTTAAAAACTCATATAATATCTTACTATTGGCTTCAACGCACCACCTGTCGCATCTGCTTCTATCCCTCTCAAGCTTTAACGACGTCTTAAGCCCTAAAGCTTCGAGACATCTCTTAAACTCTTCAGCTAACTCCCTATCA
>CAYMEG010000038.1:0-10674 GCA_964389535.1 uncultured archaeon | reverse complement strand
GCTTGAGGGTTCTCCTAAAGAACTCGGCATGCTGTTCAACCAAAGGCTTGGTTGGAGCGAGCATGAGAACCTTACCGTCCTTGTTGTGCAGCCTTGAGGCTATCACTAGCAGAGCTACTATCGTCTTCCCCAAGCCGGTTGGCAGAATTACGAGTGTGTTGTACATCAATGCCGTGGCTGCGATTGCCATCTGATAGCTCCTTCTCTCCACGGTGTTCTCCCTGATTAGGGGATGGTGAACGTATTCCATTACCAGATGAGATCGTCTTTCGATGTATAAAACGTTAGCGTTAAGTTCAGAAATACTCAGTTGTTAGATGATAGACCCGAAGGATCTGATTCCTTGGAGGATAGCGAAAAGATGGAAGTGTATTCGATGCGGATGGTGTTGCTGCAATTACGATGTTCCCGTTACGATCTACGATGAGGAGAGACTTAGGAAGTACGGAGACATCTTTTGGAGGAGTAAGATTGGCGTTTATCTAAAGAGGATTGACGGTAGATGCATATTTTATAGAGATGGCGAGTGTCTGATATATGAGGAAAGACCAAAGGCATGCAGGAACTATCCGTTTTACATTCGAAAGGTTGGAGATGAGCTGGCTAAGTTTGGCAACGTGTACGTATACCTCGATAGGAACTGCAGGGGAATAGGAAGGGGGAGAAGGATCGAAGAGATTTTGGAAGAGATGTTCTCCAATCAAAATAAAAGTAAACGCAAGCTTATCTTATGATATGCAAAAATCAGACGAACTTCTTCCTGCTTTCCTTGTCATCTTTATCTATAGCTGTCAAAATGGCGTAGAGTTTTTCTGCCAACGTTATAACCTTCCTGAGCTCCTGATAGTAGAGCGTAAAGGTTGCGTAGGGATGTCCACACGGGTAATCGTAATTCGTGATCGGACAACCTTTACATCCGAACTGCTGATGTTTAACGCAAAACGAAGTTATCTGGATGCTTACCTCTTCGATTGCCTTCAAAGCCTTGAGGATTGATTCCCACTTCTTCAAAGCAACCTCAGAATCGCTCAAACCTTCATCCATATCTTTTTCGGCATCTTCGAACGTGTAAAGCTTGACCTCCCTCATAACTCAACCCTCTCAATTTCGATCCAACCGTTTCTCCAAACATAAATTTTTCCACCCCACCTCTCATAGCTAACAGATCTAACGTTACCTCTGATCTTTATCACACCACCCTTCATATCGTCTCCAACCCAAAATCCAGCATTTCCCTCTATGATTATCTCCCCTCCCTCCATCTTCTCACCGACGACATTTCCAGCGTTACCCTTTATCGTTATCTTTCCACCCTTCATGCACTCCCCAACCCAGTCTTTCGCATTTCCCCTAACAACTATCGTTCCATCCTCCATATACCTTCCCAGATAATTTCCGACGTTACCTTCAACTTCGATTCTTCCACCCTTCATTCCAAATCCCAAGCAGAAAGCCTTATTTCCGACTATCTTAAGTGTTCCCCTCCTATGCCTGTAACCCAAACCGGATACACTGCCGTAGTAATTCCTCAGATCGAGCATAAGTGCATCGTCTTCATCCATTGCATCGTGATACAAGCCGGAGATGAAGCTTCCTAGCATACCTCCCTGAACGTAATTCGGTAAAACATCGTTAAACATCCTTTCTATCTCCTCCAAGCTGAGTCTGCATTCTTTATAGATCTTCCTTCCGAATTTGAATATCTCCTCCATAAACTCGAACTTCCAAGTTGGGATATCCCTTATGAACTCTACAAATTCGTTTGCGATGTCATCCAAAATGGATTTGATCCTTCTACTTTGATAGATCTCCCTTCTAGCACTTTTCTTACTATCCTCCTTCCCCAGCTTTAGTATATCGTACCTATCTATGAGATCCCTCAACCCCATTCAACTAACGTTCACCTTGCGAGATATATTTCTTAACCGTTTTTAGCTTGATACAAATTCAGTCAAATCTATCTACAACGGATGTTATGGCGATCCTTGGTATATCCTCCTCCCTCTCAACCTCTATTACGTTTATATTTCTGAGTTTCTTGAACTTCTCGAAGTTCCTCCTGAACTCCTCCAGATCCTTGACATCCGACTTTATCCATATAAGCATAAGCCTGTACTTCAGCCTTGCAAAGAATTCTATGACCTCGTTTATGTTATAAAGCCCTGCATCGGTTATGAGTATGTAATCCGCATTGCCGACCTTTTTAACATATTCTTCAAGCTGCTTTACGTTCAAAACCGTTCCACCACCTTGATAGATCTTGATAAACCTGTAAACATCATCCCCTCTCGTTGGAAGTAATTCCAAGTTTCTGTTCGAGAAGTTTACAACCCCTACCTTGGCTCCGCTTTCAAGGTAGCTCTTCGCAATTGCAAACGCCCCCAAAACAGCGTAAGAAATCTTTTTGTCCGGATTCCTCATGCTACCAGAGGAATCTATTATTATAACGGCATTAGGCACGGCCCTTTCATCGAACCCCTCGAAATCATCGAATGAGTATCTCTTGGCCAAGCCCGGAATAAGCTTACCGTAGCTCTCGATCGGATTGTAAGAATCTATTCCATCCTCTATTTCAAAGTCCTTGATTTCCGAAGGATACAGCGAGCCCGTTCTCCTTAAGGGCTTTATGTGTATGGTGTAGTTCATGGCTCTAGCCTTGTACCACTCTATCTCCGGCTCCTTAAACTCCCCCTCCAGCTCCTTCCCGATTCCTACGGATCTCTTGCCTACATCTTCGATCTCGATATCTTTCAAAAATTCCCTAACTATCCTTACGTACTCATCCTTCTCGACCTCCTTAGCTATATCCCTCAAAGCCCGTCTTATGTCCTCTTTTGAGAAATCCTCCAAGTTGAATACTATGAACGGGACGGTCTGCCTATCCAAAACGTCTTCTATTATGTCTGCGAATCTCCTTATGTTGTTCTTCAACCTTATCCTGCTAGTATCCAAGAAGTCGATCTCAAGGAGTTCCTTGAGCTTTTTCTTTAGGTTTCCATCGAGCTTGTATTTTCCGAAATCCAACCCCGTTAGCTTGTGAAATAGGGCTCGTATGAGATGATCGATCTTCGTAACCGGCCTTATTTCCCTGTAAACCCTCGAAACTTCATCCAACCCCTTGTTTACGACCAAATCCAGATTTACGACGACGTCATCGAACAGATTTCTTATCATCTTCTTGTTTGGCCTATCTCCAAGCCAGTGCAACTCCAAAATTATTGTCTTGGCATCGTAAGGATGTTTAACCCAATGGTTCAGCTCGTGATGAAAGATTCCAACTATGGCCTCGTCACTGAGCCTTTCGATCTGCCTTCTGCTGACGATGACCTTATACTTCCGGGATGAGAAATCAAAATAGCTGTTTGGAACGTCGGCGATCTCAAACCCTATGGGCGGATAAAACAGATCCCTTCTGGCTTTTTTGAACAGCTCTTCGATCATCTTTTAACTTTCCTTCGACTTCCTTTAAATCTTTTCAGCTCGATTCCCCGAATGGCATACACCAACAGAATAAAAAATAATATATAATTTAGATAATCAGATTGTGGATGCATCACTACCGATGATCATTTATAGTAGATGTAGTAGTCTACATCCCTCTCGTTCCATCTTCCGTCTTTCCAATAGTATACCTTTCCCGCACCTCTATAGCCAAAGGATTCGACCTTTCCCATGATCCTAATGACTCCACCTCTCATGTCCCTCCCAGCATCCTTTCCAACGTTTCCCTTCACGAATATCTCACCTCCGAGCATCTTCTCGCCAACTCCGTATCTTGCGTTTCCTTCGACGACTATCTTTCCTCCCTCCATTTGCAAGCCTAGAAAGCTTCCTACGTTACCCTTAACTATTATCGCACCTCCCTTCATCCTCTCCCCAACCCAGTTTCCGGCGTTACCCTCCACGACTATCTCTCCCCCCTCCATCTCGTATCCAAGCCTGGTTCCGACATCTCCAACTATCACGATCCTACCCTTCCTAAGCCTGTAACCCATGTAGTTCAACCTTCTCTTAACCCTCAGTTTTACGCACGATCTAGCCCTCAAGATACCGCTTAAGATTCCAGAGATAAATGCCCCGTCAGCCCTACTTACCAGAAAATTCAACACGTTCTCATCCAAGCTTATCTCTCTGCTTATCTCAACACCGAGTTCAAATCTGTCCTCCATCGAATAATCTTCGATCTCCTTCATCAGATTCTTCAATCTCTTGAAGATGTCTGGAATTTCCTTCTTAACGTTTGGAATCTTCAGTATGTCCGGATTTAACTCCAAAAGCCTCCTCATATCTCCCTCACAAGACTCTTAAAGAAGGGATGGTTTACATTTCTTGCTATCTCCCTAAGTCTTCTGTAATCCTCGTTGATCACGCATCTGTAAGCTTCGATCTGATAGTCCCTGTGCTCCTCCCACCTCCTCTTAACGTCCGCGATCATATCCTTAACTGCGTAAAGCTCATCGCAGCAGTCCTTCTCCATATCCCTTATCTCGCTTATCTTCTTGTAGTTTATCTCGCTCCTATGCCAAATCACGTAGGGCAGCAGTGCTATCACATGTTCCAAGCTTACATCCTCCTCTTCTATCCAGGCCAAGGCCTTAGAATACTTAAACAAACTTATCTCAGCCCTGTTTGAGATCGCATAGAGATCCGAGCAGATGAAGTTTGCGTAGTGACATCCATCGCATTTCGAAAAGTCCTTCTTCAAGCCGAGCTGGCAGTAAACCTCCTGTCCCAGATAATCCAAAAAGAGTTCCACATCCTCAGAGACTTCGACCTTTTCTATTTCCCTATTCATCCTCTTCAGCTCATCGTCCCTCGGAATTTCGACGTTGAAACCTTCCTGCCTTAATCTATCCTCAAGCTTATCCTTAAATTCCTCGGACTTCTCCCTTATGAAATTCAGAATTTCGTCAACCTTTCCGGATTCGTTGTTCTCCCTTATGTAATCTATCAGTTCCCGAGCGATCCTTCTGTCCCTCAACACATCATCTCTAATTCCCCTCCTAATTATCCTCTTCCTTATCGGATGAATTCTCCCAGTCTCGATCGCTATGTCGAATCTATCCAGAAGGGGAGGGATCATCTTCGTAGTTCCCAGATCGTGGTAGTTTACGGTTGCAAAGAACGTCTTATCCTCCTTAAACACTATGGTTTCACCCCTGTAGCTCCAGATGTTTCTGTCGATCTCGTTCAGTATTATGTTCTGTTTACCCATCGGAAGTCTGTTTATCTCGTCTATTATCAGAACTGGAGAGAAAACGGATATCTTCCACCTCACCACTTCCCTTCCCTCTCTTTCAAGTATCCCCAGATCGAGCGTCGCCTTCATCTTCTCCTCGGTCTGCTCCGGATGACCGTGAATCGTTGAGGCTTGAACGAACTCCAAAGGTAAGCCCTTCATTATGCTCGATATCCTCTCGCTCGATGTCGTCTTTCCACTACCGTATTCCCCAAATATCAGCTCCCTTCCGTTTAGTATGCACGTGATTATTCCAAATAGAGCTACGGGCTCGTACCTATTCTCACCAACCTCAAACGTTTCATCTCCCAGATAGAACCTATCCCTGATGAGTTCGTACAATCCCCTTATCTCTTCCCTCATTACAGGGTAAGGTTGGTAAGCATCATTAAAAAAGTTAAGCCGCAACTTCCAGAAACCTCCTCTTAACCCAATCTACGCCGAGCATCTTGATGAAGTATCCGGCTCTCGGCCCGTAGTTCTTGCCCAGGATCGCCTTGTATATTGCCCGAAAGGCCTTAGCCGGCTTAAAGTTTAACTCGTTTGCAACCTGATAAACGAGGTTATGTATGTCCTCGGGAGTTTGATTATCGTTAAGCTTCTCCGCAAAAGCTTTGAGGAATTTCTTCTCATCTCCATCGAACATCGACGAATCGACCTTCTCGGCTATCTCAAACTTAAGCTTATCCGGGGCGAACTTCTCAAGCCATCTCTTTGCATACCTTATTCTCCTCTCGACATCCCTCCTTACCTTCTCATCTATCTTGTAGCCAGTCCTCTCAAGTATCTCGAAGACCTTGTTAAGATCCCACTTCGCGATCTGCCCAACCACCACGAGGTGCCTAAACGGAATGTCGGAATACTCAACATCACCAACCAGAGAGAGTTCAACTGCCCTATCCCTCCTCTTCATACCTTCCTCGAACTCATCCACGAGCTCAAGCAGATTTGCCGGATCGAAATCGATATGCTTCTTCGGCTTTACTCTGATTATGATGTATCTGACTATCTCAGGCGGAAGTACATCCAAAAACTCTCTAACCGGAATCACTATGCCCTTAGATGAGCTCATAGCCCCCACTCCCTTAAGATTTATCCATTCGTAGGGAATGGGGTAGGGCGGCTCAATTCCAAAGATTTCCCTCGCCAACCTCTTGCCGGTGTCGTAACTTCCACCAGCTGCTGCATGATCCTTGCCGAATGGCTCGCATGTTATGCCCAAGATCTTCCACCTCGCAGCCCAATCTACCCTCCATGTGAGCTTACCTCCACCCCTATAGCTAGCTTTTCCTTCGTATCCGCATGCACATCTGTAGTAGATCCATCTACCGTCGAACCCCGTAACCTTTGCAGAGTTTATCCTTCCACACTTCTTGCAGAGTGGCATGAAAGGATACCAGTCATCTTCAAGCTTCCTGCCAGTAACCTCTTCGATTATCCTTGCGATATCGTCTCTACGCTTTAAGGAAATTCTTATGGCCTCCTCGTACCTCCCCTCCTTGTACATTTCATCCGCCTTCTCCACCCTAACCGGAATTCCAAGTATTTCGAGCGATTCCAAGAAAGGCTCAAGGAAGTGATCCGCATAGTTCCTATGACATCCCTCAGGATCCGGGATCTCACTCAAAGGCATTCCAACGTATTGCTCGTATTCCTCTGGCAAAAAGGGATAGCGTTTTCTTAGGGGATCGAAGGTGTCTGCGATGTATATCATCTCAGCCTCCCCACCCTTATCGATCACAGCCCTTCTGACGGCATCTGCCGTAAGCATCTCCCTTAGATTGCCGAGATGGATGTGTCCAGAGGGGGTTATGCCCGTTGCAATTCTATGCCTATTGCCCCTCTTCAGTAGATCTTCTGCAATCACGTCAGCCCAATGGATCTCTTCCATCGCTTTAATGCGAGTGGCTGGTTTTAAAATATTTTAGATCTTCCGCTCCAAAATGATCGATGGAACATGTGGCAACATCTATCAGAGAACATTCAAGATCGCCTCAACGCTCGGTTCCACTTCGATCGGCTTTCCACAAGCCCTAAGCACAGCCTCGGGATCTTTAAGCAGATGTCCAGTCGTTATGCATACGACGGTTTCATCCCTCTCGATCTCACCGTCTTCAGCCAGCTTCCTCAAGCCAGCGATCGAAGCAGCTGATGCAGGCTCCACTCCAACTCCCTCCATCGAAGCTAAATCCTTTTGGGCTTTCGTAATCTCCTCATCGCTCACCTGCACAGCCGTACCTTTGGATTCGTAGATGGCCATCAAAGCCTTCTTGGCGTTGACCGGTTGACCTATTCTTATTGCGGTGGCTATCGTTTCGGGGTTTAAAACTGGTTCAATGTCATCCTTTCCCTCCTTAACAGCCTTATAGATCGGATTCGCACCCTCAGCCTGAACACCGATCATCTTTGGTAGAGAATCGATCAGACCCAACCACTTGAGCTCCTTAAACCCCTTCCATATTGCGGATATGTTTCCAGCGTTTCCGACCGGCAAGATAACCCTATCCGGGACGAATCCCAACTCATCGACTATCTCGTACGCGATGGTTTTCTGACCCTCCAATCTGAATGGATTGACGGAATTCAGCAGGTAAAATCCTTGCATCGCACATATCTTTCTAACCAAAGCTAGGGCTTGGTCGAAGTTCCCCTTTATCCCGATGACTTTCGCCCCATGCATCAGAGCCTGTGCTACCTTACCCAAAGCAACCTTTCCAGCTGGTAAGAGAACGTAAGCCTTCAATCCGGCCTTCGCTGCATACATGGCCATCGATGCGGAGGTGTTGCCAGTCGATGCACAGGCAACTGCCTTCTTACCCAATTCAATTGCCTTAGTGACTCCGACTGTCATGCCCCTATCCTTGAAGGAGCCGGAAGGATTGGCACCCTCATGCTTTACGTAAACCTTACATCCTACCTCCCTCCCTATTCTTTCGCATTTGTAAAGCGGTGTTCCACCCTCTCTAAGCGATACGGGCTTTATCCTAACCGGCAGAAGACAACCGTACTTCCAAACTCTCAGATCCTTGCCATCGAGCTTGAAATTGACGTCAACATCCTCAAGTCTAACTTCCAAAAGTCCTCCACACTCGCACGTGTAAACATCTTCTCTTTCGTATTCCCTCCCGCACTCTATGCAGACCAAAGAGTATTCCATAACCGAACTACCGGCATCGCTTTTTATAGATTTTTATACAGATTAAGATCACTCGCTTTATGAAGGTGGTTTTACTCGGCACTGGCGATTCAACTGGAACGCCCGTAATCGGCTGTCACTGCAAAACTTGCGAGGATGCAAGAAGGAGAGGATGGGAGAGAAAACGTTTCTCGGTTATGATTCAGAATGGTGGAAAAACACTACTTATCGATACCTCCCCAGACATGAGGCGTCAGCTTTTGGATGTGAACGTCGATAGGGTCGATGCCGTAATCTGGACCCACTGTCACTTTGATCATTTCGGTGGTTTCGGTAACTTCTACAGGGTCCAGAGCAACGTCAAGGTTTACACGTTGCCGGAGATTCACGACGATATCGGAAGGTTCATGGAGTTCATAGACTACAAGCCAATAGATGTGGAATGTTACGAACCCTTCGAGCTCATAGGCTTGGAGATCACACTCTTTGAAGTAAACCATCCTCCAGTTAAGAGCATCGGAGTTAAGATAGTATGCGACGGTAACGTGGTTGTCATCAGTGGGGATACGAATATAAACATTCCAGAAAAGAGCTTAGAGGTGATGATGAATCCAGATCTGTTCATAGTTGAAGCTTTGGCTCCGAAAGGAAGATTCAGGAAGCATATGAATGCTGAGGAGGCTTTAAGGCTTGCTAAGAGTATAAATGCAAGAAAGACAGTTCTGACGCATGTGGGGCATTTCTTCCCCCCGCATGACGTAGCCGCCAGATACTACCCGATAGGTTACGATTACCAGACGTTCGAATTCAAGGAGGCGAAACTCAATGCGTTCTTTGGGGATTGACATCGGAGGAGCAAATTTAAAGGTTGCTACGGCTGAAGGAGACTTCAGATTGATATACTTCCCGATTTGGAAGAGGCTGGGAGAACTTGAGAGTACTTTGAGGCGGATAAGAGATGAATTCAATCCAGATAGAGTGGGAGTTGTGATGACAGCCGAGCTGTCCGACATCTTTCCCACAAAAGCCAAAGGAGTCTTGACTGTTGCCAAGATCGTTCAGAGGATATTCGATGATGTACACTACCTCGATCTAAACGGAGAGATTAAGAGATATGAGGATGTGTTAAAAAATCCTAGAAGGTTTGCCGCTAGCAACTGGGTAGCTTCGGCGAAGTTTTTGCTTGAGGACGGTTGGAGAAATTTCATCTTTGCGGATATGGGTTCCACAACGACTGATCTGATTCCCGTAACTGACAAGATAGAGGCCGGGAAAACCGATTACGAAAGGTTGAAGAGGGGTGAACTGCTGTACTTCGGAGTCTTGAGGACTCCCGTATTTTACATTCTATCGGAATTCGATGTACCACTTGTACCTGAGTTTTTTGCGATAGCGGCAGATGTTTTCGTCGTTACTGGGGATATCAAGCCAGAGGATTATAAATGTGAAACACCGGATGGGAGAGGTAGGGATGTTGAAGGTTGCATGAGAAGACTTGCAAGAGCTGTCTGTTGCGATCTTGAGGAGGTTGGTGATGATTACGTCAGGGCCATGGGCAAGGCTTTTAGGAATGCAATGATAGAAAAGTTGGTAGAAGGGATCAAGCAAATTTCTGAAAAATTTAAGCTCAATACGGTTTTGGGATGTGGAATCGGTGAGTTTTTACTTGAGGAGGCTACAGAATTGGCGGGATTGGAGTACATATCCACTAAGGAGAGATATGGAAATGTTTCGGTTGTATTTCCATCCTACGCCATGGCTAAACTCGTTGAATTTTTCGAGAAGTTTTAAACCGCTTAAATCAAACATCTGCAAGCAGAACGTTTAAAACTGTTATAAGTTCAAAATTTGAATAGACCTGCGATGGAACAGATGGTTGAAAACTGTAAAATTGACAAAACATGATACCGTTACAGCTTTACAATGAGGAAGCAATTCGGGATCCGATGAACTCAGAGATGATGTTCTTCCATGAGCTTTAATTGAAGAATAGTGGGCTCGCCCGGATTCGAACCGGGGACCTTCGCCTCGTAAGGGCGACGTCATAACCCCTAGACCACGAGCCCTTAAGCAAGGATATACATTGTGACGTATAAATTTTGCGAATCGGACTTACGGTATGAAGACCCAGCAACTGGCCAGAGTACAATTATAGCTGTACATAATAATCTTATATTTGAGTTCTATTTAGTGGTGATGCAACATTGTTGATTAGGTATTTAAATTGTACACAATGTGGCGACCCCGAGGGGAAAGGTCATGAAAGCTAAACTGCATCATATCCGGCCTTCAAAGCCTT
>CAYMEG010000037.1:0-10896 GCA_964389535.1 uncultured archaeon | reverse complement strand
AATAAGCTATGAGGAGATCAAGGTTTCAGCGAGACACTTCGATTGAAAAAGCTTAAATTGTTTTTTGACCAAGCAGATTTATGCCGGGAATCGTTCCCCACAGGCACTGTATAGTTTGCGGAAAAGCTATCGAGCCCGATCAAACCTTTTGTAGCGATGATTGCAAGCGGGAATGGGAAAAAGAAAGAAGAAGACAGAGAAACTTTACGATATTCATGTTCCTGATACTCCTCGGACTTCTGTTCATACTGATGCTAAGCACACCGCACCGCTGATCATTCAACCTTAATCTTTTTGCCCTTCCTCTCCGGATACTTCTTCTTGAAGACTACCTCAAGTACTCCGTTGTTGTATCTAGCCTTAGCGGATTCCGGAACAACCTCACATGGCAAGTTGACTATCTCATGGTACCTCCTGTTTTCTCCTTCTGCCCTTATCTCAAGAGACTTCTCAGTCGCGTTTAGATCGATGTCCTCCTTTCTAACTCCGGGCATCTCCGCAATTACTTGAACCTCATCGTCCGTTTCTATCACATCTATGAGCGGTTTCCTCTCCTCGACACCCTCAGCAATCGTTGGCTTTGTTCCAAACTCCTTTATCTCCGGCTTTCCGTCCGGGCCAATTCTTATCGAAAATCCTCTTATGAATGGTCTGACTTCCCCGCTAGATGCTGCTCTGAAGAACTCGTCCAGATCCTTCATCATCCTCTCAAATATCTCATCGAATATCTCAAACTCCCTTCCAAAGAACTCCTCAAATATATCATCCCAATCCCTCTCCTTTCTCCTTCTTCTCCAAACCATCCACATCACCTCCTAAAAAATTAAGCATACATCTTGTGAAAACTCTCAACTATCTCCTCATACCTTCTCAAATCTTCCTCAGTTAGGCTAGGCTTAACCTTCTCCAAAGCCTTCTTAAAGTGCTCTCTTGTAATTCTTATCTTCTTAGCGATTTCTTTAACCTCTTCTCTGCTCATGTCAGGCTTTATGGCTTCTCTTATCGCAAGCATACCTGCCTCCCTGCACACAGCTTCGATGTCAGCACCGCTGTAGCCGTCCGTCCTTTCGGCAAGCCACGTGACTATGATATCTCTGAGCTTGCTTTCTAGGTCGAGTCTGATCTCCTTCGGAACATTTTCGATGTCGAACTCCTCAGGCTTAACTTTCTCAAGAGCCTTAAGCTTCTCTTCATCCTTAAACTCCTTCTTGAGTTCCTCTATGGCTCTCTTTACGTCCTCGGCATCGTAGCCCAAAGGCTTACCTCTGAGATGAATCTTGAATATCTCCTTCCTTGCTTCTCTATCCGGCGGTGGTATGTAGATGTGTCTCTCTATCCTTCCAGGCCTGAGCAATGCGGGATCGATTATGTCCGGTCTGTTCGTTGCTGCGATGACAACGACATCCTTCAGCTCCTCAAGCCCATCCAGCTCCGTTAGCAACTGACTTACCACCCTCTCGGTAACGTGGCTATCGGCACCCATTCCCCTCCTTGGCGCTAAAGCATCGATCTCATCGAAGAATATTATGCAAGGAGCCACTTGCCTAGCCTTTCTGAACATCTCTCTGACATGCTTTTCGCTTTCGCCAACCCACTTACTGAGCAACTCAGGCCCCTTAACGCTGATGAAGTTTGCATTCGCCTCGTTGGCCACGGCCTTAGCAAGCAGAGTCTTACCGGTGCCAGGTGGGCCGTAAAGCAATATACCCTTCGGAGGCTTGATGTTCAAAGTCTTGAACAGCTCCGGATACTTCAAAGGCCATTCAACAGCCTCTCTAAGCTCTTGCTTCGCATGCTCCAAGCCACCCACATCCTCCCATCTAACCTTCGGCACTTCCACAAGCACCTCTCTCATCGCCGAAGGCTCTATGTTCTTCAAAGCCTCAAGGAAGTCCTCCATCGTAACCTTCAGGTTCTCAAGAACCTCCTCCGGTATCTCCTCTGCTTCTAGGTCTATCTCCGGCAAAACTCTCCTCAATGCATGCATAGCTGCTTCTTTGCATAAAGCTGCAAGATCAGCTCCTACAAAACCTACCGTAAGATCAGCAAGTTGATCCAAATCCACATCATCTGCAAGAGGCATGTTCCTGGTGTGTATCTCCAGTATCTCCTTTCTGCCTTCTCTATCTGGAACTCCGATTTCAATTTCCCTGTCGAATCTTCCCGGTCTTCTCAAAGCTGGATCTATAGCATCCGGCCTGTTAGTTGCTGCGATGACGATCACATCACCTCTTGCCTCCAATCCATCCATCAAAGCAAGCAATTGAGCAACAACCCTCCTCTCAACCTCTCCAGTCACCTCCTCCCTCTTCGGAGCAATTGAATCGATTTCATCTATGAATATTATGCTTGGAGCGTTTTCCTTAGCTTCCTCGAATATCTCCCTCAATCTCTGCTCAGACTCTCCGTAGTACTTGCTCATTATCTCCGGACCGCTTATGCTTATGAAGTGAGCATCGACCTCGTTTGCAACAGCCTTAGCTATGAGAGTTTTACCCGTGCCAGGAGGGCCGTACAGCAACACACCCTTCGGTGGCTCTATTCCCAACCTCTGGAAGAGCTCTGGATGCTTCAATGGTAGCTCGATCATCTCTCTGACAAGTCTCAGTTCCCTCTTCAATCCACCGATGTCTTCGTAAGTGACGTTTGGAACGTTCCTCTTGACCTCCTCAACCGGCCTCTCCTTAAGATCGATTACCGTATCTCTGTTTACGATAACAACTCCAGTAGGCTTAGTTGAGACTATAACGAATGTCAGTACATGTCCAAACACTTCAACTCTGAGCTTCTGCCCCCTCTTTACAGGACGTCCCTCAAGCAATCTGAGCAGATAGGTTTCACCGCCCATAAATCTAACAGGCTCAGTCGGAGCTATCACCAGTCTTTCTGCAGGCTTTGCTTCAACCTTCCTGATTTTAACTCTGTCGTCTATCCCAACCCCGGCGTTACTCCTGAGGCTTCCGTCTATCCTGATGATTCCCATCCCCCTATCCTCAGGATAGCCGGGCCACACTATCGCTGGAACTGAATTCTTACCTATGATTTCGATGACATCTCCGCTCTGCAAACCGAGTTCATCCATCACTTCTGGGTCAACTCTAGCTATGCTCCTTCCAACATCTCTATAGTAAGCTTCAGCGACCTTGAGCACTGCCTCCTTCTTCTCCCTCTTTGCCACAAAACATCACCTCACTACAATTATCATGATAAAGCTGCCTATAGTATATATAGCTACCTGATCCTCCAAACGATGTTATCACCGACGACGACCCTTTCAACCAAACCTCTCCTTTCCAAATTCTCAAGTGTCCTTTCCACCTCACTGTACGGCAATCCCAGTTCATCTGCAAGCTTGGAAATGCTGTTCAGACCTTTGGCGAGTCCGAGCAAAATGAGTCTTTCAGAGCTGTCCGTAGCTATCCTTTCGATTTCATCGATTATAGCTTCGAACAACTCGTTTACCTTCGAATTTATCGCACTCTGAAGTTTCGAGAACAACCTCTGAACCTCCTCAATTTTCTGAAGGATTCTGTTTATTTCAGATATACCCTTCGCAGAGAAGTCGAAACCCTTAACGATATTCACGATCTTCTCAAACGCAGCATCAAACTCAGAGCTGTTTTCCGTAGTAACGTCGGCGTAAAATCTGTGAGGTGTGATCGATATCTCAAGCCTTATAGTTTTGTCTATGTAGTAGTACCTCCTCCTCCCCTCCTCGAAGCTCTTGATCAATCCCGCCTTTTCAAGCTTTTCCAGATGCTCGAGCACAGCTTTTGGAGCCATCTTCAAAGAGTACGAGATCTCACTAACGTAGCAAGGTTTCTTTGCCAAGAGTGAAAGTATCTTTCTCCTGCTCTCGTTCCCCAATATATCCAGGATCTCGTCGATATCCATACGATCACCTTTGATTAGCATTATGATGTTACTAACTTTTGGTTAGTATTATTGATATTTAAAGATTTCGATCTATTCCATTGCTTATCATGAACGTTATAAGGATTGCAAAAGTTCCTCAAGCTTTTTTATGTAGTCTTCCGGCAATCCATGAGCTCTAGCCCCCCTTATGACCCTTTCAATGCAAGATCTATCCGGTGGAACGTTGGCAGTCTTCTTACCTACGTAAGTCCAAGCCTTAACGGGTTTGCCATCGATCAAAACATCAACCTCAACCCTACGGTATTCTGGACTGGTTTCGTCCAGCTTCCTCACAATCTTCTCATCCACCTCGTAAACTACTCCCCACACACCGTCGCCACCTTCCCTTACGTTTGGATTTCCAGTTCCGAACGTCGATTCAACGTTGAATACGAGTTCATAGTTTGGTAAAAATGCCTTCCTAGCAGTTTTTATCCTCGACTTCAATATCCTCCCAGCCTTTTCAATATCCATCAGAGTTCCGTAAGCGAACAGAAGCATGTCAAACCCTCACTTAAGATAAACCCCACCATTTCCATCCCTTAACCTTCGAACCAACTTCTTAATGAAGTTAACAACATCCAAAGAATCCACGTCATCTAGGTCAACCCATCTGGCATCCAACGCATCGCTGTCCGGTTTCAGCTCACCTTCGACAACGTCTGCAAAGAAGTCGATTATCACGTAATGAAATCTTATTTTACCATTCTCTTCGATTATCTCCTCGCTCACACATGCAACATCTCCAACCTCGATCTTTAGGCCAACCTCCTCCTCAACCTCTCTCCTCAGAGCTTCAGCAAGACTCTCCCCTACCTTTACTATCCCACCGGGAATCGACCACATATTCCTGTTTGGCTCGTTTCCCCTCTTAACGAGCAGAATTTTTCCATCCCTAATTATTACAGCTCCGACACCGACGACCGGCTGTCTTGGATATTCACGCATCTAAATCGATTATGACCTCAAAATATAAAACGATTTTTAATCGGTATTTGAGAGGGATCTGAAGTCTGTTCCTCCTCCTTGCAATCTTCTCACGATTTCTCCCGCAGTTCTCTCATCATCAGCCTTTGCAACTACCAGAACCTTTCTCAAATCGTTTTTAAAGCCGCATCTCGTGCAGATTCTTGATTTTGCATCCCTCCTTGCGTAGAGGAACCTTCCGCATCTCCTGCATCTAAAGATTACAAACATGCTTAAAACTTCTCAAGGCTTAATTTAGCTATTGCTCAAGCCAGTTTAAGATGGCAAAGGCTAAAGCTAGCATTGAAGATGCGAAAAACACGTGATCGATCGAATAGGCTGCCATCGCAGACGCGAATACGGGACCGACGGTCTGGCCAATTCGGATCATCGAGCCGTAGGTTGCTGTAACGACAGCCCTGTTCTCAGTTGGAGCAATCGAAACGACGAGATTCTGCAAAGCCGGCAATACCGTTCCGTGTCCGAATCCGAAGAGCAGCAATGCGAATACGATCGTCAAGACATTCGAAGCTAGAGGTATGACCAGAAGTGAGGCAGAATAACTTACGAATCCAACGACGACGATCGTATCTCCAAATACTCTTATGAGGTGATCCAGATTTGATGCAACAACAGCTACAAATAAGAATACGAACGCTATGATGATTCCTCTCAGGCTTGCACCTATTCCAAATCTATCCTCAAGCAAAAAGGATAGGTAAACTGTTATGGCACCGTAAGTAATTACGAACACCACACATCCAGAGAGGAAACTTATCATGATTTTTCTATTCCTCAAGAGCCTCAAACTTTCGCGAATGTACATCCTTAAAGATCTATCCCTCCTGACGTTCGGATACTCTATACCCAAAGCCAATATTCCCACCGGGATCGCCAATGAAAACATCAAGAACGGAAATCTCCAGTTTATATCTGCTAAAATCCCACCCAAAAGAGGGTATCCAGCCAACCCCAAGCTTAGAATTCCGGCGTTGTATCCCAATATCTTAGCCCTCTCCAATCCTCTGTAGAGATCTCCGATTAACGTTACCGCTAAAGAAGTCAACGCTGAACCACCGATTCCTTGCAAAAATCTAAGAATCAGCATAAGCTCGAAGTTTACGAATGCGCAAGCCGTCCCAGCAATTCCGAACAAAAACAGGCAAGGAACGATAACCCTCTCCCTTCCAAGCCTGTCTGCTAGGATGCCCATGACCGGGGCTAAGAAGATTCCAGGCAAAGTAAAGACCGTTACAAGCATGGCAACTTCAAAGTCCGTAATCCCTAAGCCCTCCTCTATCTCTGGAAATGCCGGTGAAAGTATAGCGACACCGATTATTCCTATTAGAGTAATTCCAAATATAGCTATCGCATTCCTATCCATCATTTCACACTCTCGTTCAACTGTCTCAGCAGATATCCAAGTTTTTCAAGCATCTCGCCAAACTCGCTCCAGTTTCCGGATCTAACGCTTTCCATAGCCCTTTCGTAAGTTTCAACACACTTCCCTACAAGCTCTTTGACCGACCTTTCAACTTTGACCTCCTCCTTCGCCGGCATGATTCCAAATATGGCGTTTAAAGCATCATCAAGCGTCGGCTTCATCACCAAGAGATCGTTGTATGCAACTATGACACCCCTGAGCTCTGGGATGTGTGCCTCCTCCGCCTTCAAATATACCGGTTCCACATAGATTATCGAACCTTCAATCGGAATCACCAAAAGGTTCCCCCTTATGATTCTAGAACCGACCTGACCCCAAAGCGTAAAAAGCTTCGAGATCTCCGGATCTTGGTCTATCCTTGCCTCGATCTGCATGGGCCCGTATATGAGTTTACCCTTCGGAAATTCATATAGGAGTATCTCCCCGTAATGTTTCCCATCACATCTCGCACACATCCAAGCTATCATGTTCTCCCTACCCTTGGGAGTGAAGGGAAGCATCAAAACGAACTCTGGCTTTTCTTCCAAGCTTAAAATTACGTAGTAAGGTTCCATCTGGATTCTTCTACCCTCAAAGAGCTCTTCAGGAATCTCCCAAACGTCCTCCCTATTGTAGAAGGTTTCAACGTTTTCCATATGGTACACAGAGTATATCTCAGCCTGGATCTCAAACAGGTTGATCGGATACCTTATGTGCCTTCTTTTAGCTTCATCCATATCCCTCTTGAACATGGGAAACGCCTTTGCAAGGGTTTTAACTACGGGCTCATCCTGAACTATGTAAAACTCAACCGTTCCGTTGTAAGCATCGATGAAAACTTTAACAGGATTTCTGATGTAGTTTATCCTCCCAAACTTCGTGCTGTGCATGGCTGAATAAGGAAAATCGCTTAACGTCGTGTATGCATCTATTATCCAGTAAAGCCTTCCGTTTATCACAGCTATATATGGATCGTCATCGTAGGTAAAGAACGGAGCTATCGTGCTGACCCTTTCAATTATGTTCCTGTGCATCAAGATCCTACTTTCGGGTGTTATGTATCTGCTTAGGATTATGCCCATATCACCGAATCTCATTGAAAAGAGCAACTTTTTGAGATAGGAATCGAATCTAACTCCAGCAGTTCCATTGTAGGTTGTAAAGACGTTCTTTTCCCCGTAAGGGTAATCGAACTCCTCTTGCTTGGTATTGACAATAACGTAATCGTTTGTAAGCTCTCCGAAGTATATCCTTGGCTGCTTTACCTTTATACTTCCCTCAGGTGGGATATCTCTTACGATCAGCTCAGGCAAACCCTCCCTAGAAACGGCGTTTACCGGCGAAGCGACAACTCCGTAGCCGTGGGTGTAGATCAGATGTATGTTTACCCAAGTTTTAGCCCTCTTCTGAATCGCCTCGATCGACAGCTCCCTTGCGGATATCATAACCTGAGTGTACCTTCCGCCTATCGTGTACCTATCGACATCGACATCGTGAATCACGTAGTACGTTCTTATCTGCTGGATCTGCTTGTAAACCTCCTTCAGCGGACGGTGATCCCAAAGTCTCACGTTATCTATTGTTCCCCTATTTCTCTCGATCTTTTCAAACGTTAGATTTTCAGTAACCTCGTATCTCATCTTTTTGACATCCGTAAGATCGTATGCGAATTTTGTATAGTTTATGCTGTATCCTATATACCTCCACTCCATCTGAAGCTCATTAGGCTCGACCTTAAACTTCTGAACCGTAGAAGGGACAAGACCAAGAGAAATCAACGCGATCACACCAAAGGCCACAAATAGTACGATCAAACTTTCGAAACCCCTTCTTCCAAAGTAGATAGATGCTCCGGCAAACATCATCGATAGGACAGCTAGAAAGAGCATTGTAGGCATGATGACGTTTACTTCGGTCCAGCTTGCTCCAGAGACAACTCCATGCTGAGATGAGAGCAGATCGAACCTCGCTATGTAAAGGTAGGCTGAGATCAGGATAAATACCGAAGCAGACAGAACTGCGAAGTGCGTGTAACCAGCCTGGGGGAATATCTCCTTAAACTCCTCAAAGCTCCTAACCCATCTAAAAACGTAGGCGTAGTATATGACTGCAATAATGAAGCAAAATACCAAGGCAATTACAACTGCTGAAAGGAGGAGCTTTATGAAGGGTAACTTAAACACGTACAGCGAAACATCGTTCCCAAATATGGGATCCTTAAGTCCAAATTCGGCACCGTTCAGGAAATAAACGAGACTCATCCAGTTGTTCGAAAGGGCGTAGGCTACGATCAACGAAATGATAAGATCCACAGAATGGTAGTACCTTACAGGTTCTCCCAAGAACTCCTTAACCGCCCTCTTGATCGTGAAAGCGTTTAAAGTTAGAATTGCGAACGTTATCATGAATATCAAGCCAAAAAGCTCCAATCGATAGCTAAGCATTGCTAAGAATATTTTTCCTAAACCCAACGATTCAAACCAGAGGTATTCGGTATAGGTAACGGCGACGACGTAAGTTAGGATTAGATCGAGGATTAGAAGTATGATCAGTGTAAGGGTTTTTCTGGGAATACCGTTCATAGACAGATATCAACGTCTTAGTATTTATGTTTGTGTATCTCTAAAGCCATCTACACGATCTCCTTTCAACGATGTCGATCACAACGTACAGACTCAAACCTAACAGAGCCATTGCAGAGATTCCAGCGTACAACAACTCGTAATCCGCTCTACTCCAAGCGTCCATTATCAGGTAACCCAAGCCCCTCCTCGTTGCGAAGCTCTCGGCAAAGAAAAGTACTGCTATGGCTGTTCCCACGCTGATCCTCAAAGCTGTAAGAACTTTAGGCATCACTGCGGGGATTATCACATGCCTATAGACGTCGAACTTCGATGCCCCAAGTGATAGAATGGAGTATATGTAGTATTCGCTTATACCCTTCGCAGCATCCCTAGTGGTGACGACCATCTGGAAGAACAAGATCGTTGCGATCAACGCAACCTTGGATAGATCTCCAATGCCAAATAGGAGGATGTAAAGCGGTAACAGGACTATGTGAGGAATCGGATACAGTAGATAGATGAAGGGAGAGAACAGTCGATCAAAAGTCTTCTCCCTACTTGTGATTCCAAGTGGGAAAGCGAAAGATAAGGCTAAAGCTATGGAATAAAGAACCCTCACCAAGCTTACGATGGTGTGCTCCAACAGAGCTCGTGCATTCTTAACCATCGCCATCGCTACAGATTCTGGAGGTGGTAGAGCTGGATTTACCAAGATAGCCGAAGATAACTTCCAAGCTGAGATCAAAATGATCAAGCTTACAACGTAACAACCCTTCGAACTTCCCGACATCTCTCAAAGAACTCCTTCGTGAACCTGTAATTCTCATCTCCAGCGGAGGGATTATCGATCACAGCCCTAATTCTGCCGGGACGGGGAGTTAACACTACTATCTTCCTCCCCAGAAACACAGCCTCCTCTATGCTATGAGTTACTAGAACGATCGTCATCTTTCTTTCGTTCCAAAGTTTTAACAGAAAATTTTGAAGGTTTTCTCTGGTCAGCGCATCGAGCGATGAGAAGGGTTCGTCCATCAGTAGGATCTTTGGATTTACAGCCAAAGCCCTCGCTATGGCGACTCTCTGCTTCATTCCACCGCTCAGTTGTTTCGGATAATGCTTCTCAAAACCCTTCAGTCCAAGTCTATCTATCAGCTCGCCAACTATCCTTTTTTCTTCCCTTCTATCGATCTTCCTTATTCTCAATCCCAAAGCTATGTTATCGTAGACTGTTTTCCATGGAAATAGGCCATAATCCTGCAAAATTAGAGATACATTCCTCATGGGCTTCTCAACGATTTTATCATTTATCTTAACGCTTCCTTCCGTAGGCTTAAGAAGGCCGGCCATGATCAGAAGCAAGGTAGATTTTCCACAGCCCGAAGGTCCGATTATCGAGCAGATCTCTCCCTCCTCAACATCGAAGCTGACATCTTTAAGTGCGACGGTTCCATCCTCATAGACCTTTGAAACTCTATCGACCGATATCATAGACCGCTTCACTGTAGGGAATTTCCCTTTCAATCAATCCCTTACGTAAGGCCCAGTTCAGATACCTCTCGTAGAAATCCTTCGGGAACTTTTCTGGCTTCGGATATTTCGGCATCGGATAGCTGTCTGCGATATCCTTTGGAATCCTCGCAATTTCAACGAACAAGCTTCTATACTTTTGTGGATTGTCATTTATCCTTTCAACAGCCTCAGCGTATGCTTCAATGAATTTCTCAACGACATCTTTATGATCCCCTATGAATTCTCCTCTGAACGCTATTACCGTTTGGGTTATGCTTTCGTTAACCATGGCATCGCTTATGATGAGTTTTGCACCTTTACTCACTGCGTAGTTTGCCAAAGGTTCTGGCAACGTGGCGGCATCGATCTCGTTATCCAGTAGCATCCTAAGTCTAAGAGGTATCTTCCTAACCTCCACCTTCTCGTAACTCACGTTGTATCTTAAGAGTAGTATGTCTGTGACAAACTCTATTATCGTGTTGCTCGAAATCGCTATTCTTTTTCCGTTGAGATCTTCGA
>CAYMEG010000036.1:4924-10952 GCA_964389535.1 uncultured archaeon | reverse complement strand
TTAAAAATTACTCCTTGATACTGAAGAATGCTACGGCCGACAGTACATTTGAAATTATCCCCAGCAAGCCACCGAGCGCTATAAGTCCGAATACCGGCCCAAAGATTTTGAAGAACAGTTTTGGGTCTGGTTTAGTAGCCTGAGCTTGAAGCTGTGGAATTATAGCTGAGATATTTCCAAACAACCAAATTATTGCCAATATCACCAGAACAAAAACTATTATTTGACAGTATGCTGAGTACTTAAACGGGCTTATACCTAATTTACCCCCAGCTCTGAAGTGTGATAAGACCTGCAAAATCCAACAGACAATAGCAATGATCACTACCATTGCAGCAACGGATAGCAGAGCTTGAATAATTGGTGCCGAATCTTTAGGCATCGCTGGTTGGTTTGTGGTAGGAACGGCAGCCATCAAAACACCGAACATTGCCACCGCTATCGTTATAGGACCAACAATCATCATGATACCGTTGGCCATCATTACCCTATCATTCAAATTCCTTCCCAAAAGAATCCATGCCACTGCAGCGAGTATCACACCTATCAGTGACAATCCTCCAGCCACATTAGACCCAGCGGACAGTATCGGTCCCACTAGCAGGAGAATATATCCAATCCCACCAAGATATTTAATCGTTTTATCCATAGTTACAAAATCGTTTTGTTTATTAATTAATTTTTCTATAGCGTATGAGCAATATAAAAATAAGGCAAACGTAGCTTGCATAAGTTATGAAGCTTGAGGAAATTGTCCAGTTTTTGGATGACTTTCTGGGGATTAAAGATTGGGAAGACAAGTCAAATAACGGACTGCAGATTGAAGGCAAACCGGAGGTTAGAAAGATCGTTTTTGCAGTTGATGCCTGCATGGATGTCTTCGTTAGGGCTAAGGAGCGCGATGCAGACATGATAATTGTCCACCATGGATTGATCTGGGGAGGGATAGACTACGTTAGAGGAATAGTTAAGAGGAGACTTAAATTCTTGTTAGACAACGAAATCTCACTTTATGCCGTACACTTACCGCTCGATGCACACCCAAAGGTTGGAAACAACGCACAACTGCTGAGGTTGCTTGAAGTTGAACCCGAGGAGCAGTTTGGCATGTACAAAGGTAAACCCATCGGTTTTTACGGAAAGCTTGAGAATCCCATGAATCTCAGTGAGATCGTGGAGATTTTAAGGAACAAGCTGAGCGAACGTTTGATTGTTCTAGACTTTGGTGATGAAAAAATTGAGATGGTTGGTGCCATTTCTGGAAAGGGTGCATTTGCGTTGGTTGAGGCTATTGATAAAGGTTTAGATCTGTTTATAACAGGTGAGGCTGAACATAGTGCCTATCATTTAGCTAAGGAGTGCGGTATTAACGTCATATTTGCTGGACACTACGCCACAGAAACTTTGGGTGTTAAGGCTCTGATGAATGTGATCGGCGAGGAGTTCGCTGGAGAGATTGAAGTTGAATTCATAGACGTTCCCACCGGACTATGATCACCTCGTCATAAGATATGTATGAATGACCCTATGTATGGCGGTTAAATGTGAGAGAATCGCGATTAGAAGTACAGACTGCCAGACGAAGCCGCTGAGCAAGCCCAGAACGAGTATGATCAACCTTTCACCTCTCTCCGCAATTCCAACGTCACATCTGTCGATGATGCTTTCAGCTCTGGCCCTCGTATAACTCACCATGAGTGCTCCGCTGAGTGCAACTATCACCAAAAACCAATCTACACCGTAAAAGCCGAGAGATGTAAAAATCGCTATGTCAACGTATCTATCGAAGACCGAATCCAAAAATCCTCCAAATTTCGTCACCAAGCCTTTACTTCTAGCCAACGCACCATCGAGAGCATCCATCAGACCACTGAGTAGGATCATCGATGCACCGAGTTTCAAATATCCCTTTGCGATTAAAAAGGCTGAAGAGAAACCGAATAGAAGACCTAAAAAGGTTAGATGATTTGGTTTTAAGCCGAGTCTAACGATTAGATCTGTTAGAGGATTCAGAAGTTCCGTGGTTTTATGCTTGATCTTACTCAGCATTATTTCCAGATCCTTCCTCTATAGTGTCCAGTTATCGGACATCCCAAACAGAGCTTGTACTTCCAATAATCGCATTCACCGCAGTTTGAGCCGCATGGAGCCTTTTCTCTCTTTTCAACCCTTATGTTGATCGGTATTATCGTATCCTTCTCCGCTCGAACGATTATTCCAACGTCAACATCGTAAACATCTGGATTTGGTCTTATGTGCTGATCGACGATCGCCTCAAGGGTTGGCAGATCCTCTCCAACGAACATCATAACCAAGTTTTTATTACCAGCAACTATAAACCCATTCAGAAAGAACGGGCAATCTCTGAATAATTTTAACAGTTCTTTAGGTTGCTTGCACTTTATATCCGCTTTTAGAATGTACAATCCAGCATTTTTTATGTTTATCCCATAAGCGTGGCTTATCACACCCAACTCCTTCATCTTCTTTATTCTACTCCCAACGGATGGCTGAGATAACCCGACTATCTTTGCGATCTCATTCTGAGAGATTTCGGGATTTTTTTCGAGAATTTCGAGTATCATCCTATCCTTTTCATCCAATTCGAATATACCAACCATAATTAAACACCTTGAAGTAGATAACGAACAATACTTATAAAAAATTAGCGAAATACTTTTAGTCTAACATTCTAACCCCGCAGTGATCAACCCCAATTTTTAAATATATTCCCTTAAAATCTTTGAGAACTTCACCATGTACAGCGAATACCGCCCTTCCAAGCATGATCATCGAGGCCAAACCATCTGAACTTTCTACAGCTTCAATAGCATCGGCTATCGTTGAATCAACATCGATTAGGCCAGTCCTAACGGCGAAGACTTTAGATTGCTTAAAGAGATTTTTAACCGTTGGATTTCTCAAAAATTCTTTTAGACATTCTCTTCCCATTCTTGCAACTTCATTCAGCGAAAGGTCAGATAAAATTCGCTCCGTGGGAAGCTCACCGATTATAAGCAAATCCAAGCTAAGATTCCATAGAAATCTATCAATTGAGCATTTGGAAGGGCAGAAAGCAGATTTTCTAACAACGACACCTCCAAAGGATTGCGTAACTACATCTCCCAAGCCTGTTCGGTTCATTACTTCAGCTCTATGGGCTAGATCTGCAAGCTCGAAGAAAGATTTATTTAAGCTTAGAGCTTCGTTTATTGCAAATGCTGAGGCTAAAGCACTGGCACCACTCATTCCAAATCCGCAACCGGCTGGAAAATCCATCTCAATTTTGATTTTACCTCTAAAACCTAGCTCCTTCGCAATCGTTTGAACGGTTGGAAATTTCCACTTCTCACCGTTTACAATAATCGTCAGATCGTCTGAAGGTTCGACGGATACCCTAACACCTTTACTTAAGGTTATGCTAACTCCCAGAGAACCAGATTTGAGAGGATCGTCTTGCAGAACAGGTGCAAAGAAGCATGTTATGCTGGCTGGAGCGAAGAACTTCGATCGCATAATTTCAAACAGTCTTCAATGTATATCTGAACTATCCTCTCCGCAACATCTGCCTTCAACCCCTCAATCCATTCCCTTCGCTTTTGTGTGAGCACGACAACCCTCGTATCTTCGGTTCCCATTCCCCTCTCCTTGACATCGTTTGCAACAACCATCTCAAGTCTATCCTCGACCATCTTGTTTTCCGCAACCCTTATCAGTTCCTCATCACTCAATCCCGTCTCAGCCTTGAAACCGATTATGTGCCCATCGTAGATCTTCCTAACCTCTTTGATGATCTTCGGAGCCATTTTAAGCTTAATTGTAATTTCCCGGTTCGTCTTGATCTTACTATCGGCTGTATCGACTATGAAATCTGAAGGCGCTGCAGCGGAAACAAATAGATCTGCATCCTTAACTTCATTAAGAACGGCTTTAAGCATATCCATAACCGATTCTATGACTATCTGCCTGAAGTTTGGCAGATTGTAGCTTAATGGTTTGGATGTTACCAAAACAACCTTAGCTCCCCTCCTCCAACATTCCAACGCTATCTCGTTACCCATCCTTCCAGAACTCCTGTTGCTTATGAATCTGATCGGATCTATACGCTCATAGGTTGGCCCGGAAGTAACTACAACCTTCTTTCCAGCAAGTTCTTTTGGATATAACGCCCTTTCAACGAAAAGGCATATTTCCTCAATATCTGCAAGCTTTGCCTTTCCCTCCTCCAGTTTAGGTGGGACTACTTCGATACCCAGTTCTCTAAGCCTTGCCAAGTTGCTTGCGATTGCCTCGAACATAGCCTTATGCATGGCCGGAGCTACGATTATTTTTTTCCTCGAACCTATGGCTGTTAAAGCGAAGAGGGTTGGAGGTGTATCGGCTATCCCGTTTGCTATCTTCGAAATCGTATTTGCAGTGGCTGGAGCTATCAGAAGAAGATCCGCCGTTCCGTTCAAGCCTAAGAGTTTAACGTGCTCAGCCCTATTAAGTTCTGTAAGAACTTCGTTGTCCGTGGCGAATTCTAAGGCGTTCGGATGAATTATTTTGGTAGCATCACTGCTCATCACAGCGATTACTTCCGCTCCTCTCCTTCTAAGCTCTCTCACGAGTTTTACAGTCTCAACAGCCGCTATACTTCCGGTTACAGCCAAAACTATCTTTTTATCCTTGAGTTTCATATCAGTCCTTCAGAATCTTGTGGACTTCCTCCAAATTACACTCAATCGGCTTTCCAAAGCTTATCGGCTTTGATTCTTCTCCAGAATACCTTGGAATTACGTGTACATGGGCATGCATGATCTCCTGCCCAGCGATCTTGTTGATGTTCGTTATTATGTTGAATCCCTCAGCCCCTAACCTCTTAAGCTTCTCACAGACGATCTGAATAGCCTTGGTCAGATCTTTAGCAAGTTCAATCGGCATATCCAATATGCTCTCGTAGTGTTCCTTTGGAATCACAAGTGTATGTCCTCTGCTGACCGGGCGGATGTCCAAGAATGCTATTACCTTATCGTCTTCATAGACCACGAACGATTCGATCTCCTTACTTGCGATCTTGCAGAATATACACATGCTCGATCATGATGTATCTGAGTTTAAAAGCGTTAACGCTTGTGAGCTTGTCCAATAAGATCCCGCAGATCTTCGCCATACATCCTTAAGTACGACTTCAAGCTCTCGATCAAGCTCTTAAAGATGTGTCTACTGTAAAATAGGGCTGAACCGATCTGAACGGCCGTTGCTCCAGCCAATACGAACTCAATCACATCCTTCCAATTCGTTATTCCTCCGCAACCTATTATCGGAATTTTCAATTCTTCGAAAAGATCCCAAACGCATTTCAAAGCTATGGGCTTTATAGCCTCTCCGCTGACACCACCACTTACGTTACTTAGAATCGGCTTTCTGCTCACAATATCGATGGCCATTCCTCTGACGGTATTTATAGCGACGATGCCATCCGCCTTGGCTTCTTCGCAAATCTTACCGATCTCAACTATGTCCATATGGAACGAAAGCTTTGCAAAGACGGGCTTATCGGTTGAAGCTTTCACGGCTTTTACGATTTCCTTAACTAAATCGGGATCCTTCCCTACTTCCAAACCCAACTTTTCCGCATGAGGACAACTTAGATTGAGCTCAAAAGCATCTGCCATCGGGAAATGATCGACGAGCTTTGCAAAATCTTCAGGATTTGAAGCATATAAACTTACGATGAGAGGACAATCTCTTTTAAAATTGGAAAGCTCTTTGGCAAAATCTTTGGCAGAGGGAGATGCCAAACCCACAGCGTTCAAAATCCCACAACGCCAATTTATAACACATGGATTTCTGTAGCCCTCTCTAGCCTTCAAGCCGACCGACTTCGTTACAACCGCCCCAGCATGCCTTGCAATTCTATTTAGTGAGGAAACATAGCTTCCCAAAATACCACTCGCGAGCATTAAAGGATTCTTAAGCTTTAATCCGGCTAATTCGACTTCCAGATTTTCGGTCATCGAACTGGATAGGCTTAAACTGTTTTAAG
>CAYMEG010000036.1:3739-4824 GCA_964389535.1 uncultured archaeon | reverse complement strand
TCGCCAATCGTTTACAACGGGAACGTCTATGTGATAAGCTGGTATGGACAGTGGTACGGTGAAACTTCGCATTTGGTATGCGTAAATGCAACTAATGGAAGTGTAATCTGGAAAATTGAAGCTGAAGGAGCTTCAGCACCATGTGCCTACGCTGGAAGGATCTTCGTTGGTCTTTTGAACGGATCGCTGATGTGTATTGATGCAGATAGCGGTAAAATTTTATGGATAAAAAAGCTTGAAAATAACCCACGATGGTGGGGCATCGCGTCATCACCGCTGGTGTATAACGATACACTCTACGTAACCACGTTCTCAAACGGAACTCTCTGGGCTTTAGATTTGAACGGCAACGTTAAGTGGAAGATAACTACCGGCGGTGAAGTATGTCACTACACGTCTCCCTCAGCGTACAACGGATTGATCTTCTTTGCAGGAAATGAGTCTTTGAACAATACGTACGTCAACGAGTTGATATGCGTAAACGAAAGTGGTGCAATCATTTGGAAATTTAAAACAGACAGCCTAATTCTAAGTTCTCCAGCCATAGGTTACGGAAAAGTTTTCTTTACAACAATACATGGACTTTACGCCGTAAACGTTTCAACTGGAAACGAAGTCTGGAACGTTTCTATAAATGGGACGATTTCAACTCCAGCTTTAGCCTTCGGTGTTATATACGTTGGATCTAAGGACGGAAAGCTGTATTGTATCGATGTAGACAATGGTACGATCCTCTGGACTTTCCAAGCAAACGGAAAGATCGATTCATCTCCAGCAGTCGCAAACGGCATAATATATTTCGCAACGAACACACCGAACGGAACGATATACGCATTATATCCGAACGGAACGCTGCTCTGGAAGTACACTCTTACTCCACCCGAAGGCAAATACTACAATATAATGTCCTCTCCGTTCGTCTGGAACGGTAAGCTGTTCATTGGTGCGGATGACGGTAATCTATACATCTTTGGACTTTGGAAGGGTGATGTAACTCTCATACCGGGCAACTTTACGATCATAGCAGACAACGGGAAAACTTACATCGTTTCTAATATGACAGCTTTGGGAGCTTTGAATGAAGC
>CAYMEG010000036.1:0-3639 GCA_964389535.1 uncultured archaeon | reverse complement strand
CTACCCAGATGAGCTGTTGGCTTGGTACGGAAGTGCAGAGTGCAATGTAAGCTGAGGTGATAGCATGAGAAAGCTTCTAATTTCACTAATCCTTGTCATCACAATTCAGCAGGCAAGTGCCTTAACTTTGAACGTTCAAGGAAATACAGTAAACAATCCCGTAGCTGTCACAACTGACAAGCCAGCTCTGATAATATTCAGAATGAACAACGGAACACCTATTTACGCTTACGGAACTTCGGCAAAGTTCATTCCTCATATCACTGGCAATCTGCTGATCGAAGCCATAGCTGATAACGAGAAGACTGTTAAGGTTGTCAAAATAATTCAGCCTTCGACTGGCGGCGGAAGTGGAGGAAGTGTAACATCGAACATATACTGGCAGGGAACTGTCTATCTTCCAGATGGAACGTTCACAAAAACAGCTACAAACGGCAAAGTTTATACCATAAAGTGGAGAACAGCTTTGGGAGCTTTGGAGAAAGCATCTCAGCTTGGAGGATTCAGCTACACGATAAAAGAGACTCAATGGGGGCCTTTCGTAAGCTGTATAGCTGGGAAGTGCGAAGGAAGCGAAGGGGCGACATCGGGTTGGATGTACTGGGTGAACTACCCGAACGAACCATTGCCAGGAGTTTCCGCTGATGAATTTGAGGTTCACGAGAGAGATGTGGTTTACTGGTACTTCTCGAAGAGCATGAGCGACACGCCAGACACATCGAGCATGGTGATCAAGATATACATTCGCTACACCGGCGGTGGTTCATCTGGTGGCGGTGGTATCACTACATCTGGCAAGGAGACATTCGAAAAAACAGTGATCATTGAAGCCGGAAAGCCAAATGAGATAAGGGTGGAGAAAGCTAACGTCGTGAAAATTATTCTAAAGCCGAAAGAGAGCGGAATATGCACGGTAAAGGTTGAGGGAGCCGAGCCAAAGGTAAAGCCGAGAGCCATAGCGACTTACGCTTTCTTTAACGTAACGGTAGATAAGCCTTGCAGTGCGACGATACAGTTTGAAGTTGCAAGGAGTTGGATGGATAACCACGGCTTTAAGCCGAACCAGATCTCTCTGCTAAAACTCGATAGGTATTGGATAGAACTGCCAACTAGATTCATAGGAAACGACAGTGAATACTACTACTTCGAATCGAATGTCAGCTCGTTCAGTATCTTCGCAATTGCCGTAACGAAGTGGAGCAACTTCCCGTTGAACGTGACAGACAAACCGATCGTAAAGGCTCTGAGCTATCTGAAGTCGATACAGCACAGCGACGGAGGATTTGGAGAGAATGAAAGCAACCTCGCCAAAACGTGCTGGGTAATAATGGCTCTTGTTTCGGCAAAGCAGAATCCGTACGATTGGGTTAAGAACGGAAACTCATCCGTAGATTACCTAAAGCGTGAGATAAGAAAGCAGATCGACAAGATGGGTACGGCAGATTTGGCAAGAACGATATTAGCGGTAGTTGCGATAGGAGAAGATCCAAGAAACTTCACTGGCATAAATCTCGTCTCAAAGCTCAAGGAAAGAATCAAGCCCGACGGACAGATAGGAGATCATATCTACACGACGATCTGGGGAATCATTGCATTGAAAGCTTGTGGAGAGAATGTTTCGAAGTCCGTGGAATGGCTTAAGGTTCATCAGAACGATGATGGAGGCTTTGGCTGGACAGTCGGAGCTGAGAGCGACTACGATGATACCGCCGCTGCTATAGCCGCTTTAATTGAGGGAGGTGTTTCAAGGAACTCAACCGTAATCCAGAAAGCGCTCAATTACCTTAAAACCGGGCAGAACGACGACGGAGGATTCAGATATTTCGGCAATTCGGCAAGCAATTCTGCAAGCGACGCTTGGGCGATTTGGGGAATCCTTGCAAGTGGTCAGAATCCGATGGATTGGAAGAGAAACGTCAGCGTCGTTGAGCATCTCCTCAGCCTTCAGACCGACGAGGGATACTTCAAATACACGAAGTATCAGGTTTCAAACCCATGCTACATGACTGCCTGCGCAGTCATGTCGTTGCTTGGCAAGTATCCACCGATATATCCTACTGGTTATGTAAACCTGACGCTAGCAGTCACTCCTACACCAACTCCCACGCCAATGATAACTCCTACTCCACATCCCACACCGACAGCTACACCGATAGTATCACCAACGGCGGTTACTCCAACTCCTACAACAGTTCCAACAAAACCAGAATCCAGAATTGACGGATTTACGGCTATCCTTGGGGCGATTGGAATTGCAATAGCTTTGGCGGTGAGAAGAAGATGAGGTCGTTGATTCTACTACTTTTATCGATCCTTCTACTCGGTTGTACCACACAATCCCAACCACAATCGTCGCCAGTGACTCAACCCAACCAAACCGTTTATGTGAATCTATCGTACCTTAACAGCGGAATAACCGAAAAAGCTGATAAGATCATAGTAACAGATGACTTCGGCTGTAAAGTTGCTGTAAAAAAGTATCCCCAAAGAATTGTTTCATTAGCTCCTTCCAACACCGAAATTCTGTTCGCCTTGGGCTTGGGAAGTAGAGTCGTAGGAGTTACGGACTACTGCAACTATCCACCAGAAGTTGTCAAGCTTAAAGAGGAGGGAAAAATTGAATCAGTAGGCGGTTTCTCAACGATAAACGTCGAGAAGGTAATCGCTCTGAAGCCTGATCTGGTTGTTGGAGCCTATGGAAACGGATTGGGAAATATAGAGGCTATAAGACAATTCGAAATCCCGGTCATATGCTTCAATCCCAAAAATCTCAAAGATGTAATGAGAGACATCTGGATCTTGGGAGTTCTAACTGGAGAAAAGCAGAACGCCGCAAAACTCATCCAATTCATGGAAGATAAAATCAATCATGTAGAAGAGATCGTAAAACGTGCAGATACAAAACCGAAGGTTGTTCACATACTGTGGAACGATCCGATTTGGGTTAGCGGAAGGGAGACGTTCGTCGATGAGCTTATAAGGTTGGCTGGTGGAGAAAACGCCGTAAAAAAGAAAGATTGGACTGTAATAAGTATTGAGGAATTGATAAGGCTTAATCCAGACGTTATAATCGTGAACAGTGGTAACGGCATGGGCGATGGCAGAAATATACTGTACGAATGGGTTATGCATGACGAGAGGTTGAAAGATATAAATGCGGTCAAAAACGGAAGGGTTTATGTTGTAGATGCGGATGTAGTTTCAAGACCTTCGTACAGGTTGGTTTATGCACTCGAAGAGTTTGCAAGATTCATTCATCCAGAGTTATTCGAGGAAGTGGAGGTTTATAGGTCTACTTTCAATCTTAGCTATGCTGACACTTGCATTAGCTCCAGCGATAGGCTCTGTAACTGTTCCACCAGAACTTGTAGCTAAAAGCATTCTCAAGGCAATAACTGGCAAGGAATTAAACTTGGACGAAAGAATCATCGTAGACATAAGAATTCCAAGGGTGCTCATGGCTTTCATAACCGGAGTTGCTTTGTCTGCAGCAGGAGTAGTAATGCAAGCGATTTTCAGGAATCCTATGGCAGAGCCGTTTATTTTGGGAATATCAGCCGGAGCTTCCGTCGGAGCGTTAATAGGAATTATAATAGCTTTAAACGTCTACGCAATCTCTATTTCAGCTTTTTTAACGTC
>CAYMEG010000035.1:10063-11366 GCA_964389535.1 uncultured archaeon | reverse complement strand
CTGGAGAGCCCGTGTCCCGTAAGGGACGCGTGGGTTCGAATCCCACCCCCGGCGCTTAATCTAATCTAAAATCTTCCTTTATCATTCTGGCAACCTCGATCCCAGCTTTAATGCTACCGTTCATACTTCTCTCCGGATAGTTTGGTGGAGATACCATCCCAGCAATATAAAAACCTTTGATCTTCGTCCTGTAGTTGATGATCTTCTTAAGATAACCCCTTTCGTAAATTGGACCGCTGAACTTCGCTTTAAATATCTTTATCCAGTTTACATCCATTTCATCAAGCCCAAATCTACCGGCTTCTTTCAGATATAGCTTCTTTAGCTCGTCAATACTTTTGTTAAAAAGCCAGCCGTCGGGTGTTGAATAGCTTGCAAGATATATCAGATGCTCACCGTAATCCTCAAACGGCATGAAATGTGTGTGCTCGATTATTGCTCCAAATACATTAGAATCTGCTACGTTTGTCCAATATATGTCATCGCTTATGGATTCCTTTGCCCCTATAAGGGCACATACCGAGCTCTGGTATCTTATCTCTGGTATTTCAGCTGCTTTTTTAATCTTATCATCTAGATAGGGGAGTGGAGCTGTGAAAACAACAACGTCAAATTTATCACCATTCACCTCAAATTTTCCACCGATCTTTTCAATCTTCTTGACCTCTTCATGTCTTATATTCAACTCCTCACTCAACCTTTCGATCAGCCGATGAAAACCGTGCCTTACGTAACCTAACTCCTCTCCGCTAAGTTTTCTGTTACTCCTTATTGCAACCCTTGCAAGAAGCCAGGCGTAGCTGACATCCCTGTAGTGTTCCCCAAACTTAGCCTTAAGGAGGGGCATGAAAAATCTGTTTAGAACATTTTCTCCAAGTTCCTCCCTGATTCCTTCAACTACACCTTTTTCATCCTCCTTTGAGTAGTCCCTTCTTCTACTCTTAATCGTAAATATGGCGAGCTTGATCTTATCGATTAGGCTGAGATGGGGATACCTTAAAATTTCGATAGGAGTGTTAAGAGGATATATCTTTCCGTTGAACGCGTAGCCTATCCTTGCGATTCGCCAAGTGATCTTCAGACCCAATTCTTTTGTAAGCTCAATCAACTCGAAATCGTTTCTAAAGCAATGATGGTAGAACTTTTCAATGCAGTAGCTGTCGGTGCAGTAGGATGATGCTAAGCCGCCGACATCTCCCTTTTCAAATATAACAACATGAGCGTAATCTTCAAGCTGTCTGGCGCAACTCATCCCAGCCAAGCCTGCTCCAATGATTGCAATCTTCATTCAAATTCGGTTTAA
>CAYMEG010000035.1:2344-9963 GCA_964389535.1 uncultured archaeon | reverse complement strand
CAATATTTTAGGGTCACCGAAAAATTCAAATACTTTTGAATATATATTCACTATTGTGTGGGGTCGCGGAAGAGGAATGGGTAAAGGAAGGATGCGAAGGAGAAGGATGAGATGTAGAAGAGGTAAGGGATGGCTTAGATTTCAGTTTCCTTCCATTAGACTTCCAACTGTCGGGTTTCCGAGAATAAGAAAGGTTGAAGATGAAAAAGTTCAACAGATATACGATCTACTACCAAAAAGGGATTGCGGAGCGTGTGGATACGATAGCTGTTACGACTGCGCTATAGCTATCGCGAGCGGTGAAGCCCCGCCCGACGCTTGCAGGGTAGCTGGAAGAAGGATCGCACCGCTAATCGAGCGAGTATTGAGGAGGTGATCGGTATGTGGTGGAGATGGAAGAAGTATCCTGGTTTCGGGCCCTGGAGTCATCTCCCGCCGTGGGAGAGACCTGGCTGGAGGTTTGGAAGGGGTAGATGCTGGTGGTACATTCCTCCGGAATATGCAGAGTTGTCCAGAGAAGAAGAGCTAAGAATGCTTGAGGAGATGGAAAAGTATCTTGAGGAGGAGCTTAGAATGATCAGAAAGAGGATTGAGGAACTTAGAAGGGGTTAAGATATTTCATTTATTTAATTTTTATAAATATATTTAATTAAATTATTAGTAACCATTATAAAGTCTTGAGCATAAAAATTCTGGTAGCCCTACCCTTCTGATAGCATCGCAAACCTCATCGATATTGTACTTAACTCTTTTAAGTTCGACTTCATTTTTTTCGGTATCGAAGATCGCATAGGCCGAGCGAGGATCGGCATCCCTCGGTTGTCCTACGCTTCCGGGATTTATGAATAACAGATCCTTGTATTCTCTAACGAACTGGATATGCGTATGCCCAACTACTATGTTCTTTTTTAGCATCTTCAAGAATTCGATTATCATGGGTTCGTCTGGAAATATGTAGACCTCAAATGCTGTTTCGTCATCGGCCGGAGCTCCATGATATATGTTGAACCATTCTGTTTCGATCTTTATCGGCAGATTCAAGAGCCATTCTAAATAGTCTTTCTTCAAGTGCTTCCTCGTCCACATCCCGGCTTCCATGGCATACGGATTAAAACCCCAGAAGTCGTTGTTGGCTACGGCGTAATCGTGGTTTCCCATAACGCTTTCAATTCCTTCCCGAATGAATATCTCAATAACCTCGTTTGGAAACGGATAGTAGCCGACAACATCTCCGGCGCAGTAAATTATATCGCAATGGTTTAGTTTTTCCAAAACGGTTTCAAGTGCGACGAGATTGCCGTGAACGTCTGAGATCAATCCAATCCTCATGTTGAGTAATCGTTGCATGAAGTATTTATCGCTAACCTACTGTAAATTTTATTAAAAATATTAACATTTTTAAACTGTCTTGGTAAAAATTTATTTGGTGATAGATATGGTGGTAGGTGAGTGCTACAGGTACGACATATCCGTGGTTGGGAACACGATAGAAATCAAGTTGTACGAAAACAAGGCAGGAAAGGAGAAGGCCTTTGAGTGGGGTCTCGCTGGAGAAGTAATAGCAAATAGGATCAAGAAGCTAAATGGAGTTGTAGATGTCTACTATTCACCAACTCTGGGATGTTTAAGCGTTAAGATTTCCAAGGACATCGAAGGACTTGAGGCGGTAGTTAGAGCTATAATCGATATAGCCAGTGAGGTACTTACGAAGTATAAGACTCCAATTGGCAGAGCTGAGACAGTTCTGAAGGAATTCGGTTTGGAACCGGCTTAACAATTTTTTAAACATATTTTTCCCTCTTAAATTTCAATCACTGATCTTAACTAGCTTTGCGACGAAGAATCCTGAAGTTTCGTGCTTATGGGGATAAAAACGTCTGCATCTATTCATCTCTTTGCTGAATTTGATATCTGTATTTGGAATTTCGGTCAAAGCGGGATCTCCCCATTCGATCTCCTCAAGCTCGACCTCAAAGTTATCCAAAGCCCACTGAATCACGAATTCGTTCTCTTCAGGTGTTAGGGAGCATGTTGAGTAAACCAAAACCCCATCCACCTTTAAGCTCTTGATCGCCGATTCAATCAAATCTCTCTGCAAGGTTGAACAGAACTCTATGTCTTTGGCACCTCTATCGGTCTTTCTCGATTTATCCTTATGGATGACACCCTCACCACTGCACGGAGCGTCCAACAGTATTTTATCCGCTTTTATCCCCAAATTCTTGAACTTAACGGCATTCATCCTAAGCACCACCGCATTCAAAACTCCCATTCTGTGGATGTTATCTATGAGCGGTGGAATCCTCTCCTCGTTAGCTTCGATCGCAATTAGGACTCCTTTATTACGCATTAACTGGGCTAAGAATGTTGTTTTTCCTCCTGGAGATGAGGCAAAATCAACAACGATCTCCCCAGGCTTGGGATTTAAAGCTAATGGAGGTACACACGAACTCTTCTCCATTACGTAGTAGTAGCCCATTAGGTACTCCGGCGTAGCTCCTATCGAGAAAGGTTCCTCAACGACCTTATAACAGAATGGAACTTCTGTTTCTTCCAAAACGAAACCCCTTCCGCTCAGTCTATCAACGAGTTCGCTTTCAGAGATCTTCAAAGTGTTTACCCTTATATGCTTAGGTATACCCCTCTCCATCGATTCCACAAGCTTTAAGGTTTCATCAATGCCAAAGAAGTTCAGCCATCTCCTTATGATGAACTCATCGTATCCATATCTCCTTGCGATCTCTCTGGAGAGTTGCGTCGAAGGGAAATCTAGGACCATCGATAATGCTACGTAACGGTAATATAAACCACTATTGCATCAACGATGTTGGGGGAGATAAATCCGTTCCTGAAGGGGTGGAGGAAAGGTCTGAGAAGTGTGGCTTTGATATATCCAAACAGATACGTGGGTGGAATCTCAAATATAGGATTACAATATATTTATGCTGAGATAAATTCAAGAGATGATTTCATATGCGAGAGGTTTTACATCGACGTTTTTAACGGCTTGAGGAGTGTTGAAAGTGGAAGAAGCCTTAAAGATTTTGATATCGCCCTATTCTCACTTCAGTATGAGGAAGACTACTTCAGAGCCGTTAAAATTTTAAAGGAAAGCGGATTTAAAGGCCTGAAGATAGCCGGTGGGCCTTGCTGCATGCTCAATCCAAAACCCATATTGAGATTCTTCGATGCGTTCGTGATCGGAGAGGTCGAAAGCGGTAATATCATCGATACTATATTGGAGGCCAAGAGCAAAGATGACCTCATAGGCATTGAAGGAATATACACCGGATTTGAAGATAAGGTTAAGAGAATTAAGCCGAAAAAGCTAGATTTTCACCTAAGACAGCAGATAGTTGGTGAGGGAGCCTACGGGAGATGTATCCTGCTTGAAGTCGGGAGGGGATGCGTAAGGCGTTGTAGATTTTGCGTTGTAAGACAGATCTATTCTCCTCCCAGATGGAGGGACATCAGATTACTGCTTGATGTTGCCGAAAACTATAGAGGGGTTGTGAACAAGGTAGCCTTAATCGCACCTTCCGTTTCGGATCATCCGAAAGTAAAGGAGCTCATAGCCAGGCTTGTGGATATGGGGTTTATGGTTTCTCCTTCATCGATCAGAGCCGATACCGTTGATGACGAACTCATGGAGTTGCTCGTCACTGGGGGTTTAAGAAGTTTCACGATAGCTCCAGAAGCCGGAAGTGAAAAGCTTAGGGATATATTGAATAAGGATATAAACGAGGAAGATGTCTTAAATGCGGCAAAGATTGCAAGGGAAAAGGGAATTGGGAGTATCAAGCTTTACTTCATGATCGGTTTGCCAACGGAAACCGATGATGACATCAGAGAGCTAATAGATCTCGTCAGGAAGGTTAAGAATATCGTTCCAAGGGTTTCGGTTTCTATAAACCCCTTGGTTCCAAAGCCTCACACTCCGTTTCAGTGGTTGCCATATACGGGATTTAAGGATGTTAGAAAGGGTATGAAGGAACTTAACAGAAGATCTAAGATAATTAAGAGAGGGTTATCAAAGATAGCCGACATCTCGATCGAGAAAGTTGAAGATTTTGCCTTGCAGACCATCCTTTCAAGGGGAGATGAGGAGGTGGGTGATTTGATCGATATCGGAAGGCCAACGCTTAAAACCGCAGAAAAGCTGGGTTTTCTCAAGTATTTGGAGGAGATACCCGCCGATAAAGAGTTACCGTGGGATTTTATAGATCATGGTTATAAAAAAGACAGACTCATTGAGGAGTACGAAAAGGTTTGGTAAAACCCATATGCACATTAGATCAAATACTTATACCGATGATGAGGCCGTGGAGCGCTGAATCATGATGAAGGATCGGCTGACTGAGGAAAGCAATAAATATCGTCATGATAAATCTTGGCCAATGGAAGATGAAAAGGTCATCGAGATTTTGAAGATACTGGAAGACAATGCAAGGCTTACGCCTAAAGAAATAGCAGACATGACGGGATACGATGAGAAGGAGGTTGAAGGGATCATCAAGGCTAAAGAAGAGGATGGAACAATTTTGAAGTACAAGACGTTGATAGATTGGGAGAAGGTCGGTGAAGAGATAGTGTATGCGATAATAGACGTTAGGGTAACGCTCACCAGGGAGAAGGGCTACGACGATATAGCGAAGAGGATCGCAAAGTTTCCAGAGGTTCATGCGGTTAGGCTGATAAGCGGGGATTACGACTTTCAGGTTGTGGTTAAAGGAAAGTCGCTTAAGGATGTTGCCTTCTTCGTTGCGGAAAAGATATCAACGATACCGGAGGTTAGGGATACGTTCACACACTTCGTTTTGAGAAGTTATAAGGAGGAGGGTGTTTTGTTATTTAAAGATGAAGAAGACAGGAGGCTTGCATTTGTCCCGTAGAGTCTCTGAAAGGGTAAACTCGATCAAACCTTCTGGAATTAGAAGGTTTTTCGATTTGGTGATGGGTAGGGAGGATGTTATAAGCCTGGGAGTTGGCGAGCCTGATTTTGCAGTTCCCTGGAGGATCAGAGATCAGATGATCTACTCGTTGGAGAAGGGTGTTACGTCTTACACATCAAATCACGGAATTCCAGAACTGAGAGAGGTGATAGCAGAATACTACAAGAAATTCGGTGTGCAAAATGTAAATCCGAACAACGTGATAGTAACTACCGGCGTGAGCGAGGGGATAGATCTCGCATTGAGAGCTTTGATAAATCCTGGAGATGCTGTTCTAATTCCAGAGCCCGCTTACGTTTCATATAAACCTCTAACGATCTTAGCTGGAGGTGAGGCAGTTTCCATTCCAACAACCCCGGACTTCAAGCCCGATTACGAACTACTTGTAAAACATGCGAAAAACTGCGACCCGAAAGCCATAGTTATAAACTATCCAAACAATCCAACGGGCGTTAGCTATTCAAAAAAGGAGCTTGAAGAAATCGCAGATTTTGCAATAGAATTTGACTTGGTTGTAATTTCCGATGAAATCTATGCCGAGCTAACGTACTCTGGAAAGCATATATCAATAGCATCTCTCAATGGTATGGAGGACAGAACGGTAATTTTGAACGGTTTCTCGAAGGCTTTCGCTATGACGGGATTGAGGATTGGCTACGCAATCGCACCTCCAGACATAGCCGAGGCTATGCTTAAGATCCATCAATACTGCATGCTCTGTGCTCCGATAACATCTCAAATCGGAGCTTTGGAGGCCTTAAGGGGTTGCGAGGAGGAACTGGACCGCATCAGAGCCGAATACATGAGAAGAAGAAATTTCTTTATAAAGAGATTAAAAAGCATATTTGAAGTTAACAAGCCCGATGGTGCGTTCTATGCATTTCCCAAGATCGAGGGTTATGGTCTGAGCAGTGAGGAGTTTGCTGAAAGACTCTTGCTTGAAAAGAGTGTGGCAGTTGTTCCCGGCAACGCTTTTGGTGATTGTGGAGAGGGATATATAAGATGCGCTTATGCTGTGAGCATGGAGAAGTTGAAGGAGGCTGTTGATAGAATTGAGGATTTTGTCAAAGAACTTTGAAGTTAAATTTTATATCTTAAAGGTATACCATACGGTATGAGCGATAGAACGATCATGGCTATAGGTATCCTAGCTGGATTTCTCTTCGGTTTCAACGGTATCTCCACACTATTCAATCTGCTTTCACATACGCTCACAGAAGCTCAAACCCAGCTCTCTCAGCTTAGCACGGTTTCAACGCTCGTCCTATTTCTAATCGTCGTTGGTATAATAATAAAGGTTAGGGTACTTTCATCCCTGATCGTTGGAGCAATAGTCGGAGCTGTGCTAAATCTACTGCTCGAGATGAACGGTATTCACGTCATGAACTACATATATTCAGCGATCCTAGAATTCCTGAAGTTCCACGTTTAATGATTTTGATTGTACATCCTCAACAGATAGATCGATTCCGGTGAGTTGGAATTATCCTACCATCCTGTTAGACATCAAACGATCGGTTAAATTTCAAGGGGAAGTTTAGAATTGTTTGCTGAATGGATATTAAAGCCACATGATCGCAGTGAGTGATTGAAATAGCATCGTTAACGATTTTAACATATGTGCAATTTTAGCATATCGATGGACATACTACAGCAGATCAAGAAGCTCGAAGAGGAAATAAAGAAGACTCCGTATAACAAGGCTACCGAGCACCATATAGGTAGACTTAAGGCCAAGCTTGCGAGGCTCAGGGAGGAGCTTGAGAAAGCTAAAGCTAAAACCGCAAGAACTCAACAGTTTGCAATAAAGAAAGAAGGTGACGCGACGGTCGTTTTGGTTGGGTTTCCCTCAGTAGGCAAGTCAACACTTTTAAACGCTTTAACTGGAGCGAAGAGTGAAGTTGCAGACTACGACTTCACGACACTGAAGCCCGTCCCCGGTATGCTTGAGTATAAGGGAGCGAGGATTCAGATCGTCGATGTGCCGGGATTGATCGAAGGGGCATCGAAGGGCAAGGGAAGAGGGAGAGAAGTTCTAGCCATGGTTAGAAACGCTGACATGGTCTTGATAATTGTCGATGTGTTCAACCTGCATCAGATCGATATAATCAAGAAGGAGCTTTATGAAGCTGGGATCAGGCTTGATCAGAAGCCACCTGAGGTTATAATCAAGAAGAAGGACAGAGGTGGAATTAAGATATCTTCTACCGTTCCTCTCTCATTGGATGAGAGGACGATAGTTGAGATCCTTAAGGAATATCGAATTCACAACGCTGACGTTTTGATTAGGGAGGATATAACCATGGACAGACTCATCGATGCGATTTTGGGTAATAGAGTCTACATACCCTCATTGACTGTCGTTAACAAGATCGATCTCTATTGGCCGGAAGATCTACCGGCAGATGTGATTCCAATTTCAGCCGAAAAGAGAATCAACTTGGATTTACTTGTCGAGAAGATCTATGAAAAGCTTGAATTCATAAGGATATACCTTAAACCACCTGGCGGAAAGCCCGATTTCGACGAACCTCTGATCATGCGTAGAGGGGCTACCGTAGCCGATGTTTGCAAGAAGTTGCATAGGGATATGCTTGAGAGCTTTAGATACGCTAAGGTTTGGGGCAAATCGGTTAAGTTCAACGGACAGAGGGTTGGTTTGGATCA
>CAYMEG010000035.1:0-2244 GCA_964389535.1 uncultured archaeon | reverse complement strand
ATACTGATAGGCATGGGTCTGTGGGATGAGAGGGACATCTCGTGCAAAGGACTCGAATTTGCTAGAAAGGCCGATGAGGTCTACATAGAATTTTACACATCAAAGCTGATGGGAACAAACCTGCAGAGAATTCGGGAATTCATTGGAAAAGACATTAAGGAACTCTGTAGAAGTGATCTTGAGGAGAACTGCAGATGGATCATCGAGACAGCTAAAGAGAAGAATGTAGCTATTTTAATTCCAGGAGATCCCATGATAGCAACTACACACTCAGCCTTAAGGCTCGAAGCTGAGAAAAGAGGTGTTAAAGTTAAGATAATACATTCTGCAAGTATCATCAACGCCATCTGCGGTTTAACCGGATTACATAACTATAGATTCGGGAAATCTGCAACCGTCAGCTATCCTTACGCTGGCAGAGTTTCGATGACTCCAGTTAACGTCATTAGGCAGAACCTGAGCATAGATGCGCATACGATCCTTTTCTTGGATCTCCATCCGAGGCCCATGACCATCAACGAAGCTATCGAAATTTTGGAAAAAGCAGATAGCTCTGTTTTAGATCTATTCGCGGTTGGAATAGCAAGGGCCGGAAGTGAAAATCCCTTCGTCAGATGTGATAGATTGAGGAAGCTTAAGGATGTGGATTTTGGAGATCCTCTCCACATCTTGGTTATTCTCGCCAAGACTTTGCACTTCATGGAATTCGAATGCCTAAGACAGTTCGCTCTAGCTCCTGCAGAGCTTGAGAAGTTAGTCATTTAAACTCCAAACGTCATTCTAAGGGAGTCTCTTAGTCCCGGAGCCAAACCGAGCACGATCAAGACGAACTTGATAAAGTTCTTGAGGTTCTCATCCTCCTCCTTATCAAGGACGTAAAGTATCATCAGAAATACCATAACTTTTGCCGGGATCATTACCCAAGCTCCTAGTTTCGAAATCAGAAATCTTGGAACGACATGAAGTTCCCAATAACCTAGATACTGAACTCCTATGAACGTTGCAGAAGCATCTAGCATATGGGCAAAGAAGACTACTTCGCTGAGCTTGTTGTGCATATGTCTTGCAAATATTCTCGTTCCGAAATAGTAGAACGTCGTAAACATCAGAGCCATGGCTAGGGCTGAGGGAAGGACAAACCAATTTACGATTTTAAGGTTACTGAGGAGAAAGATCAAAGTTGCTATCGCAAGGATCGCTCCAATCAACCCATAGTGAGTCCAATATCTATCCTTTCTGATCCTTATGCTTAAAACTAACGTTGGCAGGGCAATCGAAAATATCAAAAAGTATATCATAGGAGTCATGAAAAGATAGCTTATCGGAGGTTTTAGAAATCCGGCATCCTCAACAATCCTTAGCGAGGCACCGAAGATTACGAATGGTATGTTTCCGTAAACAAATCTATCGTTAAATTCAATTCGTCTTCTAAGCCATCTGTAAATTAGACATACGGCAACGATCAGAATTATCGCCCACGTGAGGGTGTTGACTGGGTTGTATCCAGTTTTATAAACTATCGAATCTATATAGTACTTTTTAATAAATTCCCAGAGCATGCTACAAGGGTAATTGAATTGTAATTTAGCTTTGCGATAGCTTAATGTTCTGTAGTTCGAATTCTATGCTATGAAGGTAAAGGATGCTCCAAAGACATCTACATCTATAATTATCCGTTCAGCATCGAATGCAAGAATTTCCCAGTCAAAAAATCCTCTACTTGAGCTTATGAGAAGGTTGTTTAGAAAGGAAGAGATCGCTCTGAAAGCGGCAAGGTTCGTTACGATGGTTGAGGAAAGACAAAAATCCGGAAAACCTTTGAGGGTCGAAGAATGGGAGGAGATCGTTAAGGAACTTGGTATGGCAAGGTCATCCTTCTACGCAATGAGAAACAAACTCATCGGAGCGGGTATGGTTACGATAAAAAACGGGGAGTATCACCTTTCCGGAGTATTCAGCAGAGATCTCGTAGATATGGCGAGATGGTGGTGGGTTGTCATGCTTGGATACGATGCCGATTCCTTGTAATCTTTACAAAAAAGGCTAAGATTTTATCTCTTACCCTTTCTCTCCTTAGACTTCGGTCTTAGTCCCTTGTATCCACACTTTCTGCACCTTGTAGCCCTGATTGGATTCCTAGCATTGCATCTCATGCAGATTTTGACGTTGAAGAGTCTAGCCTCAGCCTCTGGAAATCTTGCCATATATCGCCAAAACCCAATTGGCTATTTAATTTTTGCGGGG
>CAYMEG010000034.1:0-11505 GCA_964389535.1 uncultured archaeon | reverse complement strand
TTAATGGATGAAGCGATAAGGGCTGGAAAGGTATCCGTAGTTGCAAACGTCGTTCTTACAATAGTCAAAGGTATTGCTGGGATTTTAGCCGGAAGTACAGCGCTCATAGCAGATGCATTACATTCGCTTGTAGATGTTCTGGGTTCGACTTTGGTTTGGATTGGGATTAAGATTGCACAAAAGCCTCCCGATAAGGCTCATCCGTATGGTCATTTCAAAGCTGAAAGCCTTGCAGAACTGGGAGTCGGCGTGATAATAATTTTTACATCCCTCTCAATTTTAATCGAAGCTGTAAATAGCCTAACTTCTGGAGTTAAACCTAGCTTTGAGATTTACGCTTTAGTTGTAGCCCTATCCTCTGCAGTGGTAAACGAGGCTCTTGCAAGGTACAAGATCGCAGTCGGAGTAAGGACTAAATCTTCATCGCTAATCGCCGAGGGAAAGCATTCGAGAACCGATGTAATTTCAAGCTCATCCGTCGTTTTGGGATTTATCCTCGTCTACTTCGGTTACTGGTGGGCTGATGCAGTTGTGGCAATCGCGATATCCATTCTAATCCTTCAGATGGGCGGGGGAATACTGAAGAACGCGATAGACGTTTTGATGGATAAGGTCGATGAGGAACTATCGATGAGGATCGGAAAGGTGATCGAGGGTATCGAGGGTATAAAGTCTGTCGATTTCGTCGCCGTCAGGGGAACTTGGAGGAGTAAGATAGTTGAAGTACACTTCACGGTTAGTCCCGAAATTGGAGCAGAACAGATAGACGAGATAATTGGGAAAATCGAAGGATTAAAGGACAGCTTTTCGGGGATAGTTAGAATAATTCCAGTCGTCAAGATCTCGAAAGAGATAAGGAGGATCGCAATTCCCGTCGATGAGAAAGATAACTACGTAGGTGATCTGAATGCGAGGTTCTTCAAGATCGTAGATTTGAAGACCGGAAAATCATGGAAGATTCAAAACGAATTCTGGAATGCTCAAAAGATGAAGGGTTACCTAATAGCTGAACTGCTGAGCAAAAACAAGGTCGATGCTATTTTAATAAAGAGGATAGGTGAAGGAGCTAAGAATCATTTGAGAAGTAGAGGTATTGCGATAAGGTTTGTAGAAAGTTTGGACAGCTTAGATGACGTTACAAAGATTGCGCAAACTTTAGTTTAAAATCAACTCTCCAAAACTATTTCGATGTTCACATCCTTAGGCACCTGTATCCTCATTATCTGTCTAAGTGCCCTCTCATCTGCTGCGATGTCGATCAGCCTCTTGTGAATTCTGAGTTCCCAGTGATCGTACGTTTCACTGCCCTCCCCATCCGGAGCCTTTCTAACTGGTATTACGAGCCTTCTGGTTGGAAGTGGGATCGGGCCACTGATCTCAACACCCGTCTTTAAAGCTATCTCCTTGATCTGCTGGCAGATCCTATCTAAATCCTTCGGATTCAATCCAGAAAGCCTAATCCTAGCTTTTGGCCCTTTAATTGCCATAGCCAATCACCAAAATAAAAAATGGAGGGGTTACTTTCTCGGAGTTACGTCGATAACCATTCCAGCGGCAATTGTCATACCCATGTCTCTGACAGCGAATCTACCGAGCGGTGGAATGTCCTTGACCTTCTCGATGACCATCGGTCTTGTTGGTTCGAGCTTCACTATGGCAGAATCACCCGTCTTAAGGTACTGTGGATTCTCCTCCTTCACCTGTCCAGTTCTCGGATCGATCTTCTTTACAAGTTCAACGAATCTGCAAGCGACTTGGGCTGTATGGGCATGAACTACTGGCGTGTAACCGACTGTGATGGCTGTTGGATGCTGCAATACGATGATCTGAGCTGTGAAGTCCTTAGCAACTGTCGGCGGATTGTCTGGATGTCCAGCGACATCTCCTCTTCTCAGATCCTTCTTGCTGACACCTCTGACGTTAAAACCGATGTTGTCTCCCGGGTAGGCTTCCTTGAGTGGCTCGTGATGCATCTCGATGCTCTTCACTTCACCTACTATACCCGGTGGTTCGAAGATAACCTTATCACCGACCTTAAGCACACCACTCTCAACTCTGCCAACCGGAACCGTACCGACACCCTTGATCGAATAGACATCCTGGATTGGTATTCTGAGTGGCTTGTCTATCAGCTTCTCTGGGGGCTTGAGCATGTCGAAGGCTTCAAAGACCGTCGGGCCGTTATACCATGGAGTCTTGTCGCTCCTCTTGTAAACGTTATCACCGTAGTAAGCTGATGCCGGAATGAACGGGATCTCTTCAACCTTGTAACCCAAACCTTTCAGAAGCTTTGTTAGTTGGTTCTTTACCTCCTCATACCTCTTCTGGTCATAGTTAACCTTGTCCATCTTGTTTAGAACTACAATCATCTGGTTGATACCCAACGTTCTCGCAAGAATTGCATGCTCCTTCGTCTGTGGCATGATACCCTCAGCAACATCTACAACCAATATTGCCGCATCAGCCTGCGATGCGCCGGTGATCATGTTCTTGATGAAGTCTCTGTGTCCAGGGCAGTCTACGATCGTGATCATGTACTTGTTCGTCTCGATCTTCCTATGAGCGATGTCGATCGTTAGTCCTCTTTCTCTCTCTTCTTTGAGCCTGTCCATCACCCAAGCGAACTCGAACGTTGCTTTACCTTTCTGCTCTGCTTCTTTCCTGTACTCCTCGATTATCCTCTCTGGAATCAAACCAGCCTCATACAACATCCTCCCAATTAGTGTGCTCTTACCGTGGTCTACATGCCCAATTATAGCAACGTTAATGTGTTCCTTCTCCTTAGGCATTTGCACCACCTCAAACGTTTTTCAGTTGCTAAAATTGAAGGGTATATAAAACTTTCACCGCTCGTCGACGCAAGTTAAATATATTTTGGTTGAAAATTAAGAATATGTGCATACTCGTCGGTTTGGATGGTTCAAGCCAGAGTTTCAGAGCTTTGGAGTTTGCGCTTGAAGAAGGGAAGTTGAGAAAGAAGAAGATCGTTGCGATACATTCACTATACGGTGGAACGAAGACAGATGAGGAGGACATCCAGAGGGGGGAGGAAATTTTGAAGAAGGCTAAGGAGATTGCAAAGGATTATGGCGTTGAGATTGAGACTCATCTGCTCGTCAGAGGAAAGAGCCCGGGAGAAGATATAGTGGAATTTGCGAAAGAAATCGGAGCTGAGATGATCGTCGTAGGTATGAAAAAGAGAAGCCCGCTCGAGGAGGTAATTTTGGGTAGCGCAGCTAAATATGTTGTCGCAAATGCTACTCAGCCAGTCGTTCTGGTTAAATGACTGAGTATTTCGATTGCAAAGTTTACTTCCTCCTTTCGAATTATCAGAGGTGGAACCAATCTTAATGTGCTTTCGGAGGTTGCATTCACGATCAATCCCTTTTCAAGGGCTTTTGAGACAATTTCAAAAGCATTTGAAATTTCCACACCAATCATCAGTCCCAAACCCCTCGCCTTTAACCCTACTTCTTCAAGCTTGTCTCTAAAGTATCCTCCCATCCTTGCCGAGTTTTCAACGAGCTTTTCCCTCTCTATCACCTCGACGGTTGCAAGCGAAGCTGTGCATGCTAAAGGGTTTCCACCAAACGTTGAAGCGTGCTCCGTAGCTTCCAACTTCTCTGCGATCTCCTCCTTAACTCCAACCCCACCTATGGGAAATCCGGAGCCCATAGCTTTGGCCATTGCCATTATATCCGGCTGAACACCGAAATGCTCTTTGGCGAACCACCTTCCGGTTCTTCCAAATCCCGTCTGAACCTCATCAAAGATTACGATAAACCCATGTTCATCTTTTTCCTCGAAAATAGCTTTGATAAATTCCTTCTTGGCCGGATACACGCCAGCTTCACCCTGAACTGGTTCAACTATTACTGCAGCGGTGTCATCATCAACCTTCTTCTCCAAATCGTGAACATCGTTGAACTTGGCAAATTCAACCGGCTGAATTAGAGGCTCGAAAGGCTTTCTAAACTTCTCTTTCCAAGTTACCGAAAGTGCGCCCATGGTTCTTCCATGAAAAGCTCCAGTGAAAGCTACGAACTTCTTTCTGCCGGTAACTTTTCTCGCAATCTTTAGAGATGCTTCCACAGCCTCAGCACCACTGTTGCAGAAGAAGAACTTGTCCAACCCGGTGATTTCCCTAAGCTTCTCCGCGAGCTCTATCTGCGGTATCGTGTAGAAGAGGTTTGAGACGTGAACGAGCCTTTCAAGTTGTTCCCTAACTCTCTTTATGAAATATGGATGGGAGTGCCCTATCGATACCGCTGCAATCCCAGCTACGAGATCCAAATACTTCTTACCTTCAGCATCGTAAAGCCAGCAACCTTCACCTCTAACGAATATTACCCTCTGTCTTTTGTAAAATGGAATGAGTACCTTTGATTCCCTTCCAAACCAGTTCATGAAGTTTCCGCTATCTAAAACTATATATCACTAACCCTTCTTCTCGACCCAACTCAGATAGTTACAGTAAGGGCAACCCAAATCCCAAGTTCCATCTTTAGTTCGGATCTTTATCTTTCTCAGGCCGTGCTTCTCGCAGGTTTTGGATGAAATATAGATCCTACCCTTTTGAGGAAGTGGAAGGGAAAAGTCGCATTTAGGATAGTTTAAACAACCGATAAATCTCTTTTCAGCCTTCTTTATAACCAAATTTCCACCACATTTCGGGCACCTTCCAACGAAGATCTTCTCAAGCTCCCTTCTTCTGTCTTCTTCGATACCTTCCTTTAAGCATTTTCCAAGCTTTTCTGTATCGATTTCACTTAAAATCCTGTCCAAAAACTTTATGGATTCGATTAAAACGGCTTTATCACTTAACTTACCCTCTGCAATCGCATCCATATCTCTCTCAAGTTTTGCAGTCATATCTGGCAACGTTATCACTTCTGCATTCTTCTTCAAAGCTTCTATAACTGCAAAAGCCGTACTTGTAGGTCTCAGTGGATTTCCATAGACATACCTCCGATCAAACAGCTTTTTGATTATCTCATGCCTCGTAGACTTAGTACCCAATCCCAACTTCTCCATGATCTTTATCAGCCTGCCAGTTGTGTACCTCTGCGGAGGTCTCGTTTTCTTTTCGGCAATTCTCTTTCCTTCGATCCTTAAAACATCTTCAACCGAGAATTCCGGAATAAGGTTTTCTTCAGCTTGGATGTAGGTGTATATGCTTCTCCAGCCCCTATCTATGAGTTTTTTGCCAGACGCCTTAAAGATCAGACCGTTGGCTGAAAATTCTACCCTTCTCATTTCCCAGATGGCTTTCGGTGCAAGCGAAGCTAAGAATCTTCTGACGATGAGTTCGTAGATCATCCATTCATCCTTGCTCAGCTCATCCCTACCAGCAACAGCTGTGGGATGTATCGGTGGATGGTCTTTGGTTTCCCTTCTACCCTTCGATGGAATCATCGAGCCAGAAAGAACAAACTTAGCCTCTTTCCTAAATTCACTGTCCAAGAACTTCTCAACGAGCATTCTTAAGTTTAACGTTGCTGGGTAGACAGTGTTGTCTGTTCTCGGATACGATATGTAACCGCTCATGTAAAGCTCTTCAGCTATTCTCATCGCCTTGTCTGGATCCATGAACCGTGAAGCTTCCTTCAAAAATTCTGTGGTATTGAATGGTATCGGTTTGTTCTCCTCAATCCTCTTCTTCTCAAACTTTATCACTTTTGCATAACTTCCGATTTTGTTCAAAACATTTTGAGCTTCCTCTTTACTTTCAAATCTCCTATCGAGCTTTGCCTCAATTCCTTTCACCTTGATGAAAATTTCCCAGAACTTCTTCGATTTGAACTCCTGAATCTGCTTTTCTCTTTCAACTATCAGTCTTAAGGTTGGAGACTGAACCCTCCCAACACTTAGAAAGTCTTTGCCAAGTTTTCCTGCTGAGAGGGAAAGTAGTCTTGTAAGGACTGCACCCCAAACCAGATCGATCTTCTGCCTAACCTCTGCTGCCTTCGCGAGGTTGTAGTCTATATTTACGGGATTCGCAAAAGCCTCCCTTATATCTTGCGGTGTTATCGCGCTGAATCTGACCCTATCGACTTTAACGCTTGGATTGACCTTTTGAATGAACTTTAAAGCCTCAACGCCTATAAGTTCTCCTTCCCTATCGTAGTCAGTTGCTATCGTAACCCTGTTGACATCCCTTGCAAGCTCGATCAACAGTTTTGCAATAGATTTCTCTCTTACCCTCCAAACGATCTTTGCTCTCAAAAGGTCTTTAAGTGGTGTATTCTTCCAATCGTTGTATTCCGAGGGAAAATCCACCTCAACTATGTGACCCTTCAATCCCAAAACGTATGCCTCATTTGAAGGGGAAAGATAGTAGTTGACACCGTACCGCCTAAGCCTTTTAACATCCTTAAAAAGAATTTGAGCTATCCTTCTGGCGGTTTTTTCTTTCTCAGCTATAATGAGCCACATTATCGGGTTTCCTCAATCAGCACTGCATTTATCAACCCTTCTTGGCTTGGCCTGTTCGTGACCCTTGCCAATCCGATCGATGTTTCGATTATCGCTCCCCTAGTAATGACGTTCCTCCTTGCATAGTGAACGTGGGCAGGATTTTTAACAACCCTCCTTATTTCAGCTCTAACGACCTTTTTTTCCCTCGGAACGTAGACGTTCGCATACTTATCTCTGAACAGCTTTATCTTGTAGTTTCCACCCCTAACCCTGACCTTCTTTATCTTCCTCTCGCCAATGAGAGTCTCAACCTGTGGTCTGCCCATTTCGTACTTTCTCTTCTTTCTATGAGGTCTGAGGAGCTTGCCTGTGTAGCTTCTCTTACTCCTACCCTGCCAGATCATGATATCGAGCTAAAGACGGCGTTATTTAAATATTTTTCCTATCAGCTCAAAAACTCCTTAACCTTCTTCAGAACATCCCTATATGGAATTCTGTTCTTCTTGATCGTTATAACATCCAGAATACCCTTCGGCTTACCCAAAGCTAGATCATCCCTTACGATTAAAATTAGAGGAATGTTGGCTTCGGCGATCTTCTTAAGCTTCTTCTTGACGTATTCCTCTGTCCAAAATCCTGCTATTTCAACGTATACCTCCCTATCACCCTTTCTTATAAGAAAGTCGGGAATGTAAGCATATCTCCCAGCCCTAATAACTCCCGGCTCCCTTATAACTTCGCAATTCAGCAGAAATTTCATCCTTCTAGCAAATTCCTCCTCAAGCGACGAATCGTAATCCACAACCTCAGTGTAGTTATCTGGGAACAGAGATCGATATCTGTCAGAGATCTCCAAGAAATAGATCCTTCGCTCGTATTCATCCAAGATTTCGGCACGAATCCACCACTCCTTAGCTTTTATTATTTCAGGTATAAGCTTAGCCATCGAAGTTCCATACTTTTTAGTCATCTTTAGAATCGATGCAGCTCCAGTTAAACTTGTCAAAAGTTTTCCATTGCTGTCGTAAAGCTCGTACATCAAGCCTAGCCACTTTATCTTGCGAAACACGTTCTTATGATTTGATGATATCCAGAACGTGAGCCTTAGAGCGTTAAAGATGGTTGTCTGAAGTAGTGAAAGGTTGTAACGTTTTATGAGTTCCTTAGATGTTATCTCAGGAACATCCTTAAGTATCTTTTCCTCCTCTATATCTGCAAACATAGCCCTTTCGATTTCTTCGGCATCGACGCCAAAATATTCTGAGGCCTTTTCTATTATCCTCTTTCTCTCACTCAGTGACGTCACGAAACCTCTCTCGAACAGAAACATTCTAACCGCAGGTGGATCAAGCTTTGTTGATTTCTCAAATGTACATTCCCTTTCGATCAGCTTGGCAAATCCTCTGACTTTTCTGTAGTTCTTCGCATTTTCGATCTTTCTCAGGTTAGCTTGAATAAGCTTTAACTTCTTTCCTAAGCCAAGTTTGTAAATCTTGATGACGATTTCAGCTAATTTAGTATCATCCAAGCTCACGAACTTTGGAAGTATCATCCTACCCATCCTTTTAACTTCAAGTAACTCTTTAGGTAACACAACTCTAATTGAACGACCGATTAAAAATTTAGGTTGTGAAACCACATTGTGGACAATTTAAATACCCTATCAACAGTGTTACATCACTCCAAAACTTACAGCTTTCAAAATATAAATTTTCAGAATAGAAATTAATTAAATCAAAAATTTTAAAATTGTATAAAAATGGAAAAGGATAATAAGCTTGCTGAGAACTCTAAAAGTGTTCGCTAGGTTGAGCTACGATAGGGGAACAATAAGGATTGAGGGAAACGTCTACATCCACCATGCAAAGTGGGATGACAGAAGTGGATGTTATCGAGCCTCAGCCTACAAATACAGAGATATAGTCGATTACTTGAGAAATTCTGGCGTTGAGTTTGAGGATCACGTCACCGACAACGTGATTCCCTGTCCGATTTTCAATGCAGAAATCAAGCTCAGAGATTATCAGGCTCAAGCCGTTGATAGGTGGATGGTCGATAAGAGAGGTGTGATAGTTTTGCCAACCGGAGCAGGAAAAACACACATAGCCTTGAAAATTATAAACGACCTAAGTGTTGCAACGCTTGTGGTTGTCCCAACCCTTGCATTGCTTGAGCAGTGGAAGGAGAGGCTATCGATCTTTGGTAAGGAATATGTAGGAGAATTCTCCGGTAGGAAGAAGGAGCTCAAGCCTATCACCGTGACCACGTATGACTCAGCGTACATAAACGCTGAGATCTTAGGAGACAAATTTTTACTTCTCATAACTGACGAAACTCATCATCTGCCCTCGGAATGCTACCGTCAAATTGCTGAGATGTCGATAGCTCCGTACAGGTTGGGACTGACGGCCGTCTACGAAAGAGAGGATGGTCTTCATTCGTTATTGCCGGATTTAATCGGAGGCATAGTGTATGAGCTTAGACCTGACGATCTGGCCGGGAGGTATCTTGCAAGATACGAAGTTAAGAAGATATTCATCCCCCTCAGTGAGGATGAAAAGCGAAGATACGATGAAAAGGCCAAGGTGTTTAAGGAATATATAGCTTCCAGAGGTATAAGACTTGAGAACGTCGAAGATTTCAGAAGGATCGTTATGATGAGTGGATTGGATGAGAAAGCGTACGAAGCCCTTAAATCTTGGGACGAGGCGAGAAAGATTGCTTTCAACTCGAAGAACAAGATTAAGAAGCTCAAAGAACTTTTGGAGAGGCACAAGAACGATAAGATAATTATCTTCACACGTTACAACGACTTGGTTTATAGGATCTCTAAGATCTTCCTAATTCCGGCGATAACACACAAAACAGATAAGAAGGAGAGATCGATCATTTTGGACGGATTTAGAAGGGGGAAGTTTAGGGCCATAGTGACAAGTCAGGTACTCGATGAAGGAATCGATGTGCCGGATGCCAACGTCGGGATAATAGTTAGTGGGACTGGTTCCTCACGGGAGTTCATTCAACGTTTGGGCAGACTTTTGAGACCTGCAAAAGATAAAGCCATCCTTTACGAGCTCATTTCAAAGGAAACCGGAGAGGTTAAAGTTGCAAGAAGGAGAAAGAGTATTTTTAAGTCTTTACAACCTGAAACGGAACGGGAGTAAAACACATCAAAGCTAAGAAAAACGTAAATATTCCCAGAAGTAACCTCCTTAAATCCAACGGAGTTTCGTCGTCAACCGGTTCTGGATGCGGATACATGGCAAAGAAAAGGGTTATCAAACCCCAGAATATCCAAATAGAATCCGAAACTTTGTATATATAGCTGATCGCGAATCCTACAGTTATCAGAACCATCGGCATCATCCTCGAAACGATCTCTGCCCTCCTTCCGATCATCGCTCTCATTATATGTCCCCCATCGAGCTGCCCAACTGGAATCAAATTTAAGAATGTTACAAACAACCCAACCCAGCCTGCAAACACCATGGGATGTATGAACTGCTCTTCATAACCGACTATCTTTGCAAGTAGATCTAGGAGCGGTGGGGAGCCAAGAATTATCATTGTTTCTCCAATTTGAGCGGGTTTAAACGGTAAGCTCAGGCCTATCAAGATTACGATGATCGATGCTACGATCCCAACTAACGGTCCGGCAACTCCAACATCGAACAACGCCCTTCTATTCGGAATCGGACCCTTATGCTTTATTATCGCACCGAGCGTTCCGATTATTGTCGGAAACGGGATGAAGTAAGGTAAAGATGTTCTCATCTTCCATCTCCTTGCAGCAAAGTAGTGTCCCATCTCATGGCTTCCAAGAACGAACATCACTGCCAAGGAAAATAGAATTCCATCCATAAGTCCAAACATCACGGATCCCATGAAAGTTGTGGAGAGGAATGTAGCAATCAGTAGAACGATGTTTATCCAGACTCTCTCACTTTTCGCCTCTCTAATCTCCAAAATCAGCTCCCCATATCTCTCTTTAAATTCAACGGAATACTCCCTAGCCAACTGCGTTAAAAATATCTTCAGATCTTTGCTTATCTCTCCTTTCGGATGAAGGTAGAATCTAGTCCCATCTTCAAGCTTTTCGACATCGTAAACGATGAATTCCTCCTCAAGTTTCGATCTTATCTTTTCTACCTCCATGGACTTCAACCCATCCGTTTATAGCATCTACCTTAACTAACTCTCCAGATTTAATGATTTTGAATGGATCGATTTCAAGCCTGTCCATGAGTGGAATTTCAGCTATAATCGCTCCCACAGCTATTATCGGTTCTGTTTCGACGTTAATTATAGCCTTCGGTGCAGTTCCCTTTTTCTTCATCCTCAACAATACGTAAGTTCCCACCGTGGATCCCCTTCCAGTTGGAAATACGAATATCTTTCCCGCAATGCACTCTCCACATATATCGCTGTCCTCAGCAATCACGATGCCAGTATCTACATCAACATCCCCTAAAAATGAAAACTTCCTCCTGCTGACGATTGCCTCTCCTTCCGCGATACCTTTAGAGATAACCCTACCTCTAACTTTCATTAAAGGCCCTCCTTAGGCATTCATAGGTTGAGCCGAAGATTGTCTTAACTTTTCTTAGCTTTGGAAGATATGTCAGTGCTTTTCCAGAGTTTACCATCACACATTCAAACCTTTCAGTTGCCGGTGAGACAACCATGCATGTATCTCTAAAAACCATTATGCCTTTAGATTCAAGCTTTTCAACGACATCTCTAAGCTCGTTATAAACCTTCCGCGAGGTAAAAAGCCAGATTGTTTTTTTAGCTCTTTCAAATTTCTCGACAAATCTTGCTATCTCCAAAAGCTCATTTTTCGAGAGATGGGGACAGCCTAACGATATCAAATCCGGCTCACAATCAAATTTCACCTCAAGGCCATCAACTTCGATCTTCTCATCTGGAATTTCGAAATCCTTCCATTCTGGAGTTTGATCTATTACGTGAAACATCGCAACGTTGCCAGTCGATGCAAGCGAGGCTCCGAGTTGCTTCAGCTCATCGTCATTGAGTTTTCTATTAAACCTAAAGATCGGAATCCCATCGATCTCATTACCAACTCTG
>CAYMEG010000033.1:0-11510 GCA_964389535.1 uncultured archaeon | reverse complement strand
ATCATCTGCCGTTTGAGATAGGTGCCTTGGTGATGGTTACTGGCGGGAGCCACGCTGGTGAGATCGGTAGGATCAAGGAGTACAAGATCGTCAAGAGTTCTGCACCGAATCTAGTTACGGTTGAATCTGAGAAGGGTGAATTTACTACAATCGTTGATTACATATTCGTAGTGGGTAAGAAGGTCTCCGACAAGCCCGTGATAGATCTGGGGGTATGAGGTATGCAGGCGGTAATTGAGAAGGTAGAGGCTGAGGAGAAGAAAAAGAAGGAAGAAAATCCGATGAGGGAAATTTTGATTGATAAGGTAGTCATCAACATCGGTGTTGGTGAAAGCGGTGATAGGCACAAGAAGGCTATGAGGCTCCTTGAGCAACTCACCGGACAAAAGCCGGTGGCGACTTATGCAACTCAAACCATCAAGAATTTCGGAATAAGAAGGGGAGAAGCCATAGGATGCAAGGTTACGCTTAGAGGAGAAAAGGCTATGAAGTTCCTGTTGGATGCTTTGAAGGTTAAGGAATTCAAGCTGAGTGCAAGATCGATAAACGATGGTAACTTCTCCTTCGGTATTCAGGAGCATATCGACTTGCCGGGAGTTGATTACGATCCTGAAATTGGTATATTCGGAATGGACGTGTGTGTCGTGCTCAAGAGAAGAGGGTTTAGGGTTGCCAAGAGAAGGAGATGCAGAGCTAAGGTTGGAAAGAGGCATAGGATAACGAAGGAGGAGACTATCGAATGGCTAAGGTCGTTGGGTGTGGAGGTGGTGTAACATGGCTAGCAAACCCAAGAACAAGATCTTCGGTAGAGGTGCAAATCAGTGCAGGAGGTGTGGGAGGAAGAGGGGATTGATTAGGAAATACGGTATCTACCTCTGTAGACAGTGCTTTAGGGAAGTAGCCTCGGAGTTGGGGTTCAAGAAGTACTGGTGAGGTGACACATCATGGTTAGCGATCCTCTATCAAATGCTATGTCTGCTATAAAGAACGCTGAGAGGGTTGGAAAAGACAAATGTGTGGTTAGGCCAGCTTCAAAGCTCATAGGCAACGTACTTAAGGTTATGAAAGATCACGGTTACATAAAGGGCTTTGAATACGTCGAAAACCACAGAGGAGGTAAGTTCATCGTAGAGCTCTGCGGAAGAATAAACGATTGCGGAGCTATAAGGCCAAGGTTCTCGGTGAAGAGGACGGAGTACGAGAAATTTGAGAAGAGGTATCTGCCTGCAAGAGACTTCGGCATCCTAATTGTGTCCACGACAAAGGGTGTGATGTCGCAGAAAGAGGCGAGAGAGCTAGGTTTGGGTGGTGTTCTGCTTGCTTACGTCTACTGAGGTGATAACTATGGCTGGCATTGAAAGATTCATCCCGATTCCAGAGAACGTTGAGGTCAACATCGAGGGAGATACCACTAAGGGTTACATCATCACCGTAAAAGGTCCATTGGGAGAGAACTTAAGATTTCTGAAGTTCAGGGGAGTCTACATTGAGAAGGTAAACGGTAGCATCAGGGTTTATGCGAAAGAGGAGAGAAAGAGACTTAAGGCGATGGTCGGCACCTTCTGGGCTCACATAAGGAATCTCATAAAAGGAGTTACGGAAGGTTTCGAGTACAAGCTCAAGGTCGTTTACGCTCACTTCCCCATCAAGCTTAGGGTTGAGGGAAACGAGGTAATAATCGAGAACTTCCTTGGAGAGAAGCATCCGAGAAGAGCTAAGATCGTTGGAAGGGCAAAGGTTGAGATCAGGGGGCAGGAGATAATCGTTAAGGGTATCGATAAAGAAGAATGCGGGCAGACCGCTGCAAATCTCGAGCAGGCTACCAAGATTAGGAGGCTTGATCCAAGGGTGTTCCAGGATGGAATTTACATCGTTGAAAAGCCGAAGTGAGGTGGTCTTATGAAGCTCGATCCCGAAATTGCGAGACTTCTTAAAGTTAGGAGAAGACAAAAAGCCAGGAAACCAGAATTCAGACACTTCGAAGCCCATAAGAAGCTCAGATTGAGAGACAAGGGCTGGAGGAGGCCAAAAGGTTTGCATAACAAGTGGAGGGAGAGAGTCGGAGGAAAGTGGAGTGGTAGAATACTGGTCAGCGTCGGATTTGGCTCACCGAAAGCAGTGAGAGGCTTACATCCATCTGGCTACGAGGAAGTGCTCGTATACAATGTCAAAGACCTTGAGAAGGTGAATCCGGAGAGGCAGGCCATAAGGATCGCATCGTGCGTGGGTATGAAGAAGAGGTTGCAGATCGAAGAGAAGGCTAGGGAGTTGGGGATTAAGATCCTCAATCCGTCAAGGTGATGGTTATGGATTTGAGGTTGCAGAGAAGGTTGGCCGCTCAGGTATTGAAGTGCGGAATGAACAGGGTTTGGTTCGATCCTTCAGCTTTGGATGAAATAGCATCGGCAGCAACAAAGGAGGACATAAGAAATCTAATCGAAAGGGGAGTGATAAAGAGAAAGCCTGTTAAAGGAGTATGCAGAGTCAGGATCAACAAGATAAAGGCTCAGAAGAGGAAGGGAAGAAGGAGAGGACATGGCAGCAGGAAAGGTAAGAGGACGGCAAGACTTTCAAGGAAGGAGGCATGGGTTCTCAGAATAAGAGCTTTGAGGAGGAGGCTGAGGTATCTGAGGGATAAGGGTATCATCGATAGGAAGACGTATAGGATGCTCTACATGAAGGCTAAGGGTGGAGAATTTAGGAGTGTTTCACATCTCAACGCTTATCTTGAGTCCTTGGGTTTGATCAAGAGGTGATGTGATGGCAAGAGGTCCGAGGTATAAGGTTCCTTATAGAAGGAGGAGAGAAGGAAAGACCAACTACAGGAAGAGGCTCAAGCTCCTCCTATCAAGAAAGCCGAGGTTAGTTGTCAGGATCACAAATACGAGGGTAATCGCACAGATCATAGAGTACCATCCAGACGGTGATAGGATTTTGGTAGGTGTAGACTCCTCGATGCTTGCAAGGGATTACGGGTGGAAGGGAGATCTGAACAACACTCCGGCGGCATATTTAACGGGATTACTCGTCGGTAAGAAAGCTTTGGGGAAGGGTATCAAAGAAGCAGTTCTCGACATCGGTCTGCACACACCAACGAGAGGAGGAAGAGTCTTTGCAGTACTTAGAGGTGCCGTTGAAGCTGGAATGGAGATTCCACACAGCCCAGAAGTTTTGCCTGACGATTATCGCATAAAGGGTGAGCATATAGCTGCCTACTACCAGATGGCTCCTGAAAGATTTACCGAATATGAAAGGAGGGGTTTAAAGCCAACAGATTTGCCGAAACATGTTGAAGAAGTTAAAGAAAGGATAATGGTGGGAGCATGACGGAGGATTGGGTTCCGAGGACTAGGTTGGGTAAGCTTGTAGCAGAAGGAAAGATCAAGACGATAGATGAGGCACTCGCAAGTGGATTGCCATTGAAAGAGCCTGAGATAGTTGACATCCTACTTCCGGACTTGGAGGATGAAGTCCTTGAGATTTCGATGGTGCAGAGGATGACAGACAGTGGTAGAAGGACGAAGTTCAGGGTTACGGCCGTAGTTGGCAACAGAGATGGCTATGTAGGGGTTGGTGTCGGTAAAGCGTCACAAGTGGCTCCAGCTATTCAGAAGGCCATAAACGATGCCAAGATAAACATATTCAAGGTTCAGAGAGGTTGCGGTTCTTGGGAATGCGGTTGTGGAGAGCCACATTCGATTCCATTCAAAGTGACGGGATCAGCCGGAAGTGTCAGGGTAACTTTGATGCCAGGCCCGAAAGGACTGGGAATCGTAGCCGGAAAGGTTGCAAAGAAGGTTCTTGAATTGGCTGGAGTACAAGACGTTTGGACTTTCACAAGGGGACAGACAAAAACGACGATAAACTTTGCGAAGGCAACATTTGAAGCTCTAAAGCAAACGATGTTCGTGAAGAGGTGAAATCAATGGCCTTACTTGCGGTTGTCAGAGTTAGGGGAACAGTTGGAGTTCACAGAAAAATTAGAGACACCTTAAAGATGCTCAGACTGCACAAGAGGTATCACTGTGTCGTTATTCCAGACACCCCATCGTACAGGGGAATGCTGCAGGTTGTCAAGGATTACGTTGCCTTCGGTGAGATAGATGCGGAAACCCTTGCAATGCTACTGAGAAACAGAGGTAAGCTGATCGGTGATAAACCACTGACAGATGAATACGTAAAGGAAAAGACAGGCTACGATTCCATAGAGGAGTTCGCAAAGGCCGTGGTTGAAGGGAAGGCTAGCTTGAAGGATCTGTCAGATCTAAAACCTGTATTCAGGTTGCATCCACCAAGGGGAGGACTTAAAAACATAAAGTGGCACTACCCAAGAGGAAGCTTGGGTTATCACGGAAAGGATATAAACAAACTGCTGTATAAGATGAGGTGATAGTCATGCCAAAAAAGAAGGTTAAGAAGTTCAGAGGCTCAAGGACACACGGAAAAGGAAGGAATAGGAGGAACAGAGGAGCTGGGTGTAGAGGAGGTAGAGGAAACGCTGGAGTTCACAAGCACAAGTACCTCAAGTTCATAAAGCTTGCAAAGCTCGGGCTTTACCAGTTCGGTAAGTATGGATTTACAAGGCCTAAAGTAGTTCGGCAGGAGTATAGGGCTGAGAGTTTTCACAAGAAGACTCTAAGAAAGCTCAAGGAGGAAGGTAAGCTTGATGATTATACGTATAAATTTCTCTACTCCCGTTCAGAGATAAACGTCGATGACATCGACGAGATAATCGACAGACTCGTCAAGTTTGGGCTCGCAAGTAAGGAAGGAGATATGTACTCGATTGATCTGACAGTGTTGGGTTATACGAAGTTGCTGGGTAGAGGCACGATCACGAAGCCTGTTGAGGTTAAGGTTCCATCCGCAACCGAAACCGCGATCCAGAAGATCGAGGGGGCTGGAGGTAAGGTCATTCTGGAGGCCTGATTATGGATATAAACGAAGTCTTGAGGAGACTTCAACCCTATTTTGAAAGAATACCGAGTGTCGAAAGGCCGAAGAGACACGTCCCTTTTAAAGAGAAATTTGCTTGGACTATCGGTATCCTTCTCCTCTACTTTATCCTTACAAACGTTCCCGTTTTTGGTCTTTCTCCAGAATCTATAGATATATTTGCACAATATCGAGCGTTTTTTGCCGGTGCCACCGGTTCGATCCTTGCGTTGGGTATAGGGCCAATAGTTACCGCATCTATTATTCTTCAGCTTTTGGTCGGTGCTGGAATAATCAGTTTGGATTTAACGAATCCTGAAGATAGGGCGGCATATCAAGACTTTCAGAGGTTTTTGGTATTTGTGATGGTAGCTCTTGAAGCTGCTCCGCAGATATTGGGTGGTTTTCTCAAGCCAAATGTTGATTTGGCCAATCAGCTGGGTCTTCCACCCGAGGTAATTTCGTTCTTGATATTCATCCAACTGTTCATCGGTGGTGTTCTGATCGTTTATATGGATGAGGTGGTTTCGAAATGGGGTATTGGAAGTGGTGTGAGTCTATTCATACTGGCGAGCATATCTCAAGCCATAGTGATTGGACTGTTTAACTGGGTATCACCAACCGGCAGACTCCCACCGGGAATATTTCCGAGACTCTACCACATATTCACCCACTATCCGATCGACTATCTGCTTTCACTGAACGGTTTGGCTTTCATATTCATCGATGGTGGAATCCTCGCTTTGATAACGACCATCGTTATAATACTGCTGGTCGTATTTGCCGAGGGAACAAGGGTTGAGATCCCTTTGGCACATACGCTTGTTAGAGGTGCAAGAGGTAGATTTCCAATTAAGCTCATTTACGCAAGCGTTTTACCGATGATCTTCGTTAGGGCTTTGCAGGCTAACATAGTCGTGTTTGGCCTAATACTCTACCAGCATGGGATAAATGTACTGGGTGAGTACGCTCCCGGAACGTCAAAGCCTATCTCAGGACTCATGTATCTGCTATCACCGGTTAGAAGCCCGTACGATTGGGTTCCGGCTTTGGTTAAGGATCCGGCAAGAAACCCATACGCACCGTACTTTGCAGACATGCCCGACTGGATGATACTTCTCCATCTACTTGTGGATGCAACGATATTGATCGTGGGAGGTATACTCTTTGCAATATTCTGGGTTGAAACTTCGGGAATGGATGCCAGAACCGTTGCACAGCAGATTGCAAAATCGGGATTGCAGATTCCTGGATTTAGGAAGAATCCCAAGATACTTGAAAAGGTTCTAAGCAGGTACATTCCAAAGGTTACCATACTGGGAGGAGCTGCCATCGGATTGCTTACGTTGATCGCGAACATGCTCGGAACCGTCGGAAACGTAAGTGGAACGGGCTTACTTCTGGCGGTTAGTATAGCGTATAGGTTTTATGAAGATCTGACGAGAGAGCAACTTACCGAGATGCATCCCATGCTTAGAAAGTTCTTGGGAGAGGAGTGAGTATGAGGGATGTGATCCAAAAATTTTTCATGATATTGGGTGCGATATTTTTTATCGGAATATTTTTTCCCCAGTTTAGGGTTGGATTGGCAGAGGCTGTTTCTCCGGTACTGGATCCTCTACTTTCGTTGCCAATTCACATCGTAATTTTTATCCTTGCATCTTTCACCGCCTTCTACTCGACGCTGATCCAAAAGTACACGATTGACTATAGAAGGATGAAGGAAATTCAGCAAAAGGTTATGGAGTTTCAGAAGAAGTACATGAAGGCAGTTAGGGAAAACAATCAGTTTTTAATAAAGCAGTTGGAAAAGCGGAAGGATGAAATTAACGCTCTGCAGGCCGAATTGATGTCGATGAACTTTAGGACGATGTTCTATACGCTCGTAGTAACCATACCCATTTGGGTTTGGCTTTGGTACAGGATATACGATGTGGCCGAACACGGTTACACTGGAATTTATGGTGGAGTCAGTCAGTTCATGGTTGAGGTACCATTCGGGGGCTTGATCCATGTGAGTGATCCGGTGATAATAATTCCTTGGTGGTTATTCTGGTACCTACTATGCTCAGTTTTTATAGGGCAGATCATTAAAAAAGTCATCAAACTGGGATGGTAGATATGAGGATCACGATATCTGGCCCTCCAGGTAGTGGAACTACGACAGTAGCAAAGCTTTTAGCAGAAAAGCTGGGATTTAAACTGATCTCAGCTGGAGAGATTTTTAGGAAGCTTGCAGCTGAGAAAGGAATGACTCTGGAGGAGTTCAGTAGGTATGCGGAATCAAATCCGGACATAGACTTTTACATCGACAAATTGCAAAAGGAGATGGCTGAAAAAGAGGATAACGTGGTAGTTGAAGGTAGACTTTCCGGTTGGATGGTTAAAAATGCATTTAAGGTTTGGATATACGCAAGTCCGGAGGTGAGGTACAGAAGGATTGCGCAGAGGGAGGGTAAGGATGTTGCAAGGGTTAAGAACGAAACGAAAAGAAGGGAGGAACTTGAGAAAAGAAGATACAAAAAATTTTACAGCATAGATTTGGATGACGTAAGTATATACCATCTGGCAATAAATTCAGAGCATTTTAAGCCTGAGGAGATAGTTGAAATAATTTTAAAAGCTCTAGAATTTCATAGGTAATCGACCGATGATGATTGGAGGGGTCGCTGAGATGTGATGAAAAGCCGCCAATCTGAGGTTACCTTCTTCTCTTGTTTGGACATATCACCGAGAAGTGGCAGTACCTACATTCCCAATCGTATTTCGGAGCTTTCTTCTCGACTATGAGCTTTAGAATCTCATCCTCACTTACCCTATCTTCAACACAATATTCCGCAAATCTGTCTGGGGTAACATAGACGAGAACGGTTTTCTCCAAATCGTACAACCAATTGTATATCTTAGCTTGCAAAACGTGATGCTCGTAAGGTATATCTATATCGGCCCTAGATGTCTTTATCTCTATTCCGACCTTACCAACGATCGCATCTATTCTGCCTACGATCTTGTACTCACCTATCTGCTTCTCGGCTTTTACTTCGATCTCGGCGTTAAGTTCCGAGGATAATATGCTCTCCAGACCGACGTGAACCAACGATCCCAAGATCGTGTTTGGGGTGAAGACAGAAGCTCTGTAAAGTTCGGGATATTTCTCCTCGAACTCCTTTTTTAGGGGACATCTGATCAGATCGGTTACCCAAATTCCGTCTCTCTCATGCTTTTCCAGCTCTCTAAGCCTCCACGAAATAACGATCTCTGTGATCACAGAGTATAATTCAATCGAAAAATTTTAAAATTTGCGTCTCAAATTTTTGAAATGTTCGTAAACGTCAGCGAGATTTCTACTTATTTAGTTTGTCCAAGGCTATGCTACTTTAGGATACGAGATAAGGCTAAACCTACCGAGCTTAACGCTGCTAAGGAGATCTACCTTAGCGTAAGGAAAGGATTGGATGAAAGTTGGGCTTTTGAGAGGTTTAGTCAGATGTTTAGTGATGAGGAGATCTTCAGGAGCGCTTTAAGAAAATTCAAGTTTAACGATTCTCTTGAAGATCTTAAACCCATAGATTGGGAAATTAAGCTGAAATCCGAAAAGATCAAACTGAGGGGGATTTTAGATGAACTTGTTGAAGTCGATGATGAAAGATTACCATTGATCTTATCTCTAAGAAGTCCGAGTGAGGGCGTCTGGTTCAAGGATAGGATTAAAGTTTCAGCCTTCTGCATGCTTTTAAAGCAAAACGGGCTGGATTGCAATAGAGGGTTTGTTTATCACTGCTTCGATGGGACACTTAGAATTATCGAAGTGGGAAGGAGGGAGAGATACTATGTCCTAAAGCTTGTTGAAAGGGTTCTAAGACTGAAAAAAGGTTTCGTTCCCGAAGGAACAAGGAACATCAAAATTTGCGCTAGCTGTGAATATAAAGAGATCTGCAAATCGAAACCTTCCACTTTTGCTTCGAGGTTTCTCTAACTCAACCGGATTTGAAGATGTCGAAGAGGGCAATCTTTTCTTTAACCAGTGACGAGAGTTTATCAACTCCAACTATGCTCAGCTCCTCATCACTTATGTCAAAAAACCTTTTAATTCTCTCTATCTTTACATCATCGAGCTTTAGAACGGATTTTTCTGTAAATCCCAAATCCTTAAGCTTATCAATACAATCATCCTCCAAGATGACAACTACCACTTCGTTTAAGCCCTCTTTAAGACCCATTTCGATCGCATCGGAGATCTGTCTCCTTCCAGCACAGTAAAGTAAAATTTCCATTGCAAGGGTCTTTGCAACCCTTCTACCTTCATTCCAAGCTTTTATAGCCTTCTTAACGGCAAATTCAACGTGTCCTTTATCTATAACGTAGTTTGCATCGATAAAGGTGATCGTACATCCGATGTCATTGAGCTTTTTTAAGAAATCCCTCAACGACTTAACTTCAATTACCCCTTCAACTATCTTCATAAGACCCTCATTACCGACTCCATCCTTATACCCTTTTCCGTTAGATCGTACCTCAAGATCGACTTTGGAACCAAAACCCTCTTCAGTTTTAAAATCTTTAGCAATCTCTGAATTTCGTTTCCAGTTTCGCTTATGCTCATTTCTATGATACCATCAGCAACAAACTTTATCGTGTTTTCGAGCTTTTCATCTGCTATTCCTTTTGTCATCAGCAGGAGGATTACGGAATCGTTCTTCTTAGCTGTTAAAGACATCGTGTTTATCAATTCAACTACATCCTCCACGTTGTAGTTTAGGATGAAATATGTGAGGCTGTTCAGTATTATCCTTTCGTGATTGCTATTTACGATCGTTGTTCTTACATACTTAAGTGGATCGTGCTTCATGTGTTTAAGAAATGCTCTAACATCGGACTTTATATCTGCCTGCTGAAACAGTTGTGTGGAAACGAGATCTAAAAACTCGATCTTATCGGTTACGCTATCATCAAGAGCAAAATATACTTTTATATTTTGAATAATTTGCTCTTTAGTATCATTTGTTGTAATATATAAAACTTTTTCATCGTTGTTCATTCCCGCCAACACAAAGTGAAACGAAAACACATCGGCCCCAGCGCCGGGTTCTTCCAAGAGTAAAATTACACTTCCAGAAGGAAAGCCACCACCAAGCTGAGCATCAAGCGGCGTTATTCCTGTACTATACTTTTTCATGACATTTAAGATTTGTTCGCAGAATTTATAAAACTTTTTACAGAGCACTCCTCATGATTAAGTTTGATGAAAGGGGCTTGGTTCCTGTGATAGTCCAAGATGTAAAGACCAAGGAGGTCTTGATGCTCGCATACGCAAATAAGGAAGCTTTAAAGAAGACATTTGAAACTGGTTATGCCCATTATTGGAGTAGAAGTAGAAAGAAGCTTTGGATGAAGGGAGAAACTTCTGGAAACGTTCAGAAGATCGTCGAAATCCGTATCGATTGTGATAACGATGCAATTTTATATCTGGTTGAGCAGAAGGGTGTAGCTTGCCACACCGGAAACTACAGCTGTTTCTACAGAAAATTGAATCCTGAGGAGATAGACCGTTAACTTTATAATTTTATGATCATTATTACAATTATGACTTATTACTACGACCCGCTATCGTTTTTGGGATCGATGGTCTGGTGGCTTCTGCTGTTCTGGCTTATCATTGGTCCTCAGCTTCAGTATCGACGCTTGATGCTGATGAGAAAGTTTTTGATGAAGAAGATGGGTGAGAAGAGGGGTACCAACGTCATAGCGATGATCCATAGGCAGGAGAGTATTGGGCTGTTTGGAATTCCCTTTTACAGATTCATAAGTATCGAGGATTCTGAGCAAGTTCTGAGAGCCATAAGGAGAACTCCAAAGGATAAGCCGATCGATCTCATTCTACATACACCCGGTGGATTGGTTTTGGCAGCGGCACAGATCGCAAAAGCGTTGAAGGATCATTCGGCAAAGACAACCGTGATAATCCCACATTATGCGATGAGCGGTGGAACTCTGATAGCTTTAGCTGCAGACGAGATAATAATGGATCCCCATGCTGTACTCGGCCCAGTAGATCCACAGCTGATGAACCTGCCGGCACCTTCGATCCTGAACGCTGTAAAGAAGAAAGATCCTAACGAGGTAGATGATCAAACGCTTATACTGGCTGACGTAGCTGAGAAGGCCATAAATCAGGTTAGAGAGATCGTATACGAACTGCTGAGAGATAAGATGGGTGATGAAAGGGCCAGAGAGGTAGCGAGGATTCTTACTGAAGGTAGATGGACCCATGACTATCCGATTACCGTAGAAGTTGCGAGGCAGCTTGGACTAAACGTTTCAACAGATGTACCTGAAGAGGTATATGAGCTTATGGAGCTGTATCCGCAGCCGATGTTGCAGAGACAGGGAGTTGAATTTGTCCCAACGCCGAGGAGACAACCGGCGCAAAAGACCGTTATCAGGTTTCCTTAAATTTTCTAACCACTTCTTTAAGCTCGTCCAATCTCGGAACACCTATGATTACGTATCTATCGTTTACTATTATGGCTGGAACAACTCTAATTCCAAACTTTACGGCCTCTTTAAAACCTTTA
>CAYMEG010000032.1:0-11642 GCA_964389535.1 uncultured archaeon | reverse complement strand
ATCTGCTTGCGATAAGGAAATTTTTGAAAGAGGTCGGTTAAAATCTTCTCTTGACGATCGATACCACTGCGATGGCCATGCCTATGATTAGCAGTAGAATCGTTCTGACCTCTGGAATTGGGAACGGCGGTATCGGAGGAACAGCTTTGAGAATCAGTGTTAATATCACATTAGCTCCGCTGTAGAACGGTTGAGATAGGGGCTGAGCTACGGTTGCGATCTCTACGTATTGGGCTTGATAGTTGGCATAAGCGTCCTTGCTGAACAGCATCACGTTCGAGAGAGGTTCGATTTTGGTGGGGATGTTCACGTAGCTTAACGATTGTTGGATTGCCAAATCGCTACTGAACAACGCTACATCGGATAAAGGTTGTGCTTGGGTGGGAATATCCACATCCTGAAGTTCGTTAATCTGATGAACGTTGGTGGTGCTTAGATATAAGTCAGGTAGCGGAACCGCTTGTGTTGGAATGTCGGTCTTATGAAGATTTTCAGTTTGTTTTGCGTCTGTAGCACTTAGATAAACCTCCGTTAGTGACTGAGCTTGGGTTGGGATGGATACGTATTGGAGAGTTATGTTTAAGGATGCATCTGCCTCACTGATGGTTATTCCACCTGCCAGGCACGATTTTGCAAAGAGAAAAATTAAAAAGAAAACTGTAAATCTTAATTTCATAGCGGTTTTCCCCTCAGATCTTGTATATCAGAACTACACCTACGCCCCCATGTATGTATTTATTCCAGTAGGCACCCTTGTCTGACATCTGAATTCCTACGGTATGTGCACCTACTCCAACGCTAAGCATGTCAATTCTTCTATCCCATTGGTTCGGATCTAGGTCTTCATGGAAATAACTAATCTGTTTCCCGTTAAGCAAAACCTTTGACTCTATATCGAGCTGCCATTCATTATTTCTATTGTGTATCCAGTGATAGTAGGAAGCCTCATAGAGTGTTGCGGTATCTGGCAGGGCAAAGTGAGTGTAATTGGTTCCTCCTCCGGTGTTCCTGACCCTTATGAGAATAGATATCCCGTTCGCATTCGGATACTCGAAGTCGTAATACTTTATGTTAGACTTTATCGAATCGTAATCGATTCCTACGGAATCGCAAGCCATCTTTATGGCTTTCTCAAGGGTTGTATATTCGATCACACCGTTTTCCAGATCGATATCGTTCCAGCTTATCAGATTTGCGGGCGGTTCATCATTACCTATAAAGCGACAATCCAACCATTCTTATCCGCATATAGATGAACCCTAACACTGCCACCATAGTTTTCTATCTCCACCTGACCTATCACGTAATTATCTCCCGCCTCCTCAAGCTGACAGAATATAGAACCTATCTTTTCCAGGTCTAGCGTCGTTCCCACATTTACGTATGCAGATATCCCGGCTCTATCGGAGGGAAAAGCGCTGTTCGATCGTAGCTCCTCAGCCTTTGCAAGCATTATCATACCATCACTGTGTGAACTATCGCTCTTTATAGAGACCATAGCCAAACAAACTAGCATAAACTAGCATTACTGTCAACACTACGATAAATAACCTACGTAATTTTAGCATGCATATAACATGCTTAAAAACCTATATAAATCTATCTATTTTTAATTTTAGATTCAATAAGTCATCTCATCTATATACTTTAAAATCAAAAAGACAAAATTATCGGATTAAGGGCCTAATTTAAAATATCAATACATTAAATAAAAATCTAAAATTTATTAATAAAATCTGCATGTCTAGTTACACACGATTTAAATTTTCAAACTCATTCATTAAATCTTTCTTCTGTCGATAACCCTCTTCGCCTTTCCTTCGAACCTCTGCAAGGTGCCGGGATTAACAACTTCAACCTTAGCTCGGATTCCAAGCACTGCCCTCAGCTGTTCCTCTATCTTCTTCTCAAGCTCTAGAATATCCGTAGTCCTGTCGATCTTGGCCTTATCGCTTAGCTCAACCTGCACAGTCATCTCATCCAATCCATCCTCTCTTCTATCGAGTATTATCATGTAGTGATCCCCGACCTCTGGAATCTGCATAAGTACGTGCTCGATCTGTGACGGGAATACGTTAACACCTCTGACTATGATCATATCGTCCGTTCTTCCCAATATCCTCAGAATTCGTGGATGAGTTCTTCCGCATGCACACTTTTCTGTTTCCATTATCGTTACATCCCCCGTTCTCCATCTTATAAGCGGTAGAGCCTCCTTGCTGAGTGTTGTGACCACCAACTCTCCTCTCTCCCCTTCACCAACCTGCTCTCCGGTTTCTGGATCGATGACCTCGATCAGGAAATGATCGGCCCAGATGTGAAGTCCGTGCCTCTCTACACACTCTGTGAATAGGGGACCACTCAGCTCCGATGTACCATAGACATCGTAAGCTGTTATGCCGGTCTTCTTCTCTATTCTCTTTCTTGTCTCCTCACTCCAAGGCTCTGCACCGAATATACCCATTCTAAGCTTTGTGTCGTTCGCAATATCGACTTCCATCCTTGCAGCGTATTCCGTGAGGTAGAGCATGTATGAAGGTGTGCAACAGATCACGGTGGTCTTTAGATCCTTCATGAGCTCTATCTGCCTTTGAGTGTTTCCAGCTGACATCGGGATTACGGTTGCGCCTATCCTTTCGGCAGCGTAGTGGAATCCTAAACCTCCGGTGAACAACCCGTATCCGTAAGCTATCTGAATTATATCCTCGTTTGTGACTCCACAAGCTGTAAGACTTCTGCACATACATTCAACCCAAACTTCGATATCTTTCGCTGTGTAGCCCACAACCGTCGGCTTTCCAGTTGTTCCGCTCGATGCGTGGAATCTGACGACCTGAGAAAGGGGAACAGCGAACATTCCAAACGGATAGTTATCCCTCAAATCCTGCTTGCACGTGAAGGGTAACTTGGGCAGATCTTCCAATCCCCTAACATCCCAAGGATGTAAACCCATTTCCTTAAACTTTCTCCTGTAAAACGGTGAGTATTCGTATGCGTAATAGACCAAAGCTCTTAGCTTCCTCTCCTGTAGCTCTTGCAGATCTTTTTGAGGCATCCTTTCGATGCTTGGATTCCAGTACATCCGAACCACCTCTATGTCCGTTAAAGTATGTGTTAAAAAACTTTCATTATTTTTCCTTTTCTTCTTCCTCAAGCTTCTTAAGTTCATTGACGAGCATCGGAAGGACTACACCCGGATCGCTGACTATTCCTAAGGCATGAGTTGTGCCTCTATCGAGCAAACGGGTAACGACATACGGATTCATGTCGACTATCACGGTCTTTATCGTTGATGGTAGCATGTTGCCAGTCGCAATTCCGTGAAGCATCGAAGCCCAGATTATGCACATTCCGTTGCCGCTTTCGTTTGCCTTCCAGATGTACTTCCTCATCTCATCCTGAGCCTGCATAACATCCGTAATGGTATCCGGCAGAGGGCCATCATCTCTTATCGAACCTGCGATGACGAAAGGAACGTTGTTCTTTATACATTCATAAAGAACTCCCGATTTCAGTATACCCTTCTTCACTGCCTTCTTTATGCCACCAACCTTCCACATCTCGTTTATTGCTACAAGGTGGTTCCTGTATCCGCCCTTGTATACTTTTCCGGTGTTCTTGTCCATGCCCAATGTCGTTCCAAATAGTTGCTTTTCTATGTCCATAACAGCGAAACCGTTGCCCGTAAATAATGCTTGGCAGTAACCCATTCTGATCAACTCAGCCAGAGCCTCATCTGCTCCGGTATGAGCAACGGCCGTTCCAACGACATGGATTATAAATCCGTTGTTGTCCTTAACCTTCTTCATCTCCCTAGCGAGTCTCTTTATCAGGGAGTTTACAGGCTTTTCAGCCGAAACTTGGGAGGTCATGAAGCCGAATATATCCGTCGGTTCTCTCGGCCTCTGCGGAACCTCAACTCTAATTCCATCGTGTCCTACTACGACCAGATCTCCCTTCTTCACCAATCCCTGCCTCTTGCAAACCGGCTCACCGTTTTCGATAACGATAACGCAATCCATCTCGATGTTCTTAACCTTTTTCCACTGTCCATCTATGTAAACGTAGGTCGGATGATGTGTAGTTGCGTAGAAGCCATCTGGCAACACTTTATCCGCTGGGGCAGGAGCCACTTTAACCTCCTTCTTTGGCAGAATGACACCCAACTTTTCCAACTCCTCGAAGAGTTTCTCATCGCCTTCAACGATCATCTTGCAGTAGCTTTCGTCCATCTTTGTCTTTCCAACTCTTAGCTCCAGTATCTCAAAATCCCCTCCCATCTCTATTATCGTATCCAGAACCTTTGGCAGGATCATCGAATCTATGATGTGTCCCTTGAGTTCTACAACCTCCCTCATAGGCAATGGCATTTTGTACTGTTCTTATAAGATTTTGCCTCATCGGCCGCTTTATATATAGGGGTAATTGACGGGAAAATTTATATACGACTTAAGATCGTGATTATTATAATGAGATTGAGCATCCTTGACATAGATGTGGACAGCAACAACGTCATGGTTATCGGACCACCTTTAGTTGGGAAGTCTATACTTGTTAGAAATATTTTATATGAAAAAGTTAATAATGGATTCGGTGGTATATACATAACAACCAAGGATACGGCTGAAACGGTTCTAGATTGGTTTCAGAAGTTCAACCTGAACGGTGATATCAAAATTATAGACTGTGTATCAAGGACCATCTTTTCAGATGCTCCAGATACTGATAACGTAAAGAGAGTATCCATCATGGATCTAACCGGAATATCAGTTCGAATAAACATGTTTTTGGAGAGATTTTGGAAATCTGGCAAAAGAGATGTTGTAATCGCATTCGATTCTGTTTCAACCGTCTTGATGTATCTAAACCCGCAGACTATCTTCAGATTTTTGCACGTTCTAACGAACAGGATCAAATCGTTCGGAGCATTTGCATTCTACACCGTCGATGAGAACATGCACGATGATAGGACAATCGCAATGTTAAAGCAACTTTTTAACGGCGTGATTGAGCTGAAAGAGGAAGAAAACAGGAGAATTCTTAGATATCTCAGTCCTTCAACAAGAACAGAGTGGAAGGAGTTTAATATAGTTGATGATAGGTTGGAGGTGTCATCATGAGGATCGGAATCCCAGTTCTGGATGAACTACTTAAGGAGATTCCTCGCGGTAAAACCTTAACGTACTACATCGATCCAGAAGTTGAGGGAGACGTCTTCGGAATGCAAACATTATATAAGAACCTTGAGGAGGGTTATAGATGCGTGTATGTAACTTCTACGATGAGTCCAGTGAGTTTGAGAAATAGATTTAAGGAGTTTGGGTGGTTTGTCGACGATTTCGAAACATTCTCGATTGTGGATGCTTACTCAGCATACATAGGTGCATCCTCAAATGAGAGGTACGTGGTTTCCGATCCCACAAATCTGGATGAGATCGATAGAGTTATTAAGAAGGCGATAGAGGAGAACGATTTGATAGTCTTCGGTTCTCTTTCGACGATACTAGACATCTGTGGAGATAGAGCTTTAGAGTATTTTGAAAGATGGAAGGAGCTGGCTGTGGATTCGGTCATAGTTTCAAACTTTACGGCATGGCCCTATCCTAAAGAGATTCTGGATAAGATCAAGGATCTTTCAAATGCCGTGGTTACGATCGGTGGAATCCATCACAGAGTAATTTTGGGTCACTACTATGGCATACTGAAGGTAGATTGGACCGAGGTTAGGGGGAGGGCTGTTCTATTCAAAGTTGCCAAGCCCGGTGGTGTTAAGGCTTACATACCGAAGATCTTGGTCACTGGCCCGTACAATGCTGGAAAATCTACGTTCGTGCATGCGATTTCGAATAAGGCGGTCTCGGTGGATAGGTTAGGGACTACAGTAGCCTTAGATCACGGAAAGGTTGAATATAAGGGCTTCACGATAGATGTATTTGGTACTCCCGGCCAGGAAAGATTCGATCCCATTTTGAAGGTTTTGGGTAGTGAAGCGTTGGGAGTGATATTGGTTGTGGATTCAACTAAGCCAGAAACTTTTCCAAGAGCCAAGCAGTTGCTCGAAAAGACCACCCAATTCGGCTTACCTTATGTTATTGCCGCAAACAAGCAAGATCTGCCGAACGCTTTAAAGCCCGAAGAGATTAGAAATCTTATGCATCTGCCGAAGGATGTTCCGATTATTCCGACCGTAGCTACTAAAAAGATTGGTGTTTATGATGTTTTGGATGCTTTGATAAATTTGTTGATAGGTGAGGGTTATGGCAAGTCTGAGGGAGCAACTTGAGAAGATTTTAAAGGATTTGAAGACTGCTGGAGACATCGAAGCATCTGCAATCGTTTCAAGAGATGGATTACTCATTGCAGCTGATATCTCTCAAAATGTCAATGCCGAGGCTTTCGCTGCCATGACTGCAACTATGCTCGGAGCAGCTGAGACTGCAACATCCGAATTGGGTAAAGGCATTCCGGACAGGGTCATCGTTGAGGGGAGGGAGGGTAAGATAATAGCAACCGGAGCCGGCCCGAAGGCTTTGCTTGTAGTTATGACCAATCCAAGAGCCAATTTAGGTTTAGTTTTGCTTGAAATGGGTAAGGCTAGCGAGAAGATTAAGGAACTTTTGGGGTGATCGTTATGGATCCGTTTGACTATCTCGTTAGTGAAGACCTAACAGCTAAGGATAGAAAAGAGCTAGAACGAGTATTTTTAAGGCGTGAGGATGGAAGAATACTATTTTTGGGGAGGATACCATTGGCATCGCTGTATGCAACCTTTTTGGCTGGGATATACGCTGAATTGATAAAGATAGTCGGAAAAGCTGCGAAGGGACTAATCTTGGCGGCCTCTCGAAATGGGGGGTATAGGGCTGGGAGTGCAATAAGGAGAAGGTATCAGAAGAGGTTTGGTGAGCTGACAAGAGAGAAGATAATTCAGATTGCAAAGAACATGATCACAGTTTGGGATAAGTGTTTTGGATGGGGTAAGTTTGAGTTTGAATTCGATGAGCACAACAAAAAGATCGTGGTCAAAGTTTGGGAATCCTTCGAGGCCAATGGCTATATCAAGCTGAAAAGGAAGAAATCAGATATCCCAGTTTGCTGGATGCTTTTAGGCTACATCTGGGGACTTTTTGAAGGTCTTTTTGACTGTAAGATGAGTGGAGAGGAGAAGATGTGCCTGGCAAGAGGTGATGAGTACTGTCTATTCGAATACGACGCGTGTGAATAATTTTAAATTTTTAGCAGATCCAAGGCCAAGATCTTGTTACTTTCGATCTCGATGGCGAAGTTATCCCAAAATACGCACGTTCCCAAGATTATCAGCTCTCCACCCATGTTAAGTTTCACCCCAAAGGCTGGATTTTCCGATCCAGTTGGATGACTCCTCGCACTCTCAAACGATGAGATCATGATGTTGTCCCTTGCGGTAACCGAAGCTGAGCAAGGCATCACTACCGTGTATTCCTTATATTTACCTCTAGGGAAGAGCATGTCGTTGTAATTGTTCTCAGGATCCATTATCACATCGTTGTTGATTCTAACGGGCACCTCCATCTTTGCCAGAACCTTGTTTATCCTTTCGGCAACTCCATCCATGTTACTGTAGTATGCGGCGAAGATTATCCTCTTTCCAGTTTTAAGCCATCTCTTTATTTTGCTGACCTCCTGACTTTTGAAGTCTTTTTCTGGATAGTTAAAAACGATTATATCGTATTCTCCAAGTTTACTGAAGTTCTTGATCTCGTAAATTTCAATATCCTCTCTTTCAGCAAACTTTCTAAGCTTGGAGAAGTAATAGTAATCTTCAATCGTAAATTCACCATGACTGGCATCCCAGCCAACGACGCTCACGCCCGTATTTAATTAACTCGTAAAATAAAATTTACCATGCGAAATGTTTTTAAGCATCGGATTGGTAATATCGAATGAGCGCGGGTAGTCTAGCCTGGTAGGACAACGCCCTTCCGAGGCGTTAGCCCGGGTTCAAATCCCGGCCCGCGCATTTCTTTCTGCTTCTTAGTAGTTTTATCTGACGGAAAATTAAATCTTAAGACAGAGAAAGTCCACAAGAAACCTTCTAAACTCCTTTCCCTCCACCTTCAAAACGTCCTTACCAACTAGAATCTCAAAATTCCCTTTCAGCTTCTCTCCAACGTTTTTGCCCATCGATCTCCATTCCTTTCTTATCAAATCTGCAATTGCATCTTCAACTTTCCAGTTCTTTCTTTCGACGTAAACCCAAAACTTTCCCCCCTCTATGAATGGACTGTAACTCCTCTCCTTTCTCAGAAATCTTTTAACATGTTCCTCCTCCTCAAAAGGCGGCCCTTCATGTCTTCTAATTTTAGCAAGTTCTTTGACTTGAGTCTCGAAGATCAGAACGCATCTATCTTCATCTGCAAAGAATCCTGCCCTAAGTGGTAGGAAATTCTCCCTCTTCAGAAATTCATCGATCCTCCTGCAAGCCTTCTCAAGCTGAGGGTAGAGATTGTCTTCAACTATATCCGGTTTTTCAAATACTACGGCACATAATCCTGTTCCCCTTGCTTCGATCTCCTTGGCTATCACATCATCGCTTGGAATCTCTGGCAACTTCTCAATGAAGTAGTCCTTGGAAGGATTCTCCAGAAACTCCCGGCAAAGCTGAACAAATCTTGCAAGGTTATCTAAGCTTAAATTTGCTGCAACATTCCTCTTCGGGTCTACCGGATCTACGACGAAGAAACATCCTTTCTTTCTGTAAACTTTACCGGCTGGAACATCTATAACCGTGTTTCTCGTCCATTTGGTTGCATTCCTTATAACTTCTAAGAATGAACCGTAAAAAACGATTAAAAGTTCACAGAGATAACCGGAGAAGCCTCTAACCTTATACTCCGCACCGTATATTCCAGCAACCTTCAAAAACCTCTTCAGTAACCTTACATCGTTTTCCTTTCCCTTAATCCTATCCTTAAGCCAGTCATGGTGGAATGGTGTTCTATCAACCGCAGATTTAATCTTCTCAGCCGACTTGAGCTTGTAGCATGGGACGATATCAACCTCAACTCTCTTAATGACTCCATGAACGTATGGATGAGCTGCATACCTCAACTCATACTCATCTACAACGGCTTTTCCAATTTCCAAGCCTGTCCTTTCAAGCTCCTCCTTTGGTGTATCTTCTGGAAATAGAATGAACACGTCTATCTCAAGATTTCCTCTAAGCCATGTATTCCTTGTATAGCTTCCCAAAAACCTATATTCAAGCTGGGGAAAATCTTTTAAAACTTCGTCAAGCCTCTTCCTGAGTTCGGTTTCAGCTTCCTTGGCTTTTTTTATCTCCTCCTCTGTTGGGGTTACGAGAGGTAGAACTTCGTCTATGACTTTTTGAATCTCTTCCATCATTTCTTAACTCATAACGGTCGATTTTAAAATCTTTTAGAGCTTTCATTATAACTCTCTCAATAGATTACGGCTTACCAACGTTGGCATGACAAGGTTTAAATTCTATTAAGGAGATGAAGTTGGGATGAGTGAAGAGCAGAGGCTGATAATAAGGAGGGACGGTTATCCCTCACCTGGTGAGATAGTCATAGGAACCGTTACGAGAGTGCTCGACTTTGGAGCTTTCGTTTCACTTGATGAGTATGAAGATAAAGAGGGAATGGTTCACATCAGCGAGGTAGCTCCGGGATGGGTTAAGGACATCAGAGATCACGTTAAGAAAGGACAGAAGGTTGTTTGTAAGGTTTTGAGTGTGAATCCGAAGAGGGGACACATCGATCTATCGATTAAGGATGTTACGGAGAGGCAGAAGAAGGAGAAGCTACAACAGTGGAAGAGCGAACTTAAAGCCTTCAAATGGCTTGAGATCGCCGGAGAGAAGGTTGGATTGAGTCATGAGGAACTGGTTAAGGTCGGTAAGAAGTTAATTAAGGAGTATGACACTATTTATGAGGCCTTTGAGGAGGCTGCATTTGAAGGTTACGAGGTTCTCGTGCCTATAGTTGGTGAAGACCTAGCCAAAGCCATAGCTGAGATTGCGAGGGAGAACGTGAAGCCTCCAAGGGTTAAGGTTAGGGGATACTTCGAGCTAAGAAGCTTTGCTCCGGATGGCGTTGAAAGGATAAAGAAGGCACTGATGGAAGCGTACAAGGCGGCGAAGGATGGTGTAAAGATTACGGTTGAATACGTCGGAGCTCCGAAGTATAGGATAGTGATCGAAGCTGAAGACTATAAGGTTGCCGAAAAAGCCCTTAAGAATGCCGTCGATAGGGTTCTAAAAACAATCAAGAAGTTGGGTGGTATCGGGAACTTCGTGAGGGAAGCAGCATGAAAGTAAGGATGAGGAAGTGTCCGAAGTGCGGGACATACACACTTAGAGATATCTGTCCTAAATGTGGCAATAAAACTTACATGCCGATACCGCCTAAATTCTCTCCTGAGGATCCGTATGGGAAGTATAGAAGGATGCTTAGAAAGGAAGTTGGATTTTTTAATATAGGGAGGTGGCATCATGCTAAAGAGGGTTGATGTTAGGTATCTAAAACAGCCTGAGGAAGTCGGTTTGGAGAAGCCGGTGTTTATAGAAGGTCTGCCCGGAATAGGACACGTTGGTAAGCTTGTGGCGGATCATCTGGTTAAGGAACTTAAGGCTGAGAAGGTAGTTGAGATATACTCGCATCACTTTCCGCCACAGGTCATGGTAAACGAGGATGGAACGATAAGGCTGCCAAAAAATGAGGTTTACGCGTACAAGTCGGATGGAGAATCCCCAGATCTGCTGATACTCGTTGGAGATTTCCAAAGCATGAACGGCGAAGGACATTTCGAGCTGGTAAATGCGTACATAGAGATAGCGAAGAGATTCGGTGCCGTGAGGATCTACACTTTGGGCGGTTACGGAGTTGGAAGACTTGTAGAGGAGCCTTACGTGATCGGAGCTGCAAACAGTCTCAAGCTTGTTGAAGAGCTAAAGAGTTACGGCGTCAGAATTGAGAGAGGTGAGCCTAGTGGCGGAATAATTGGAGCATCTGGACTACTTTTGGGTGTTTCTCAGCTTGAGGGAATTGAAGCTGCATGCCTTATGGGAGTTACATCTGGCTATATGGTCGATCCAAAGAGTGCGAAAGCAGTGCTTGAAGTCTTGATGAAGATGCTCAACCTAAAGGTTAGCGTTGAGGCTTTGGAGGAGAGAGCTAAGGAGATGGAGAAGATAATCGCCCAAATCAAGGAGATGCAGGAAGCTGCAATGCAGCAATGGAAGAGCGATGAGGATTTAAGATACTTCAGATAACTTTTCTATTTTTGTCTTCATTTTTATTCATGGCTGTGTATGATTTAAATTCTCTCTTCTTAACAAAGCTACGAGATACCTCAAGCTATGCACAGTGATCACGATCTCATCACTAAGTAGTTATGCAAACAAAAATTTCATGATGCTTCCAAATCATAAAACCAAGATAATCGCTACTATAGAGCCTTCGTCAAGCTCAAAGGATGTTCTTAAAAAACTGATAGAGTCTAAACTGACCTCCTCCCCGCCCTAAATAGTAGATCGGAAAGTGTGTTGATGCTTTATAAACCATTCATAACTCGTTTTTATTACCAACACACTTTCGGAACTACTGTTTAGGGCGAGGCTTCCAGCCCGCAAAGACGGT
>CAYMEG010000031.1:0-12083 GCA_964389535.1 uncultured archaeon | reverse complement strand
CGGATAACTTGTAAGTATCCTCCTAAGCTCCTCAACAACCTGAACCTTCCATTGAGGAAGTGCACCTCTTATAGCCGCCATTTCAAATCACCCTCACAGCAGGACCCATAGTGGTTTTAACGTATATGGACTTTATGTTTTGGATCGCGTTTTCATACTTATTCTCTACTACCTTCAGAATTTCGAGTGCGTTTTCGGCCAACTTCTCCGGATCCATGTCTTTCTTGCCTATCGGTGCGTGGAACGTTGGCTTGTCTCTCGTCCTTATCTTCACAGACTTCTTAAGCCTGTCTATGAACGGCTTTGGATCTGCCAACGGTGGTATGGGCTGCGGCATCTTGCCCCTCGGGCCTAGGATTGGCCCCAGCTTCCTACCTATCTCCGGCATCAACGTAGCCTCTGCAATGAAGAAGTCAATCCGCTTGGCCAACTTCTTTGCCTGCCTCTTGTTCCTCGCCAACTCGTCTATATCTTCTGGGGAGAGAACCATATCCGCTCCGGCATCCTTAGCCTTTAAAGCCGTTTCTCCCCTTGCAAACACACCGACCTTTCTCGGCTTTCCCAAGCCGTGAGGTAGCATGACTATGGCATCTATCCTGTTTTCTGGTCTTCGCATGTCAACGTTCTTCAAGTTTACTGCCATCTCAACCGTTTCAAGGAACTTCCTCGGTTTGGCTTTCTGAATTGCTTCGCTTATCGCTTCAACGAGTCTACCCTTTTCAACCAGCATTCGTTACCACCCCGTAGTCCCAACGGCTTCCGCCTCCTACGGACTTCGTCATGCCTTCATCAAGATATTTTAAATTATCGCTGATAGGACAAGAGATATATATTTATTGCATCACAATCTGTTTAATGATCAGTGAGATTTCAACTCTCTTCGGCTTAAGGGTTTACACGGATGAGGGAAGGTACATAGGTGTCGTCAGCGATGTCGTAATAGACTTGGAAAGAAGACAGATAAGGGGCTTGGCACTGTCAGAATTCAACAGAACGATAATCGATTCCAAGGCACCGGGAATAATCTTGCCATACAGATTGGTCAAGTCCGTCGGAGATATAGTCATAGTTAAGGACGTTTTCAAGAGAAAGAAGAGGCATGAAGAAGAAAAAGGACTGGAAAGCTCGTGAGCTTTATTCAAAACTTCTTACACCGAACATTTTTTTGATCCGTCTCGATGGTAGAAATTTTTCAAAAGTTTTGGAGGATTTCGAAAAGCCCTACGATTTAAGGTTTGCAAAGATAATGGTTGATAGTTGTAAGGAGGTAATGAGGGAGTTCAATGCCGCCTTCGCTTACACGTTTAGTGATGAGGCCAATTTTTTGATGAAGGATGTATTTGGTTGTAGGCTTGAGAAGATAAATTCTATCGTGGCTTCGGAATTCGCTTCGAGAGTTTCTCTAAAGCTTGGATTTCCCGTCAGCTTTGATTCTAGGATTGTTTTTGCAAACTTGGATGAAGTCTGGGAATACCTATCTTGGAGGCAGAATGAAGCTTGGAGAAATCATCTAAACAGCTACGCTTTTTATACCTTGCTTAAAGAAATTAAAGACCGGAGAAAAGTCCAGAAGCTTCTGGAGGGTAAGAAAAGTTCAGAGCTACATGACATACTGTACACCAGAGGTATAAATCCCGCTAAGACCCCAGCTTGGCAGAGGAGAGGAATTTTACTCTACTGGAAAGAGTTAGAGTTTGAAAAGGAGTTTAGAGGCAAAATAGTGAGATACAGAAGACGTAGGATATTTGAAAGCTGGGATCCTCCCCTCTTCGATACGGATGAAGGAAAAATATTTATCAACAATATAATAAATAGTTGGATCAAAAATTGAGTTACCTAGCGTACATCATGATCTCGCTGATGTTGTAAGCGTTGACTGTTGGCTTGCTTAACGATGGGTTGTAGTGGCACTCCCAGCAGACTGGTCTAACCTCAGAGAACTCATGGCATTTGGCGCAGAAGTTCTCGTAATCGTGACACTTCCAGCACTCCGTTAGGGATACATTGAAGGTCGTCTTTCCATGCGTTATCGTTTTGCTATGGTATATCCTCTCACCGTATCTAACTGCAAGCTCTCTGAGAGTATTCAGAAGTTCCATGTGATTGGCGATCATCCATTTTGCATCTTCCATGCAGTTTGGCCCCTTGGGTTTTGCCAGCTCCGCTGTTATGTCCTCAAATCCCTTTCCGCTTGCGTTAATCCATAGTGGTGTCGCCATCAGTACCAAAAATATAATGATACCGATTATGACATAGGGCTTGCTATACATGACTATCACTCCTCCTCTCTAATCGGATTTCCTCTCAGATCGTACTTCCTATCCTCTGGTTTTTCACCAAACGACGTCAACACCAGTGCGTTTCCGACCATCTCCATTGGACCTCCGATTTGCACGGGTATCTTCCAGTATTCGACCATGTGCGGGAATTGAGCCTTATCGATGGCACATGGCGTTAGCATCATGTTCACTCCGTACTTCTTTACAACATGCCTCAGAGCCATCATCCTTGGCATGGTTCCTCTGACTCTAAGCTCCATCATCTCGTCTCCAAGGTAGACTCCTCCTGCACCACAGCAGAAGGTCTTCTCTCTGATCGCGTGCTCAGGCATCTCATAGAAGTAATTGCAGCATGATCTGATGACGTACCTCGGCTCCTCTATTAGTCCAACTGCCCTTGCAAGGTTGCATGGATCGTGATACGTAACCTTCCAATGGTCGTTTCTGCTTGGATCTATATCGATCTTCTTGTGCTTTATCAGGGCGGCTACAAACTCAAGTATGTGAACCCATCCGTTTTGAGCAGACACATGGCTGTCAAACCTTATACCCTTGAGATGTCCGCTCAGATGTCCCAGATCTGGGTCTTCCCAGAACTTCTTCCACTCATCATGGTCGGGCGGGTTGTTCATGGTGTTTATGAACTGATGCTTGTCCCTCCACATGTGCCCACACTCGCCACCGAGTATGAACTTGACTCCGAGCCTCTTAGCCTCCTTGTATATCTTTGAATTCAACAGCTGTCCAGCTTCATAGCTATGGAATATACCGAAGTTTCCACCCTCACCAGCGTACGTTGACCATGTAACGGTTATACCGTACCTCTCTTCAAGCTCACTAAACAGGAGGAGGTAACCCATGAAGACGTACCAATGTGGTGAGGCGAAGTAGTCTCCGGATGGAGCTACAAAGAGTATATCTGCGCCCTTCTTGTTGATGTAAGCATGTAGATCGAATCCCGTTACATCCTTTATATCTGATAGGGCTTGCTCTATCGAACCAGCCATACCTCCCGGATACAACCCCAAGTGATTTCCAACCCTCGAACTGGCCTCGATGGATATACACATGAATCTCTGATTTATCCCTATCTTGCTGAGGATCCTCCTTGTCCACCATACGATCTCAGCCGTATCGATTCCATAGGGGCAGAAGAGTGAACATCTCCTGCATAGCGAGCATTGGAACATGTAGTAGTACCATTCCTTGATGACGTTCTCATCTAAAGGTCTCGCTCCAGCCCACTTTCCAAATAACTTCCCGGCTGTGGTGAAATAGTATCTGTAAACAGATCTGACTGTTTCCGCTCTCATCACAGGCATGTTCTTTGGATCTCCAGTTCCCAAATAGTAGTGGCACTTGTCACCGCAGGCTCCACATCTGACACAGATGTCCAAGAACAGCTTAAACGCTCTGTTCTTTTCAAGTGTATCCTTCATCTCATTGAGGACTATCTCCTTCCAGTTTTCGGGCAACTTCCAGTCCTCGCTGAAGACGTCTCTCTCAACATCACCGAAGGGCAATCTGAAGAAATCTGAGTTAACCTGCTTTGGTGTCGCTATGAAGCTAGCGATTCCAGGTTTTATATCCTTCTGAGTTATGGGCTTCAGCCAATCCTTCCAGAGGGGGAACCTCTGCCTGATTTCAAGCTTCTCGGGAACCTCACTCATTCTAAATCACCTCAAAACTCCGTAGGTTTAATCGTATAGTTATTTTCAGCAATCTCATCTAGCTGATCCTTATACATCTCATAGTACCTGTTCCAATCAAGCTTAACGGCTCTTCCCTCCCTAACGAATATCGGCCATTCTGGATTTGGATCCCAGGGGTTGATATGCCTTTCGTATCTGTTGTTGTTCGGCATGTTCCTCGTTGGGCTGAACCAAATGCCAGCAAAGTGCATGACCTTACTGAAGGGCAGATAAGCAACGGTTATACAGACGAACAGTAGATGTACGTAGAATATCCAATCTATACTCTTCAGTACCTCTTGGCTTGGCGGATGGAAAGTAACCAAACCGAGTGCAAGCATCTTTATAGCAGCAACGTTCGTTTTGATTATGTATCTCATAACGAGTCCGCTGATGAGTATACCGGCCATCAGTCCCAGTATCAGGTGATCCGATGGAAGGGATATGCACCTCTCCCTAGCCAAGAATATCCTTCTACCCCAGAGGAACGCTAAAGCGACCAATGCAATTAAGCTAGACATGTAAAGCGGAGGAACGATTGCGGGCTGCCCGTCAAGCTCGTCTATGAACTGAACGAAGTCTGGAACTGGGTTTGTAAAGAACCTCAGGTGTCTTATCACTATCACAAGCAACATGTAGTGGAACAGGATTGCAAACAGCCATAACCATCTGGTGTCATTCTGCTTCTGCTTCTCAACATAATACTTCGTGTTTCTGAATAGACTCCTGAACAAGAACACTTCAAGTATCATCCTTATGAACGTTTCCCACTTCGTGAACGGTGAATCTATTCTATCCCATATAGTTCTCCTGATGAAATTGAAGGACTTGGCCTGCCCGGCCGGTGTTGTTATCTTGAGTGGTTGAGCACATTTGGCCCAATTTACAATCCTGTGTATCGTTCCCACGATAAAGATTATAAATGCAACGTACGGTAAGATCACACCGATAACGTACTCTATCATTTCTTCTCCACCTCCCCCCTCTCTGGCAACAACGCAAAGATCCTAATACCTATGCAGTAGGCCAGATAAACACCAGCCAGCAATCCAAGAATTATCGCACCCTCCACCCAGCTTGGATAGTAGGAAACAATCTTAGACGGTTCTATCTCCATCCCTGGGAATATCTCCTTAGGATAGGCAAGTCCCGGAGTGACCAGCGTGTACCTCTCACCGAACACAGCGATGGCTATCAGGAGTGATGCTGCAACCACAGCCCATTCCCTTCTCCTCCATGGGCTAAGCAGTAGAGCAAGCGCCAGTAGACATCCCAAGATCTGGACAAACCAGTAAACCCACGCGTACGGATACCTCCAGTCGAAGAGCATCATGCTTACAGCATGGTAGCCCGATGGGACATATCCGACCTCCAGTCCTTCAACGATGAAGCAGTAGAGCATGAGTATTGCCATGGCGCCCATGATCTTTGCAAAACTCCATATCAGATCTCTATCGAGCGGTCTACCGATCCATTTAAACGTGTATATGTACGTCGGAATTAACAACCCCAGACCGCTTGCAATGGCCGATATTATGAACAGCGGTGGTGTCAGCGCTGAGTGGTAGAGTTCGTTCGAATAGACAAAACCGATGATGGCACCGGTACCACTGTGAACCAGAACTGCCCAACCCACAGCCAACACAGCCAGACACTTAGTCAAAAACTCCTTCTCCTCAAACTGAGCCAATAGGTATACGCAACAGATTACGAAGTAGCTGGAATATAGAAATGCGTTCCATGAGAAGATCGACGTTGGGTTGAAGTATAGAACTGCATTTACAAAGTTTCTCGGGTTTCCGATGTCTGTGACGATCGAACCTATAGCAGCAACGATCATCGCTGCTGCGAAGAAAGCTGCAGATCTTGAGAATATCTTATACTCCTCCTTACCGAATACACCCGCCAATGCCGAAACTATCAGTGAACCAGCGCTTGCTCCTATGAAGTAACAGATTCCAGCAATACCGAACCCCCATGTTACGTGTTGGCTCAGTCCGGTAACCTGATGACCTAAGGTGTACTGTAAGCAGTATGCGTACACACCCAAGAGCGTTAGAATTAGAAATATCAAACAGATCCCATAGTATCCCGGTGATATGCCCTCAATCTTCTTAAATTCTATCGCCATACGATCACCCCCTCACAGCTTATACCTAACCTTCGGGTTCGTTCCCAAACTCGCTCTGAGTCTAATTACCTTAGACGTCCTAATTATCTTCGATATCTCTGAGTTCGGATCATTAAGGTTACCAAATATGAGTGCACCCTTTGGACATGCCTCCACACACACGGGCTTTGGTTCCAAGCCCAGTGCCCTTTCCCTATCTATCTTCCAGAGGCAGAACTCACATTTCATAACCACTCCATCCTTCCTTATCGGAGCCTCCGGATTGATCTGCTTCAACCCCTCAAGTGGATCCTTGAACAGGAACTTCCTTGCATCATACGGGCAGGCAACCATGCAGTACCTGCAACCGATGCATCTGTGTAGATCTATGACTATTATTCCATCCACCCTCTTGTAAGAGGCCTTCGTTGGGCAGACTTCAACGCATGCCGGATACTCACACTCCTGACACATTACGGGCATGTACAAGGGTTCAGCATCCTTCGTAGCTCTAACTTCAATGATCCTCATCAGGTAGCATTTGAATTTCTCTTCCTCAAACTCTGGGACGTTGTTGGCGATATTACAAGCCTTTATGCAAGGCGGTACTACTTCCTCGACGCTCTTAGCTCCAGTTTTCTTCATCAGCTCCTTAATACACTCCGTACACTTGTCGACATCGATGACCATACCCCACTTATACTTTGAAAGTTCAGATTCTAATTTTTTTAATTCCGTCTCCTCTTCGGTTTCACCGAAGACAAATGCTTTGGCAGTTGCCATCGTTGCAGCACTTGCTGTAACCAATATCAGGAATTTACGTCTGGAGATCATATATCTACCCCCTTCTTAAAACTGAACTGTAGATCCATTTATCTAACCCCCTCTTGTGCAAATTCTTAAGGATTATTGTCGTCTTTTCCGCATATTTCGTCCAATTTAGAATTTATTAATTTTTTGGTTTTTAATTAGTCAAGTTCAAGCTTGTCTAAGTCCAGTTCATTAAATGCAAACGTATCAGCTATTTGGGAATCTATAAAATCCAAAGTGATTAATGATCGAAATGGACAAATACCGTAAATTATTTATGTGAGTAACCGATTTTAAATAATGGGGGTGAACAGATGCCAGAACTAGAGGTAAAGGGAAAGAAGCTCAGACTTGATGAGGACGGATTCCTGCAGGATTGGGAGGAATGGGATGAAGAAGTTGCACAGGCTTTAGCACATGATACGAGGTTCGGTCCAAAGATCGATCTAACGGAGGAGCACTGGAAGATCATAAAGTATCTTAGAGAGTACTTCCTGAAGTATGGTGTCGCCCCACCGATTAGAATGCTTGTAAAGTACTGTAAGAAAGAGGTAAATCCGAACTGCGACTTGCAGTACATCTACAAGCTGTTCCCGCAGGGTCCAGCTAAGGACGCTTGTAGAATCGCTGGTTTACCAAAGCCAACTGGTTGTGTCTAATCAAGACTTTTATCTTTTATTATTATTTAAAGATTTCAAATTATTAACTATTCTTCAGCCTACAATCATCTACTCTTGCTTACGCTAACGTTCCTTGTAAGCCTTCGCAAACTGCACGAACCTCCTTACCATGGTCGGATAGGACAGAACGTGGATGTGGATGTAGTTTGCTAGGGTGTTCTTCTTAACGACACCGTCGTATTCACCGTCTATACCTCTTCCCCTCTTAACCCTATATGCGAACTCCAGCTTGCCGGTTGGAATTACCTTGGAGTAATGAAATTCGTGTCCAACGACCGTATCACCTCTCTTGCTTATCACGTTAGATCTGATCGCCCTGTATACGCAGTATCCCAAAGCCTGAAACTTCCTGTGCATCTCTGTCTTAAAGGGGAAAAATCCCACCATCTCAAACTCCCCTTCCTCAGTGATTATGCTCTCACCCAAGAACATCAATCCACCACACTCCGCATATACGGGTTTTCCGGAATCGCAGAACTCATAAATGTCTCTTCGCAAGGATCTGTTCCTTTCAAGCTCTTCGGCAAAAACCTCCGGAAATCCCCCGCCTATGTACAACCCATCCAACTTGGGGAGTTTTTTATCCTTTAGCGAGTCTATTACAACGATGTTGGCTCTTGCAGAGAGTGCATCGATGTTATCCTGATAGTAAAAGGAGAAGGGTTTATCCCTTATCACACCGACCGTAACATCCCTACTTGAATATTCAAAGATTGGATTCTCGTCAACATATTCGAGCTCCGGAGCCTTTTGGGCTATTTCGATAATTTTATCTATTTCGACGTGTTTCTCCATAAGCTCTGCAAGCTCATCAAACAGATTTTCGAACTCCTCCCTCTCATGTGCTGGAATTAATCCCAGATGTCTGTAGGGCATATTTATATCCTTCCTCGGAATCAACCCAAAAACCCTCATCTTTGCAAGTCTCTCAACCGCAGCTTTGACCTTTGCAGCATGGCGGGGATTTCCCACCCTATTCAGAATGACCCCCCTTATATCAACTTCCGGATCGAAGAGCTTGTATCCCATTAAAATTGCAGCAATGCTTCTATTTATCCTCTCAACGTCAGCTATAAGGATAACCGGCGACTTCAGTATCTTTGCAACGTGAGCAGTACTTCCCCTCTCGTCAACTCCATCGTGCGAGTCGTAAAGACCCGTCTTCCCCTCAATTATAGCTATGTCCGCTCCTCTGAAATTCCTCTCAAAAGTCTCGATAAGATCGGCCTTTGAAAGCATAAAATCGTCGAGATTGCGAGAGTGTCTCCCGGTTGCAAAATAGTGAAAGCTTGGATCTATGAAGTCCGGGCCGACCTTATAAGGTTGAACGATATAGCCACGGTTTGTAAGAGCTCTCATTAAACCGATGGATACCATCGTCTTTCCGATCTTACTCCTAACCCCGGCTATGATAACCCTAGGAAAATTTGACATAAAAATAAAAAATTGAAATTACCACCAACAAATTACCTTATCGCACTCAAAGATCTTCTTGACCAGTTCATCGTAGTCAACGTTTCCCTCATACAGTTTGAACTCAACGACCTCTGCTCCTTCTGCAAATTTCTCAGCTATCTTTTTCGTAGTTTCATCGGGCTCAGATTTGTACACGTACAGAATCTTCATATCGATCACCTCAGTATGGGATAACAACACTGTACTGCTTCAATTTCTCAATTATCTCATCCGTACTCAGTATCTCGAAATTGTACTTTTCGTTCTCCTTTACGTTGGAATACAGATGTCCCCCCATGTCTGCCAAGAACTCTAGATTATCCTTAAACTCCTCCTCACATTCCTCACATATCTTCTTTATGTAGTCGAAGTCTATCTCATGATCGAGTATGAAGAGATCGACCTTGTGATCCTCCAGCACAGCACCCAACGCAACCCTTAGAGCTTCGAACTGCGATTCAACATCCTTGGCAACAACCGCAATGTGCTCCTCCTTACCCTTCATTTAAAACACCTCAGAAGTTTATATATCTATCACAATCCTTCAAAAACTCCGCGTTCTTAGCCTGTGTTACCCAGTTCTTGTATGGAACTCCTTCAACAGGAGATTCTTGTTTCTTTAGCTTTTCCATGTTCTCTCCAACGTATCTCCTATAGCTCGCCTCACAGATGAAAACGTTTTCGGGGTCTGCAGCTTCTAGAAGTTCCTTAAACCTCGGGTTTTTCACAGTTTTTACGCCTTCTCCAGATATGAAAACCTTCACGGTCTTCCCTGCCCTCTTTGCAGCTTTTGCAAGTTCTACAACGTGATCAAAGAATTTGTCTGTAAATACGGCAATTCCCAAAAACTCAGACATATATGACCCCTCCCTAATACTTGTATATAAGATTTTCCAAATTAATTTTTAAGGTCTACCGAAATTTCAAAAAATTAAAGATTTTAGGAAGATCCCTTCATCTGCTCGTATCTCTCCCTAACCCTTGCAAAGTAAAGCGCAAACGGTCTGTAAGCTAGGTGAGACCACTTTGCAAACGGTACCTCAAGTCCCAACAGTGGTACCGTGAACGCCAGATGGAGTGAGAATGCGTAGTACGTTGGAAGTGGCCAGTCGAGCTCCATGAATATACGGGTGAGCAAACCGGTAAACACCGTGCACCATAGTAGTATCAGGAACATCCAATCGGTGGAATGTGAATACTTGTGAACGGGATCCCTCTTCCTGACCCTTTCTATCATGAATATCGTCGTGGCTATCAACATCGCACCCATCGAATACGTCCATGCGATCTTTACGGGATGCCACGGTGGTGGGAACGGATAGTCCGTCAAGGATGGATACTTTCCAAATATCTGCCCAAGCGGATAATCTATCTGGACGAGTATGAATGCAACGGTATATCCGGACATCAGTAGCCAGTGCTTCCACCACATCGACTTGTTCTCACAAAGTCTAAACTTCGCCTGAGTTAAGAAATGCACGGCTAACGTTTTGAGCTCGCTCAGATATAAAGACTTGGGGATCTTCTCACCGCTCATCACGAACTTATGCATCCTATATATGTTCGACAACACGAGAATTGCCAGTATCGTACCGAAGGCGTAGCCAACGGGATGAACTATATGCGCGGGAGCGAACGTTTCAAGATCGGTGTGATCGGTATGTATAGGCCCATGGAATAGGTATATGGCTATGAGCGGGATTGCAAAGAACAGAGCTATCAAGAAAAGTTTCCAACCTTTGGAGGTGTATATCCTTTTCGATATACCTGTCCAGTCATAAGCCGTCGTCAGGTACCTTCTTATGGCCATCATGATCTCTCCGGGATCGGCCTGCCTCGGGCATGTGTTTGAACATTCACCGCAGTAGTAGCACAACCAAGGCTCAAGAGACTGCTTTATCTTCTCCTCGAGCCCCAGCTGGATGTACCTTACGAGTTTCCTCGGAAACATGTGTTTGTTATCTGAGAGGGGACAGATCGCCGTACAGTTACCACAGTTAAAACATTCTGTAACCTTCTGGGCACCAAACTTCTTTAAGGTTTCAGCAAACTCTGGGTTTACCCTAACCATTTACTCACCCTCCTCCTCACCGGTTACCTCAGAAAGCCTATACTTATAGTATCCATTCACTTCCTCCTCAGGGATGATCTCACCGTACTTAAACATCGTCATGACATACCAAGTCACAACTCCAGAGGGCAATCCCGTTTCCGATGCAATCTCTGGGATCGTCTTTGGCCCTTTCTTCAGACTCTCCTTGATCTTCTTTATTATTCTCCTCTGTTCCTTTGACATTTCGATGACTTCCGGTCTCGGTTTTACACCTCTCTCTCTCAACTTCTTAACAGTTAACTCCTTCTTACCTTTCTTCTCCTCAGCCATCCTTTACCCCTCCTTCAAGGCATCTATCATAGCCCTAAGCTGATCGTACCTGTATCCTCTGAGGTTTATCGCTTCATTTGGACATACAGCTCCGCACGCTCCACATCCCTTGCATAGTGCCTCTCTTATGACTGCCTTTCCGTTTTGAATCGATATGGCTCCGGTGGGACATTCATCAACGCATTCTCCGCATCCGTCACACTTCTCGGGATCTATCTCCGCTATGTAGGGTTCGATCTCTGCATAACCCTTAACGAGGTAGCTGTCTGCCTTAGCAACGGCAGCAGAAGCTGAAGCTGTGGTTTCAACCGTATCCTTCGGGAACTGACAGGCTCCAGCCAACAGAACACCGCCTATCGCAGTTTCAACTGGCCTAAGCTTTGGATGAACCTCCTGCAGGAAGCCGTCAACGCTGAACGGAACTCTGAGCATTGTGAAGATCTCGCTCTCCTCAAGCTCCATTCCAACTGAAAGAACCACCATGTCAACAGGTATCTCTATCTCCTCACCTCCGGTTAGCATATCTTTAACCTTGACTATCAGCTTGTCTCCAGATTTTTCAACAACCGGAGGATTCTCAGGATCGTACTTTATGAATACCATTCCCTTCCTTCCAGCTTCCTCGTAGTACGTTTCGTACTTTCCGTAAGTTCTTATGTCTCTGTATATGTGGTA
>CAYMEG010000030.1:0-12086 GCA_964389535.1 uncultured archaeon | reverse complement strand
AGATTAAATATTTCACTACTTTATATAAGATGATATTTTATTAAGTAAATTAAATCTAAATTATAAAAATATTTGGTTGTGAAACCACATTGTAGAAGATTTAAATACCTTATCAACAATGTTGCATCACCACTAAATATTTGATTTTTAAATCTTCATACGCTTAACCCTTTCAAGCACATTTAGCAAGTTATCAAGCACACTCACAAAGTCTTTAATCGTCGTAATATCTTCGTTGGTTGCCACATCAACCAATCTACTTACAACAGTGCGAATCACACTTTTTAGAAGATCTTCTATGTTCTCATCCTTTTCAGAGGTAACTACTTCAACCTTTTTACTTTCAACCTCCTTATCAACTTTACTTTCGATAACACTTTCACGTTCATCCTCCTTTAAACGAACCACAACATCTCTACCCTCTTCTATGATTTCAGCCTCCTTTTTACAAGCCGGACAGATTATTCTACCCTCATATTTGAAAAGAGGCATGTTGCACGCGGGGCAGTGATATGCAAGCATTTTGGCGCCTTTAAATAACAACTCCACTGCTTCCGAAATTTTTTTATCCTCCACGTTATTATGAACAACGATACAATATTAAAAAGTTACAGTTCTGAGGTGATGCGCATGGCTGAAAAGGTGCCCGAGAGTATTTTGGAGGCTTTAGATAGAATCATACAGGATGACACCGTGCCGAGGAATATAAGGAGGGCTGCAAGTGAAATTAAGGAAAATCTACTGCATGGAAAAGATAGCTTAGCTGTCAGAGCAGCAACTGCAATCTCAATTCTTGAAGAACTATCCTCAGATCCAAATCTACCAATGCATGTAAGAACGTTGATATGGAACGTATCGAGCCAGCTTGAAAGGATAGCAGTCGAAGAATAAAATCTATTTAATTAATTTTTAAGTATCTTAAACTTTAAATGAAGTTTGGAGTTCCAGATGAAATTATAAATCCCCTACTTATTATTTTTATAGTTATATTGATTTAGTTTACATTGTCTTTAACAAAAGATTGGTTATAAAGATCGGATCGATCAAGATCTATAAGAATAACTGTCTAAACCATGTATTATCGGATATCTTTAATTTTCGTGTTATCGTTAACATGTGCACTATACTCCCTCGCAGTTTCCACAGGAAACAAAGGGGGGAGGGGGTATATAAACCCATAAAGGTTTTAACTTAGTCTCGCAAACTAACCATATGCCTCTGATAATACCTGCTACACAAGGTATTTTGGCGATTAAAATTTCTCGTTTAACAGATTTTCCTTTAGGTTACGCTCAACTTGAGAAGCTACCGGATGGGGAGAAGTACGTCAGGATATCTACCGATGTTGAAGGTGAAGACGTGATCATTGTCAATTCCTTTGCGCACAATCCAGACGAAATGTTAATCGAAACCCTGTTTCTGATAAAGACTCTGAGGGATTACGATGCCAGAAGCATCACGGGAGTATTCCCTTACTTTCCTTACTCAAGGCAGGATGGAAGATTAATCAGGGGTGAGGCCTTCTCACTTAAGATAGTTGCAGATCTGTTGAGGAGTGCCGGAATCGATAGGATGATCGTCGTCGACTTTCACCTTCACCGCTTAAAGGATCTTAATTCCTTCTTTGGATTCGAAGTTAAAAACCTCACGGCAATGCATAAGATTGCAGACTTCGTCCGTAAAAATTTCGAGATGAAGGATCCGATAGTGGTTGCACCAGATGAGGAAGCTGTTCGGTGGGCGAAGATCGTTGCAGAGGATTTGGATCTCGACTATATATATCTTCAGAAGATGAGGATCGATGCTGAAAACGTTATAATAGATTCTGCTCCGCCCGATGTTTCTGGTAGGGATGTTCTGATCGTCGATGATATGATCTCAACGGGGGGGACGGTGGTTCAAGCTGTCAAGGCTTTGAAGAAGGTTAACTGCGGTAAGGTCTACGTGGCATGCACCCATGCGATCCTTGCCAAGGATGCGCTGAAGAAGATGCTGGAATGTGGAGTGGAAGGATTGGTTGCAACGGATACTGTTCTTAGTCCAATCAGCCATGTGAGTGTTGCGGATATAATATCCGATTGTCTACTCAGTTTGGACTGGTAAAGTATTTAGAATTATCTTGCAAGCAATATTTCGTGAAGATCGCAGTGACCGGTAGACCGGGTATAGGAAAGACTACGCTCTGCTTAAAGGTTTACGAAGCTCTAAAGGACAAGTTGAATGTTAAAGGGTTTGTTACGAAGGAGGTTAGGGATAGGGGTGTTAGAATCGGTTTCAAGCTTATAGACCTCTCAAGTGGTGAGGAATCTTGGCTCGCCAAGGTCGGTCACAAAAGTAGGTTTAAGGTCGGCAAATACGGTGTCCTTGTCGAATCAATCGACAGATTCGCCGACAGGATCAAAGGCTATGCCGATGCAGATCTGGTAATTCTAGATGAAATAGGTCCCATGGAGCTGAAGAGCCAGAAGTTTGTTGAAGCTATTGAGAAACTCTTAAATCGCGACGACCTCCTATTTTCAATACATTTAAAGGCTCAGCATCCCTTACTTAGAAGGATCCGTTCAGAATTTGAGGTTGTAATTCTCACCAAAGATAACCGAAACAGAGTTGCAGAGGAGATCGTGGAGAGGATCCTCCATGATCGTAAAAGAAGGAAAGGCTAGGATAAAGCTCGATAAGGATGTGTTCTACAATCCAAAGATGACCTTCTGCAGACATTTGGATGTATTGGCCTATAGGGTCATCGCCAAGGATGAATCCAGAGAAGTTCGATCGCTCGACGCTTTGGCAGCTACCGGTGTAAGGGGAATTAGAGCATGCTTGGAGGCTGGATTTAGATCAACATTCAACGATAAAAATCCAAGGGCGGTTGAATTGATCAAAGAAAACCTCAAACTGAACGAAATAGAAGCCGAAGTTTTCAACAGGGATGCCGTTGCTTTGATGAGGGAGAGTAGATTCACCCACATTGACTTGGATCCATTTGGTTCCCCTACTGAATTCATAGATGCAGCCTGTCTATCTGCTTTGAAGTACCTAAGCGTTACGGCAACCGATACAGCCGCTTTGTGTGGTTCAGCACCCGTAGCTGGCTTAAGGAAGTACGCCATCTATGCTGAGAAAACCGAATTCTATCCCGAACTTGGTTTGAGAACCCTGATTGGTAAGATAGTCAGGGAAGCTACGAAGTACGATAAGGCAGTTGAGGTTTTGGTTTCTTGGGCAAGAGAACACTACTACAGGGTTCATGTGAAGCTTAGAAGATCCGTGGCTTTGGCTGGGAAGATTTACGAGAAAGTTGGCTACCTATTTTACTGCTTCAAGTGCGGGAATAGAGAATGGTTACCGATGGATGGTAAAGCTTTGGAGAAATGCAGATGTGGAAGTAGATTTGTCATGATCGGACCACTTTGGCTTGGGGAGCTGCACAACAAAGTTTTCGTGAAGGCTATGATCGACGATGTTGATGGAATGCACGTCGATGAAGGTACAAAGAAAAAGCTTAGGAAGTTCTTGCAATTGATCTATGAGGAAATAGACGTTCCTTTTGGATATACGACCCACCACATAGCGATGATGCTGAAGACATCTCCACCACAGGTCGTTAAAATTATCGAGGAGCTCAGAAGTATGGGTTACAGGGCATCAAGGGTACACTACTCTGGGGTTGGATTTAAGACTGATGCAGATGTAGAAACGATTAAAAATGTTGTATTAGCTCTTAACACCCAGAATTGACTTCGGCTTTCTCGGAATTCTCCTTCTCTTCTTTCCATCTGAAGTGTACTTCTGATTGGGGCCGGGTTTCTTGTAGTTCTGCCACTTGGTTGGAACCAACCTATATCCTCCCCTTCTGTTCTTTATCTTAACCCAGGTTACACTACCTGTCTTACCCATGGCCTATGCTTGATCTAAGCATCTTAAAAATGTTGTGATCGGTGCCGTGATCTCCCAAACCTTTCGACGTATCTGCAAAAGGCACAGACTTCAGAGCTTGACGGTTCTCCACAAACCTTACAACTCCTTAAGTTCCATCTTTCATCGATCTTTACACTCTTTGCAAGCTTTATCAGACCTCTAACAAAATTCCGCTTGAATCCCGGCTTTTTAGCTTCGATGTCGTAGATGATCTCCTTCCATACATCTCTTGGAGCGTGAGGACACTCATCGATTAAGAAAGGAATGTTTAGGGATAGAACGAACAGCATGTTTTCCTTTTCGCTCCTTTCAAACAGCGGACGAGCTCTCGTAACCAACCCGTTGAAACCCTCAGACCTCGGAATTAACTTCGGAATCCACTTTATCCCTCCACTAAGAACGTTCTTGATGAAGAACAGAATCATATCCTCAACCGTATGCCCAGTTGCTATGATGTCAAATCCGTTCATCCTTGCAAATCTATTCATCAGATATCTCTTTGCAGTTCCGCATACAGAACAAACCTTCTTAACGTCCACATCGTCGATCGTAAACCCGTATTCCGATAGTTCAACTAAGTGAAATGGAACGTCTATTTCCTCTGCAAGTTCTTCAACGACCTTCCTCGATCTTACAGAATACTCCCCAATTCCCAGATCGATGTACAGAATCTCTATGTTGTAGCCAAGTTTTTTTAAAGCGAAGGCCATTGCAGAGCTATCTTTTCCTCCAGAAACACAAGCCAGTACTCTCTCACCTCTCCTGATGATCTTGTACCTCTTTATACTTCTACTCACGAGATTTAGATAAAAGTTGGGATAGCAGTTCTTGCATAGAGCGATTTTATATGACTTTAAATAGGCAATGGCCTTTTCCTTACATCTCGAACATCTCATCAATCCTAGTTGCCGATCGAGCTGTTAAGAGTTTTGCAAAAACTTTAATAACGAACGTTCATTGCAAGATTTGATGTTACCACCGAAGCAGAAATTTTCAGAGTGGTTCCATGAGATCATTCAGCAGGCTGAGATAATGGACATAAGGTATCCAGTTAAGGGTCTATACGTCTGGTTCCCTTTTGGCTTCAAACTTCGTCAGTTAGTTTATTCCAAGCTCAGAGAACTTTTGGATAGTGATCACGATGAAGTTTACTTCCCAGCTCTGATCCCAGAAACCGAGCTCAGAAAGGAGGGAGAGCATATTAAGGGATTTGAAGATGAGGTTTACTGGGTTACCCACGGTGGTTTGGAACCTTTGGACGTAAAGCTCGCGTTGAGGCCGACAAGCGAGACTGCGATGTATCCCATCTTCAAGCTTTGGATAAGAAGTCACGCTGATTTGCCGCTTAAGGTTTACCAGATCGTAAACACGTTCAGGTACGAAACTAAGCACACCCGTCCCCTCATAAGACTGAGAGAGATTACATCGTTCAAAGAAGCTCATACGGCACATCGCAACTATGAGGAAGCTGAGCAGCAAGTCAGAGAGGCTGTCAAACTTTATAAAGAGTTTTACGACTTCTTGGCAATTCCTTATCTGATCTTCAGACGTCCGGACTGGGATAAATTCCCTGGAGCGGACTACACAATAGCATTCGATACTATAATGCCGGATGGAAGAACGTTGCAAATAGGGACGGTTCATCATTTGGCAGATAACTTTGCGAGAACTTTTGATATAAAGTACGAAACGCCCGACGGCGGACACGCTTACGTCCATCAGACATGCTACGGTATTTCTGAAAGGTGCATTGCCGCTTTGATAAGTATTCATGGTGATGATTTGGGCTTGGTACTTCCGTTTGAAGTAGCTCCCGTTCAGATAGTGATAATCCCGATCCTGTATAAGGGTAAGGAGACTCAAGTTGAAGAACTATCGAAAGAGCTCTTTGAGAGGTTGAAGAGTTTTGGCTACAGGGTTGTACTCGATGACAGTGATGAAAGACCTGGAGCAAAGTATTACAAGTGGGAGCTTAAGGGAGTTCCAATAAGATTTGAGATAGGGCCAAAGGAGGCCGAAAACAGGACGGTCGTAGCTTCGTTCAGAGATGAAAAGAGGAAGTTCAGTCTAAGCATCGATGAGATAACCAGGGAGAAGATTGAGGAGTGGGCTAAGGAGTTTAAGGAGAGACTGAGGAGTAGGGCAATTGAGTCGATGAGGGAGAGGATCAAATTCTTCGACAATCTGGATGAACTAGCGAGCTGGGTTGAAAGGAGAGGAGTGGGCTTGATATATCTCTGCGAATCCACCGAATGTGGTGAAACTATTGAAGAAAACGCAAAAGGATCTGTGCTTGGTAGGTTTGAGGAGTTTCCCGATTGGCTTGATAATTTTGAATATAAAGGCAAGTGTATAGTTTGTGGTGAAGAGGGGTACCTCACTGGAGTTGCTAAGACTTACTAAGGTTTATAAATGCATCAAAAAGCTTTCTACAGTTTTCGTGTAGATCTTTGATGTATCTGTCCGTTTCGGCAATTATCATTTTCCTTCTTCTCTCTCAACCCAATCTTTCACGATTTCGTGGGTAACTTCCAGATGAAACTGAAGTCCTATCGCGTTACTCTAATTTTTAATTACATCACCAGCGTTCTGGAAGTTCAAACTTGTCATCATGCCTACCAATTCATCAGGTAGATCTTTGGTTACGAGATCATCTTTAACCTTCTTAACTGTAAATCATCCCAATTCCTTCTTGTACGGATATACGTTCTTTCTCAATGCGCTTGCTATTAGTTGCGCTCCTAAGCAGATTCCCAAAATTTTCTGCTTGATGGCTTACCTTATCGTCTCCTTCTCCTGAGCTAAAAACGGATATTCATCTTCTTCATAAACTCCCATTGGGCCTCCCATAATCACGATGTGCGTTGCATCTCTGATTTCTGGCTTTTCTCCTTCATAAACATAGATGTATTCGTATTCTAGCTTGGTTATAAGCTTGTTGTGGTCTCTCAGAGCATCATTCCAAATCCTTCTGTTGAACATCGGATATTTTGCAAACCAAGGGTAAGCTGGTAACTCTGGCAATAGAACTATATCACCCGATTTTCTTATCAACCCCTGCCAATCGTTCCAGAAGTTGTCATCTGAAGTCTCACATACCGTTATCCTCCCATCGGACTGTACGATCAAGATTTATTTAGTAGTTTTCCAACTGTTTAAGATGCACAGGGATGAGGTTGAACTGCTGAAGAGAAGATCAAAGGGATTTCTAAACGGGGCGAAGGAAAGGCTGAAAGCTGGAGAATACGATGTCGCCTGTTTTATGGCAGAACAATCCGTCCAGCTCTATTTGAAGGCCGTAATTTTAGACTTATCCGGAGAGATTCCAAGAACCCACTCGATAAGAAAGCTACTTTCGATCTTATCAACAATTTTCGGAAAGAAATTAGAATTCGACAGGAAATCCTTAATTTTCCTTGAAAGTATGTATATAAATGCAAGATATTTAAATGTGGAATACGAGAGGGAAGATGCTGAAGAAGCTATAAAAATCGCCGAAGAGGTGATCGAAATTGTTGATAGAGTTTGCAAGGAGAAGGGCTGAAATCGTTAAAAACTATCGGAAGTACATTCCGAACATTGTATCTGCTGTTAGAGAGATTCTTGGAGATGTAAAGGTGTATCTTTTCGGTAGCGTCGTTGAAGGAAAGGCTGCAGGTGGGAGCGATATCGATATCATGATCGTAGCCAATGTTAGGGGAAATTTGAAGAAAGCCGAGATCATTGCAAAGATTGAAGAAATTGCTGATTTACCTTTGGATAACCCGTTTGAATTCCACCTACTAACGGAAGATGAATTTGAGAAATGGAGAAAGATCTTCAAGCCTAAGCTTGTCGAATTGGTATAGCCGACATTACGATATATGGATTTAGTCACTCTCTTCAAACGCATTCTTGTCTCAGAGACAAGTTTAATTATCCAAAAGAACCCTCACCGTAGAAAATGTCAACGGATAGACGTCCAAAACCTTCGCAACGAATAAGTCTTCGGGACGAATTCCAAGCACAACATCGCCACATTTGTGTGTACAATTCAAACACGTAATGCCCATTTTTTCTGGTTATCTTGCCTTTAAGCAGATTTTGAACGAACATGTTCTTGGGATTTCTCGGAATCTCTTCAACGCTTCCACTCGATCTTTCCACCCTAAGAACAGCTATTCTGTTTGTAAGAGAAAGCTTAAATGAAATTGTGTCGTGGTTACATCCCACGATATTCTTGCAAACTCCGATTGCAATGTTCTCATCGCCTACAGCCGATCTAACTCCAGACTTGGCTTGAAGCATGTTATGTTCTTCGGATTACCCTTTGGAACGACTATAACCGGTATGTGCTTCTTATATTCGATTATTTCGCCTTTATCGAGCAACATCTTAACGTAGATATAGTCCCCGGGCGTGAATAAGTCCCTCTTCGTAGCTTCGATCTTGGCAAAGCAGATAACCTTGACGTACTCCTTTTCAAATTCCTTTGCAATCTTATCTACCGGCTTTCTCGTTCCTGCTTCACCTGCACAAACCTCTTTTCAACCCTTTGAGCACATCTCAAGGACTGCCAATGCGACGATGCGTGAAGATTCATAAGAAATCAGTAGTCCTACCTGTCCTCATCACCGTTCAGGAGGGGAGTGACTCATCACGATTCAGAGTAGGGCACGGTCATCACTACGGCTCGGACCCCGTAGGCATCATCCCAACGTTAAGTCCACACGAAACTAAAAGGTATCTATGCACGGCTTTCAAATCTAAGCACAATGAAGACCTCAACTTAAGCACTATCAGATCACCTAACATCCAAACAATTTTATAGCCAACGCTTCGAGTTTCATTCAAATGATTGGAAAGGTGATAAGAGTTCTTAGCCACAGCGAATTTGAAGCTGAGGTGGAGGACGTATCTGTTGGAGACATCGTTCTCTGTGGGGATATTCTGGCTATAGTTGCTTCTGTCTATCAGGAAGAACCGGAATACGCGAAATACTTGGGAGAACTCGATAGGGAGGAGATAAGGAGATTCATGCCTGATATATCGGAAGGTAAGAAGGTTGCAAGATGTATCTCCCTATGCAGAATAAATTTGGATGAACCGAGAACGGCTCCAAAGATAGGTGATACACTTAAGCCTGTAAGCGATGAAATGCTGAGGGACATTCATTATTCCAACGGGGAGTTTAGAATTCCCTATCTAATCCCGCTCATAGAAAGATGCAAAAGGGATATCTCACTAGTCAGATCACTGCTGATACGACTGATGGAGATAATTCCAGAGGAAAGAGATTTACTTGAAATAATATTGGCGGAAATCGAATATAATAGGATGAAAGGAGTAGAATTACATTAGCAAGTCAGATGCGCAGCTAAAACGACATTTTTACCCTCCTTCAGTAATCTGTTGTATACCTCAACGGCTTTGGCTGTAGGCTCGCATATGACCTCTATTCCTCTCTTTCTCAACTCCTCAATAACATCCCTTCCAACTTTAACCGCGCCATACGCACCGGTTCCAAACACGATCACTTCTGGATTTCTCTCAAGTACATCCTTAATATCCTCCAGACAAACCGAATGCCCCTCCTTTCGCCACCAATTTGGTTTAATCCAGTCTTTAGATACTATCACGTCGTTTCTATATGTTTTACCGTTGATGACTATTCTACCAAAGCTGTAATCATCAACGAACATCGCATCACCTCCTTAAACTCCATATGATTAATATAACAATTACAGAAAGGCTTAAATTAAAATCGCTTAAACGCTATGTTAGCGGTGAAACCATGAAGTTCTTTGTAATCGGTTTCGGACAATGTGGAGGAAAGATACTTGACTTATTCCTTGAAAACGAGAAGATGAGAGGATCAGGAATCACGATCAAAGCTCTAGCTGTAAATACCGCAAGAACAGACTTGATGGGGCTTAGGCACGTGCCAATGAGAGATCGAATCCTGATAGGTCAGACCGTGGTTAAAGGACACGGAGTCGGAACGGACAACAAGCTTGGAGCTAAGATTGCCCAAGATGAGATCGAAACGATCTTGAGTGCGATAGACGAAAGGGGAACGCATGAGATAGATGCTTTTCTAATTATAGCTGGCTTGGGAGGAGGAACGGGAAGCGGAGGTGCACCTGTTTTGGCAAAGTACCTCTCAGAAATGTATTCTGAGCCAGTTTACGTAGTGGGAATACTCCCCGCCCCTGAGGAAGGAAAGTTGTACTCGCTAAACGCTGCAAGAAGCATGGTTTCACTGCTCAAATACACTGACAACCTTATATTGGTTGATAACGGAGCTTGGAAGTATGAAGGTTTAAGCTTAAAGGAGAGCTTTGCTAAGATAAATGAGGAGATCGTAAAGAGGTTGGCTGTTCTGGCAAGGGCGGGAGAACCAGTTGAAGAGGGATTGGTTGGGGAGATGGTAATAGACAGCGCTGAGGTTATAAACACGCTTAAAGGAGGTGGAATTTCTGCAATAGGCTACGCTACAAGCTTAGCTGAAGAGAAGAAGAAGTCAAAGCTTAAGCTACCTTTCCTTAAGAAGAGGGAGGAAGAGCCGAATCTGATAGAAGATGATAAAGCTACGAAGATAGCTTCTCTAGTTAGAAGGGCAGCTTTGGGAAGACTTACGATTCCTTGCAACATAAGGAGTGCTGAAAGGGCGTTGATACTGGTCGCCGGACCACCGGAGCATTTAGATAGAAAGGGTTTGGAGAAGGCAAAGATCTGGCTTGAGGGGCAGATAGCCGGAGTTGAGGTCAGGGCTGGAGATTATCCAACGAGAAGAACGAAGTATGTAGCGGCTTTGGTGGTTTTAGCAAATGTAACCGATATTCCAAGGGTAAAGCAGTTGCAGAGGCTTGCGGTTGAAGCTAAGGAGGAAATAGAAGAACTTGAAAAGGAGAGAATTGAAAAGACGCTTGCCATCTTCGATGAGGATATAGAACCGCTGGTATGAGGTGGTCAAATGAAAAAGTTGATCGTGTTATTTTTTATTCTGTTCATTGTTATTTATGCTAAACCCGTTCTTGGAGCGGAAACGGTAACGAAAGATAATTTCGCTGAACCAATTATAAAAGTTAATGATAAAACTTACATACCCAACGAGACAACTATAACTTTCAATCCAGGCGATAACGTTGAGATATACTACAAGATCGAACCCAAAACCGATGAGGATGCTAAAAAAATCGATGACAGATATTACTACATCCGTACATCCCTTGAAGATGCCGATGTAAGTATAGATCTAAGGTATAAGAATGGAGCTGCTACGCTAGATATTGAAGATTTTAGTTTACGTGTTCCTGACGCAGACTCTTTGGACGGTGTGGCTTCAATTGAAATCAAATTGACGGGTTCGATTCCGTCAATAACGTCGAGACTTGAAGAAAAAGCAATTCTGTGGATAGATGTGCAGGATGCCGAGGATAGAGTTCTACCGCCCGTTACGGTTATAATAGTTAATCCTACCAAATTCCTAGAGGACATAAACGCTTTGAAGAACAGGTTATCTCAGATAAGATCCGAGGTTGAAAGACTCGACGAGATGGGTGCGAATACGATCGAACTCAGCAGGTACATCAAAATGGCATCGAACAACATCACATTGGCTGAAAGTTACTACAACGATGGAGAATATGTGAAATCCGATAAAAGTCTTAAATCTGCTGAGAACTATTTGAACAAAGCTGAATCAGGATTGAATAAGACTGAGGCTCTATTTCTATACGATCAAATTGAAGAGAAACTGGACGATCTAAAGGTTGCAATCGTCAAGCTTGAATATCTAATTCAGCAGGCTAAGAACGAAGGAAAGGCGGTTGTAACGTACGAAATCGAATTGGCTGAAATAAAGTCGAAATACGAGGATATACTAAGCAGATCGGATAAGGTTAAGGATTATATCGAGCTGGAGGAATATTACGAAGCTAAGAATCTAGCAAACAAGGTACTAAGTGCCCTAGAACCCCTTAATACGAAGGTAAATGACATGATTTCGGAACTTAAAAGTGAGGCGTTATCCAAGCCGACGGAAACGCCAACATCGGAAGGATTTAGCCTTAAGTTAGATACGAAGATGCTGACGTATATAGGAATCGGCGTCGCTGTGATAGTTTGTGGAGGAATTGCTGCGGTTGCCATATCCAGATGGAGACAGAGAAGGAAGTGGGACGAAC
>CAYMEG010000029.1:0-12237 GCA_964389535.1 uncultured archaeon | reverse complement strand
CAAAACATCTCGCAACAGTTCCATGTCTAAGCATAAGATCAAATTAATAACTTTCGTCTATAACTTTTCCTTTTCATCCAAAGCGAACTCATATATCTTCAGATTTGATTTCCTTCCTCTTAAGGTTATTATGACATTTAACAGTTCTTGGAATACGCTGAAATGCACTTAAGTACAATTCAAAGATTAGTTCAAAGGCTAACTGATGTATCAATAACCAGAGTAGTCAGAAAGATAAACAACCTCAACTATTAAAAAATTATGAAGAAAGCTAAGTTGTATCGAAAGGTGAAGGATCACATAGTCTGCCAGCTCTGCTGGAGGTTCTGCAAGATCAAAGAAGGAGAAATGGGATTCTGCAGAACCAGAATCAACCATAACGGTAAGCTCTACACATTAACGTACGGAAACATCAGTGCGATGGAAAGCAGACCCATGGAGATAAAGCCATTTTTCCACTTCAAGCCGGGCAAAACCACGCTGACTTTTTCAACCTACTCCTGCAACTTGGATTGTCCGTGGTGTCAAAACTGGCACCTCTCAAAGGTAAATCCTCCAGTCGTTTATAGAGAAGTTACACCCGGGGAGTTGGTCGATAAAGCAAAGATCTTTGGAGATATAGGACTATGTGCCAGCTTTAACGAACCTACGTTGCTCTTCGAATTTCTATTGGACGCGTTTAAGATTGCAAGATCAGAAGGTATGGTCAATACAATCGTTTCAAACGGTTTCATGACTCCCATGGCTTTAAAGATGCTCAGAGAAGCTGGATTGGATGCCATGAACATAGACATAAAGGGGAACGATGATGTCTACGAGAGGTACTGCGGAGGAAAGGCCAAATTCGTTTGGAAGACAGCTGAAAAGGCTGTAGAGCTCGGGATTCATGTCGAGATGATAAATCTGATCGTTACCGATGTAAACGACAGTGAAGATACGATTGCGGAGGTCATTCAAAATCATCTGAAGTTCGTTGGGCCTAAGATACCCCTACACTTCACGAGGTACTTTCCAGCGTATCTCTTTAGAAATCCTCCAACTCCGATAAGCACCCTTGAAAAAGCCATAGAGATGGCTAGAAAGGAAGGTGTTGAGTTCGTTTACATTGGAAACGTTCCCGGACATAGGAACGAAAATACGTTCTGTCCCAATTGCGGAGAATTGCTCATAAGGAGGTATTCGTACAGGGTTTTGGAAAATAAGATCAAGGATGGGAGATGCCCCAACTGTGGATACGAGATCTACGGTGTGTGGTAGATCTGTCAGCCTTCAAGCTCCTTCAATATTTCCTCAATGGCCCTCGGAATTGCCCTCCTAACACTTTCAGAAATCTCCAAGCCCTCCCCAACCCTTTCAACCTCTATTCCAATTATCACGATCTCGGGCAACTTCATCACAGATTTTGCGATGCTGATGACCGATACGAAATCCAAATCATGCATAGAAATGATTCTACGGCTTTTAAGCTCCTCTGGTTTAATTCTGACGACATCTCCGGGCTTTCCAAATCCTCTAACGGCATCAACCACGATGACCTTGTCGTAGTCGGCTATGATGTTCAGGATATCGATACCCGTAGTTCCGCAGTCGTATATGTCTGCTCTAACCTTTAACTTTCTAAGTTCGTTGATAACGGCTACACCTACACCTTCATCTCCCATCAGTACGTTTCCGATCCCCATCACAGCTACTCTCATTCTACATCCTTTCCAAAGGTTCGATTCCGAGCAATTCGAGTCCGTTTCTGAGGACTATCCTCGTAGCGTCGACTATCGCCAACCTGTGCATCCTAAGCTCGCTCTCAGCTTTAAGAACGGGATGATCCTGGTAGAAGTCGTTGAAAGTGTTGGCCACCTTTAGTAGATACTCGGCAAAGAGGTTGGGCTTTAGCTCGTTAACGACCCTCTGAACGATGTAAGAGAACTTTGAAAGTAAAACTACGAGTTTCCTCTCTAAAGGAGTGCATAATTCTCCGCTAAACTCCAAATCGGGCATTCCACCTTCAACAGCCTTTCTCAAAATCGAGCAACATCTGGCATGAGAATACTGGATGTAAGCTGCGGTTTGCCTTTCGAAGTCCAATGCCTTCTTCCAATCGAAAACCATCGGCTTCTCTGGAGCGATCTTGACGAAATCAAACCTCAAAGCCCCAACTGCAACTGATCTTGCTATATGTTCCTTCTCCTCCTTGCTAAGCTCTTCCCTATTTTCAACTATCTTCCTAGCTTCGCCGTAAACCTTCTCGATGAGCTCATCCGCTGATATGAACTTACCCCTCCTAGTGCTCATAGAACCCTCAGGCAGGGAAACGAACTCAAAGAAGACTATTTCAGGCGGTTTTAAGCCCAACAGCTTAAGGATATCCTGTAACTGCCTTCCGACGAGCTTGTGATCAGCTCCAAGCACGTTTATAAATCTCTTGAAGTTCTCATTCTTCCATAGATGGTAGGCGAGATCTCTCGTTATGTACAACGTCGTCCCGTTCTCCCTCCTAACTACAACCTCCTTCTCATATCCCAAATCGCTTAGATCAATTATCCAAGCACCGTCCTTCTTTAACAACCCCTTTTCATCGAGCATCTTCAAAATCCTATCTACATAGCCGTTCCTTACGAATTCGGACTCCCATACGAACTCATCGTGCTGCACGTTGAGCCTTTGCAAGGTCTCCCTAATTCCGGCCAAGGCCATCTCTACAACTTCTCTGAATAGCCTTACAGCCTCCTCATCTCCTTGCTCGTACCTGATCATGAGATCTTCAACTTCCTTTTCGAGCTCTGGGTTTTCCTCAAGTTCCTTGTTCATCTTTATGTAAGCCTCAACGATTGCATGATCGGACTTTTTAGATCTGTCGATCCCAAAACTTTTGTAGCCCAAGGCCGTGATCGCGATCTGCCTACCCATATCGTTGACGTAGTACTGAGTTCTAACCTTCAAGCCCGCCTTCTTCATTATCCTTGCAAGTGTATCTCCTATTATCGAATTTCTTATGTGTCCTATGTGCAAAGGCCCGTCTGGGTTGGCTGAGGTGTGTTCGATCAAAACCTCTCCCCTAAGCCTTGGAGATCCGTAGTTGTAATCCTGATCGAGTATAACGTTAACGGTATCTTCCAGAAATTCCTCACTTACAAAGAAGTTTATATAGCCGTTTGCAACCTCTATGCTTCCTATGTACTCTCTCGGCTCGAGCTCTGCAACTATCTCCTCGGCAACTTCCTGAGGATTTCTCTTTTGCTCCTTGGCAAGCTTGAAAGCGATTGTACATGCCAGATCAGCATGATCGCTTTCTCTAACGAACTTCTCATCAACCTTAAGCATCTTTAAAACTTCCCTCTTAAACCTCAGAAACATATCTTGAGGTTGAAGGATGGACTTAAATCGTTTCGGTGTTAGTCAACAACATGGATAAAAATATATAATTCTTTTAAATATAAATATTGGTAAAATAATACTGTACTTTAATTGAAGCTTTGAATAAATTATGATTATGATTATAATGTAATTTGGAAGGGAGCTTTAAAGCGTGTTCATTTTGCAAACATCGTAACCGTTCCACGAAATAACAAACATGTCTTAACCTTTATATATCCTCAATTTAGAATCTTGTTAATGCTGATAGAACTACCGAAACATACGGAGATATTTGGATGTATAAAGATTCATGAGGTTCAAAAGGTTCTAAAACTCGAATCTAAAGAGATTGAGACGGCATTACTCAGAGGATTTTCGAAAGAGGAGATAGATGAGATCCTCCACCGTCTCACGATAGTAGTCCCAATAAAGGATGAGAAGATGCACCTGCTCGACGGAGTTTTGAGATCTATTCCGCTCGGATGCAACATCGTAGTTGTCTCAAACAGTCAGAGGGGGGAGAAGGATATATTTAAAATGGAAAGGGATGTGATTTCCGATTTTTATAGGGTTACAAAGCATCCTATTGCTCTGATTCATCAGAAGGATCCAGGTTTGGGTGTTGCGTTTAAGGAGGTTGGATACGAACAGATTTTGGATGAAACGGGTTTCGTTAGAAATGGAAAGGCTGAGGGAATGATTATAGGTTTGTTACTCGCCAAGAGGATTGGTAGCGATTACGTCGGTTTTGTCGATGCTGATAACTATATTCCCTGTTCGGTTAATGAATACGTCAGACTATACTGTGCGGGTTTCTGCATATCCAAAACACCTTACACGATGGTTAGACTTCACTGGAGGTACAAGCCCAAGGTGATTGAGGATAGGTTGTACTTCAGAAAGTGGGGAAGGGTTTCGGAGATCACAAACAAATATCTAAACATGCTTCTGGCAGTTCAGACGGGATTTGAGACGAGCATAATCAAAACGGGCAATGCGGGAGAGCATGCAATGACAATGAAACTTGCCGAAATCATGGCATTCTCAACCGGCTACTCGGTGGAACCCTATCAGCTGATATATCTGCTTGAAGAGTTTTGGAAGGGAGAAACGGAATACAAGGAAGCTGTTTCTTCGGGAATTGAGGTGTTTCAAATCGAAACTTTAAATCCACACATACATGAGGAGAAGGGGGAGGAACACATAAAGGAGATGCTCCTGCAATCTTTGGCAACGATATACTACAGCAAGCTTTCGAACGATAAGCTGAGAAACGAGATAGTGGAGGAACTTAGGAGATGTGGTGTGATAAAGAAGAAGAGCGAAATCAAGAAAAACGTAGTCATGCCACCCATCGCAAAGATAGACATCAACGAATTCAACAAACTCTTGGACGAATACTCCGAAACGCTTATAATGTTCGGATGATCATTTTAATGATAGTAATGAGTAACATCATCATATTCACGGACTTAGACGGAACCCTTCTAGATGAAATGTACTCGTACGATTATGCCATTCCAACCATAAGAGAACTAAAGAGGATGAATATACCGATAATATTTTGCTCGGCCAAAACTAGAGCAGAGCAAGAGATCTTTAGGGCTAGGATGGGAATAAACGATCCTTTCATAGTTGAGGATGGTTCTGCAATATACATTCCAAGGGGATACTTCAAAAGGAGATGCGGTGAACCTACGAACGGTTACGAGGTCATAGTTCTGGGGGTTAGATACAAGGAGATAGTGAAAAGGATTGAAGAGCTGAGGAGGAGGTACAGGATCGAGAGTTACCATTTCATGAGCGTTGAAGATGTTGCCGAAATCACGGGGTTAAGTCTTGAGCTTGCGAAACTTGCGAAGATGAGGGAGTTCAGCGAAACGATAGTTTTTGCTGAGGAAGAGGCTTTAGATGAACTTAAGAAGCATTTCAACGTTGCAATCGGTGGGAGGTTCATTCACGTATACGGAAAGAACGCAGATAAGGGTAAGGCCGTTCGTATTTTGACGGATCTCTATAAAGAGATCTATGGAGATGTCATATCGATTGGTATCGGAAATTCCTACACGGATGAACCCATGCTCAGGGCAGTCGATATCCCCGCTTTGGTGAAGAATCCAGATTGCTGGGCAGATCTTAATATTAAAAATCTTTATAAAGCAAGAGGAATAGCAACGGTAGGTTGGGTGGAGGTTGTTGAGAGGTTCGTTTTAGGGTGATGGTATGCCCGAAGGCAGAGTTAAGGATGGAAAGGACGTGATCTACATAGTTCCACACACACATTATGACGCAGTTTGGGTATTTACCAAGGAAGATTACTTCTATATAAATATTGACTTCATCTTAAAGAAGGTAATTGAGATCCTTGAAGATTTTGACGAGTACAAGTTTCTGATCGAGCAGACTTTTCTGCTTGAGGAGATCGAGAACAGATATCCCGATCTGTTTGAGAAGATCCGAAAGTTCGTTAGAGAGGGAAGGATCGAGATAGCGGATGGAGAGTACCTGATGGCAGATACCATGCTCCCTCAGGAGGAGACCCTCGTCAGGGAGATTCTTGTTGGAAAGAGGTACGTCAGGCAGAAGTTCGGAAAGAATGTAGAGGTTATGTGGCAGGCCGATAGCTTCGGCTTGAACGCTCAGCTCCCTCAGATTTATAGGAAGAGCGGGTACAAGTACATCGCATTCAGGAGGGGATGTCCGGAGATAAAACCTTCGGAATTCATCTGGGAAGGATTGGACGGAACCAAGATAATAGCTCACGTTTTTCCATTGGGCTATCGGGCCGGGCTATATTTAGATAGGCTTGAGGAGAGTTACAACTTTCTAAAGGAGTGTGCATTTTCGAATCACATATTGATGCCTTCAGGAAGTGGTTCCACACCTCCACAGGAGGAACTCATCGAAGCTGTGAAGAAGTGGAACAAGACGCATGAAGATTCGATAATGAAGATAGCGACACCTTCGGAATTTTTCAAGGAGATAGAGAAGTTCGCGGATAAATTGCCAGTTAGGAAGGGTGAGATGTACTGCGGTAGATTCTCGCCGGTGTTTCCAGATACCGCCTCAAGCAGGATCTGGATTAAGTTGAGCTTGAGAAAGCTCGAATGCGATCTGCTAACCCTAGAGAGGTTCGATACGATCTGCGGAATCCTGACAGGACACTACCACAAGCAGGAGCTTGACAACTGTTGGAAGAAGATTCTCTTCAATGCTTTCCACGACATACTGCCGGGAACCGGTGCAGATGAGGGTTACACCGAAGTCAAGTACAACGTAGACTTCCTCAGCATGATGATACCCCACCTCATGGAGGACATACTAAAGGAGATCCTAAGTGCTGATTCGAACGGGGAGATGGCTGGAGATATCGTCGTCTTCAATCCACTTCCTTGGGATGTTGAGAACTGGGTTGAGGTTGATCTGAGCTTCGATAGAGGCTACATCTACGATGTGAAGGGTGTCAAGTGTGGGAACGAGGAGAGGAAGGTCGAGATAATCAAGATCAGCAGGTATTACGACGGCTCCATCGGACATGTAAGGATAGGGTTTGTTGCCAACGTTCCAGCTTTGGGTTACAAGGTCTACAAGCTCATCGAAAGGGAACCTATGGAGATAACCGACAACTTCCTAATCAGAAGTAGCACGGTCATAAACAACAAGTTCTTCAGGGTAAACTTCAACCCCGAGAACGGGATCATAATGGTAAGCAGAGGAAACGATGTCCTGCTGTACGAAGGAAACGAGATGGTCGTCGACAGCGAGGCCGGGGATCTCTACCATCACTATGAGGACATAGAAACTCCCGTTAAGGCTGAGGGAGGAGAGGGGATCAGGTTCGGAAGGTTCAAGGTCGACAACCTAACGGTTGAGGATACACCGCTCAGGGTCATCATAACGGTCGAAACAAAATACTATTCTCTGATATGGCCTTACAGGCTAACCGAGAAGTGGAAACCCGTCATCTGGAAGCACAACTACGTCACGTTCATAAAGAAGATAATAGTATACAGGGATCTGCCGAGGATAGATTTCATAACGGTCGTTGAGAACAAGCATCCGAGGACGAGGATCAGGGCCAGATTCAAAACGAGCATAAGAGAGGACGAATATACGTGCGACATGCAGTTTGGAGCGATAAACAGAAAGACGGACATGTACTACTTCAATCCAAAAGATTGGGTCGAGAAGCCTTCTGGAGTTTATCCTACCCTGAGATGGATAGATTACGGCAACGGAAGGTACGGCATAACGGTCATGAACAGAGGTACACCGGAGCACGAAGTTAGAGACTGTTGCATATACATAACACTGCTTAGATCGGTAGATCTGCTTTCCCACGGCAAAGAAGGCCCAGTAATTCCGGTCTACGATGCCATGGAGCTGAACAAGAAGTACACATTCAGATACTCCGTTTACCCGCATGAGGGGACTTGGAAGGAGGCAAAATCTTACAAGATGGGTTACGAGTTCAACTACGATCTAATTGCACTGCAGATTCCTACAGATAGGAAGTTCAGACCTTACAGGTCTTTCCTCAGAGTAAACCCAGACAACGTGATCCTCACAGCTTTGAAGAAGGCCGAAGATGGAAACGATATCATCGTTAGGGTTTACGAAGCAACGGGTGAAAAAACAAGAGCTGAGATTGAGTTCTTTAGAGATGTCGAGGCTGTAAGGGTTGTGAATCTACTTGAGGAGTATGCGGAGGAGTTCGATAAGGATGTTGAAATCGATGGGAACAGGGTCAGATTCGATATAAATCCCTTTGAGATCGTAACGCTCAGGATAAGGCTTAAGGGGATGTGAATGATCAAAAACAGGAATGAGATCCTGAGTTTCGGAGATGTTAAAGCCAAGGATATTGCTTTAAAGATTGCAGAGTACGCCATAGCCAAAGCCGATCCCTATAGGGTCGTTAAGGAGTCTGTTAGGGTTGAAGACGGTAGCATCATCGTTGAGGGGAATACGTTTGAGCTAGGGGGAGAAGTTTACGTTGTAGCGATAGGTAAGGCATCGTGCCCCATGGCAAAGGCTGTAGAAGATCTGTTGGAAGATAGGATTGGGGATGGAATTGCGGTAACGAAGTACGGGTACTCCATGCCCTTAAGTAGGATCGAGGTGATAGAGGCCGGTCATCCGATTCCAGACGAAAACTCGGTTAGAGGAGCTGAAAGGGCTTTAAAGATAGCCAAAAAAGTTGGTAGGGAAGATCTACTTATCGTTCTGGTTTCTGGCGGGGGTTCAGCCCTGTTCGTGATGCCTGAAGATGGGATAGGACTCGAGGATAAGATCAGAACTAACGAACTTCTGCTTAAAAGCGGGGCGAAGATCCATGAGATAAACACCGTCAGAAAGCACATATCGAAGGTTAAGGGGGGAAAGTTCGTCAAGGGTGTGAAGGGAACAGTTTTAAGCTTGATAATCTCCGACGTCGTCGGTGACAATCTGGAGGTAATAGCCTCCGGGATTACGGCTAGAGATCCGACGACGTTCGAAGATGCCCACAGGATCTTAAAGCTATATTCGATATGGAATGAGATTCCAGAATCTGTCAGAAGACACATAGAGCTTGGGATGAGGGGTTTGAAAGAAGAAACCCTTAAGGAGGATTTAAAGAACGTTCACAACTTTTTGATCTGTAGCTCAAAGAAGGTATGTGAATTCGCTTTGGAGAAGGCTGAAAAGTTGGGTTATCCAGCTCATATCGTCACATCGACGCTTGAGGGAGAAGCTAGGCATGCCGGAACTGTGATAGCCTCGATGGTTCAGGAGATCTGGAAGAACGACAGACCCTTCAAAAAGCCATCGGTTTTGATCTTCGGTGGAGAGACCACTGTAACCATAGCTGGAAAAGCCGGAAAAGGAGGGCCGAATCAAGAGCTCGCGTTGAGCTCTGCAAAGAAGATCTCAAAGCTCAGAGGGTGCTGCATAGCTTCGATAGATACCGATGGAACAGACGGGCCTACCGAGGTTGCCGGAGGTATAGTTGACAGTTACACCGCTGAATTGTTGGAATCCAAAAAAATAGATATAGACGAATATCTAGTCGATCACAACGCATACGAAGCTTTAAAGATTGCGAAGGGTTTGATATACACCGGAGCCACCATGACGAACGTCAACTCTTTGGTCATAGCCGTAATTTTGGCATGATGATCAGGGTAGGCTGTTGCGGATTTCCCGTTGGAAAGGAGGAGTATTATAAGAGCTTCTCGGTTGTTGAGGTTCAGCAAACCTTCTATAAACCTCCCAAAGCTTCAACTGCCAAGAGATGGAGGGCTGAAGCTCCAAAGGATTTCGAATTCACGATGAAGGCTTTTCAGATGATAACCCATCCTCCAAACTCCCCAACTTACAAGAGGTTGGGATACAAGCCGAAGCAGGCTGGATTCTTCAAGCCTTGCAGAGATGTCTTTGAAGCTTGGGAGATTACGAGGGAGATAGCTAAGATTTTAAAGGCAAGGGTTGTAGTTTTCCAAACTCCGAAATCATTCAGGGATACAAAGGAGAACATTCAAAACATGAGGGAGTTCTTCTCCTCCATCGAGCGGGAGTTCACATTTGCATTCGAGCCGAGGGGTTGGAAAGTTGAAGCTGTGAAGGCTATATGCGAGGAGCTCGATCTTGTTCACGTTGTAGATCCCTTCGTTTCGAAGCCCGTTTACGGAGAAATATACTACTTCCGTCTTCACGGACATACTCGCATGTACAAGCATAAATATAGCGATGAAGAGCTTAGATGGCTTGCATCCTACGTTAAAAGCTTGGATAGAGATGTCTACGTTATGTTCAACAACGTCCACATGTTCGAAGATGCAAAGACTTTTAGGGATATCCTAAATCTCTGAGCGCACCGAATCGAATATATACCGATTTGAAAACCTTGGAAGTGTGGCTGTTCGTTTACGGAACTCTGATGGATCCCGAGAAGGCTGAGAAGATATTCAAGAGAAGACCAAAAGCCAAGATCGCTTTTCTTCCAGGGTATGAGGTCGTATTCAACAAGGAAGGGATGGGACTCGGAAACCCGAACATAAAACCGGGCAAGGGTGTTTGGGGTGTCGTGTACGAGGTAGATGACAGAGATCTACAGAAGCTTGACAGGATAAGTCCGAAGTACGAGAGAAAGTTGGTCAAGGTTCTCATCGATGGAAGGGAGTGCGAAGCTTGGGTTTACGTAGCGAAGCCCGAATTCGTAAACGACAGCCTAAAGCCAGATAGATCCTGCATAGAGAGGATGATCAAAGGGGCGAAGTTTCACGGTTTGCCCAAGGAATACGTAAGCTGGCTCGAATCTCTATTGAAATCGATCCGATAATTTAAAAAACATGAGTAGCTATGGGAAAGCATGGTTAAGGTTACGATCTTATCCGACAACAAGGTCATAGCTCTGAGGCCACAGGGGTTGAAGGCTGAATGGGGTTTCTCTGCTTTGATTGAAGCTTCCGAGGTTGTGCTGTTCGATACAGGGCAGACGGGCGTTGCATTCGAAAACCTACAGCTGTTGGGGAAGCCCATGCCCAGCAAGATCGTTCTAAGCCATGGACACTACGACCATACCGGGGGTCTTCTACAATTCCTGAGGGATGTAAGGGTATACGCCCATCCCGATGTCTTCCTTCCGAGATATTACAAGGGAGAATACATAGGGATTCCGTTCAAAAGAGAAAAGATCGAAGATAGGGCAGAGATAATAGAGCATAGGGAACCTATCGAAGTTTCTAAAGGTATATGGGCTTTAGGAGAGATCCCTAGGCAATTTGAGGTTGCATTGCTCAAAGATTCCTACATAATCAGAGATGGAAGAAAGGAGGATGATAATATTTTGGACGATCAGAGCTTGGCCATAAAGACTGACAAAGGTGTTCTACTGCTGTTGGGCTGCTGTCACTCGGGACTTAGAAACACCGTCAAGTGGGCCGAGGAGGTAACCGGAGATGAGGTCAAGTTCATAGTAGGCGGAACCCATCTGATAGCCTACAGCCCCGAAAAGATCAAAGAGATAGTAAGCCAGCTGGACTTCGAGTTCATAGCACCCTGTCATTGCACAGGCCTGAAAGCCGAGTTCCTGCTGATGGAGATGCTCGGAGATAGGTTTAAGATGGTCGGAAGCGGTAGTGTTATTGAAATCTAGCTATGAGATTCGGAAGTAAGCAGAAAGTTAGGGAGTTCGTTTGGAAGAGGATAGAGAAGTTCGCCAGATTTCCACCCCCTTGGGGTAGGATTCCAAACTTCGTTGGGGCTGAGAAGGCATGTGAAAGGCTTAGAGTGCTCGATGCCTATAGGAACGCTAGGGTCATCTTCTCGGCTCCGGATTCCCCGCTTAAAAGGGCGAGGGAGATCGTGATTGAAGATGGAAAGATTCTCCTAGCAGTAAAGCCGAAGATGACGGGATTTTTGATCGTAGAGAGGGGAAGAGCTGGGACGATAGGGGAGATGATGCGATACGGGAGGGAGGTGGATCTCGACAGGCTCAACATCAAGGTGGACGTATTCTTGCAGGGTTGTGTTGCGATCGATAGGAAGGGGAACAGGATAGGAAAGGGAAGCGGATTCGGAGATAGGGAGTATCTGCTTTTAAAGGAGAAGGGTTTGATTTCCGATGAATGCCTATACGTAGTTGTGGCTCATCCCGTTCAGATCTTCGAAGATCTGAGCTATCTGATGGACGAGCACGACGTTAAGGCTGATGTAATTTTGACACCAAACGATATCATTTGGACGGAACATGGTCTGAAGAGGACTTATAGCAACGGTTAGAGCTAATCTGAAGCAAAAGATTATTATAAACTCTCTCACCTATTGGTGTGATGTTCAAGAAGATCCTTGTTGCGAATAGGGGAGAGATAGCCATAAGGGTGATGCGTGCCTGCAGGGAGATGG
>CAYMEG010000028.1:0-12251 GCA_964389535.1 uncultured archaeon | reverse complement strand
GAATTATAATAGCTTTAAACGTCTACGCAATCTCTATTTCAGCTTTTTTAACGTCTATGCTCGTAATACTCATAGTTTACAATCTGGCGAAAGTTAAAGGAAGTATCACAACGGAATCTCTGCTTTTAGCAGGCATCGCCATGAACTTCTTTCTCTATGCAGTGGAATGGATGATACTGATCCAATCAAACCGAGCGCACATGATTCTATCTTGGCTTGTGGGCTACTTAGGTGGAGTGAAGTGGATAGACGTCAAGATAAGTGTAGTTCCGGTTTTAGCTGGAGTTATGGTGATTTGGATATTTTCGAGAGATCTAAATGCCATGCTCTTTGGGGAAGAGACTGCACATTACTTGGGAATAGACGTCAAGGCCGTTCGAAAAATTCTACTTGCTGTAGCTTCCCTCATTACGGCCATATGTTCTTCCTTCGTCGGTGTTATCGGATTTGTCGGACTCATGATACCTCACATGGTTCGAATGCTCATAGGAGCAGATCATAGAGTTTTGGTTCCAGCGTCGGCAATATTTGGCGGAATTTTTTTAATGTGGACAGATACGTTCGCTAGAACTTTTATGAACGATTCGGTTCCTGTGGGAATTATTACGATGCTCTGCGGTGCTCCGTTCTTTATATACCTTCTGAGGGCAAAACAAAAAATTTAATTAACTTCCGTTATATTTCTTAGGGATGAAGCATCTAATCTCAATGGCCGACTTGACTCCAGAAGAGCTTGAAGAAATCCTTGAACTTGCAGAAAAGCTTAAAGAGGAAAGATACAAGGGAAGGGTTACAGATTACTTAAAGAACAAGAGTCTTGCAATGATATTCGAACTGCCATCGACACGAACAAGGATCTCTTTTGAAGTTGCTATGACAGATTTGGGAGGACACGCCCTTTATTTGAGCTGGAACGATTTACAGTTGGGCAGGGGAGAGCCCATCAAGGATACTGCCCGTGTTTTAAGCAGATATGTCCATGCCGTGATGATGAGAGTAAGAAACCACGAAACCATTGTTGAGTTTGCCAAATACTCTACGATTCCTGTGATAAACGGTTTGAGCAACTTGGAACATCCCTGCCAGATCATAGCTGATCTTCTGACGATTAAGGAGTATAAGGGTAATCTGAAGAACGTCAGATTGGCGTGGGTTGGAGATGGAAACAACGTCTGCAACTCGTTGATCTTAGCTTCAGCCTTGACGGGAATGAAGATGGTGATATCAACTCCAAAGGGTTACGAACCGAATGAGGAGATCGTCAAGAAGGCTTTAAAGATGGGTGCGGATCTGACGTTCGAACCAGATCCAACAAAGGCCGTGCGGGATGCCGATGTGATATATACGGATGTATGGGTTTCGATGGGGCAGGAGGCTGAAAGAGAAAAGAGACTGAGAGATTTTGCTAAGCATCAGGTCAGCGAAGCTCTTGTAAGCATGGCCAAGGATGACGTGATAGTCATGCATTGCTTGCCAGCGCATAGGGGTGAAGAGATAACGGAGGATGTTTTGGAAGGAGAACACTCCATAGTATTCGATCAAGCTGAAAATCGTTTGCACGCTCAAAAGGCTATCCTGTTGAAGCTCATAGGTGGTGAAGAGGTTGACTGACTGGAATGCGGTTGTGGATAGAATCACGGGATTTATCAGAAAGATCGTAGGGGATGCAAATGCTGACGGAGTCGTAGTTGGATTAAGTGGGGGAGTGGACAGCTCCACAACCGCATTCCTTTGTGTTAAGGCTTTGGGCAAGGATAAAGTTCTAGGAATCATAATGCCCGAAAGGGGAGTTACGAGAGAGGAAGATATTGAAGATGCTCTAAAGGTCTGTGAGATACTGGGAATAGATTACAAGTTCGTAGAGATCAATCCGATGGTTGAGGTGTTTTTGAACGAACTTGGGGAAGGTAATAAGATCGCCGTAGCAAATCTCAAGCCTCGAATTAGGATGATCATCAACTATTACTTTGCAAACAATATGAATAGGCTCGTAGCCGGAACTGGAAACAAAAGCGAACTTATGACTGGATACTTCTGCTACGACGAAAAGACGAGGGTTCTTACGACTGAAGGTTTAAAGAGTTATCATGAGCTGAAGCCCGGCGATATCGTCTTTTCCTTAAACATGAGGACCGGAAAGGTCGAGGAGGTTCCGGTTAAAGCCGTATATACCTTTGACTATAAGGGTGAAATGATCCATATTAGGGGAAAGATGACTGATTTGCTCGTAACTCCAAATCATAGGATGCTGGTTTTGAATAGGTGCGGTAAACTTATCTTCGCTCAGGCTGAGGAGTTTCTCAACAGGAACTTTAGCCTTCCCATTCCGAATCCTTGGGATGGTCATCACGATTTGGAGAGCATTGATGTTTCGGAATTCTTCGATCAAAGCTCACTCTATCATAATGCAAGCTCTTTACCCGAAAACATGCCGATTGAACCTTTTCTGTACCTGATGGGTCTCTACATAGGAGATGGTATCTGCTCAACTTACGAGGTCAGGACATTCAGGAAGACTGAGATGAGCAGGGAGGAGTTTATGAAGAAGAGAGATGAAAGGGGTAGATTCATTTCATCTGGAGATGAAAGGATTCCGGTTAAATACAAAGCTCACGTAGTGTACTTTGCCATTCCAAAGCATGATAAGGCGAGGGAGAGCTTGATAAACACTTTGGAAGAACTTGATATAAGGTATAGGGCTTACAGACACTTCGTAAGGGTAAATTCGAGAGCTCTATACGAGATATTTAGGCAGTACGGTTCAAAGGCAGAGGAGAAGAGAATTCCGAGGTGGGTGCTGAAGCTACCATCAAGGAGGTTGATCTGGCTTTATAAGGGTTTGATGGATAGTGACGGATGGGACTACCAGAATTACCAGACGATCTCCCATAGGCTTGCGCTTGACATAGTGGAACTCTGCGCAAAATTGGGAATGCACGCGACTATTTCTGTTAGGGGGGCAAGAGAGACCGTTTACAAGGGCAAGGTCATAAGGAGCAGACCCTCTTACGTAGTTACGATAGCAAAGAACATTAGAACGACTTCGATATACCCATCAAGCGTTTCTAAGGTTTATTATAGGGGTGTGGTATGGTGTCCAGACGTTCCACCACATCACAACCTCCTAGTGGAGAGAAACGGGAGATTCACCTTCTGTGGAAACACCAAGTATGGCGACGGTGGAGTAGATTTTCTCCCAATAGGGGATCTTTACAAGACAGAGGTCTTTGAGCTCGCTAAATTCTTAGGTGTACCAGAAAGGATAATAAACAAGACTCCTTCAGCTGGCCTTTGGATTGGGCAGACGGATGAGGGAGAGCTTGGGATCACATATGCAAAGTTGGATACCATTCTAAAGGCTTTGGAGAAGGGAATGAAGCCAGAGGAGATACCGAAAAAGTTCGATGTGAGTGAAGATGAGGTTAGAAGAGTTGTGGAACTAGTTAAAAAGAGCAAACATAAGAGGGAGATGCCGCCGATCGTAATTGTCAGAGATCTCATTGATTCCTGATACTTTTTCGCACGGTGTTGATAAGATATAGCATTAAAACTATAGCTTAAGCCAACTAAATTAGCTTATGACAATTTTTTGAACTCCGTCAACCTTCAAAAATTCATCCACAAGTCTCCCCGGAATCTTGGTGTCCGTTACTATCGTCAGTTTCGACTCGACGCTTAAGTCAGGATCTTCCGCGAGTATAAATCTGATCGATATTCCTTCTCTCGCCAATATCGATGTTATTCCAGCAACTATCCCGACCTTACGGCTTTCTGCATAGACCTCAAGCACACCGAATCCCAAGAGCCTTGCAACTTCGGTGATATTTGCAACCGGCTTAAGAGAGGAGAATACCTTTCTCAATTCTTCATCGCTTTCAATATTTTGAATTGCAGAAACTACAACCTTTCTATCGACATCCAAAGCTTCGGCGATCTTGGTCGGAACAAGTTCGATGTCTCCACAGTAGGCTTTGCCATTCTTCACTGATATCCCCAGCCGTAAGAATTCTTTAGCAACGACGATTTGCGAAGGATACCTCTCAAACTTTTCGACGATCTTCTTCCACATCGTTATAGGATAAGGCTCGGTGATAAAATAGTTTTCTTGATAGTAATGTTATCGGTGGATCTCATGATGATCTACCGAATTAACATCTCCTTTAAAACCCCTTCATTGATACTTAGCTTTTAATTACTCCCAAATGGCGGTTAAGTTCATAACTGCTGATCTTTTTCTCACTGAAGCTTAAAATGGGGCGTCATAAGAGAGATGTATTAACTGTCCAGCTGCTTCACCGGTGAAAGTCCTGAAGTATTCTGTTCAACAATCCAGCGAGATTGTTCTTTACGACGTCAGGAATGTTTATGCCGGTAAGCTGCACTATCATGTAAGCTCCGTATATGGTTCCAACCATACTTCCAACGTTGGTCAAAGCTGCTACGAGCAATATTCTGAAAACTCTATTCCTCATGAGATCCCGAAAACTCTCAGCCTTAGTAAGATCTTCCAAATCTTTAGATGTTGGCTTTCTGATCTTCGCCTCAACTATCCCAGAAACCCAGCCGGCAGCTATCATAGGGTTTAGAGATGTTAGCCAAGCTGAAAGAAATGCCGCCAAAGCTGAGAGAGGGTGAGCTCCAGCCATTAAAGCTCCAATTGCAGAAAGAATCCCATTTATTAAGAACCAATATAAAAATGCTTTTAGAATTATCTCTGAATTCATCGTTGCAAGAACTGCTATGAATGTCAAGATTACGAACGTAAATATTGCAAGGCTTGCAACTTTGAAGATATTGAATCTACGCTCCTCCACCTTCTCAAGTTCTCTTATGTCAGGTATAAGCTCTGGATTTTTTAGATATCTCTCTATACCCTTCTTATGTCCAGCGCCAACGACAGCAACGATCCTCTCATACCTCTGAGATGCTTCGATTAGCCTTGCTGCCATGTACGCATCTCTTTCATCTATCAGAACTTTCGCAGCTGAAGGTGCGATATCTCTAAACTCTTTAACTAGCCTCTCAAGTATGTCCTCCTTAAGCATCTCATCTACATCGACCTCCTCATCTCCAAACAACCCCTTAAGCATGTGAAAAAATATCTTGATCTTTTCAAATACGGATAGAGAATTCCAGAATCTTTTGAACGTAATCGTAATGTCCCTATCAATTAGCAAAATGTCAGCTCCGATTTCCTTAGCTTTTTCTATCGCAGCTAGCATCTCCGTCCCAGGCCTAACACCGTATTCCTCACCTATTTTTCTTTGGATGTAGGAAAGAAGCATCTGGAATAAAACCGGAGCGACTTCCCCTCTTTTTATTATATCGATGACAGAAATTTCCTGTGGTTTACTCCGAGTTAGTGTGAGAAATCTTTTATAGCAAAGTTCAACGGCAACGGCTTGAGGCTTAACTTCTTCAATGATCCTCCTAACATCTTCTATGCTCTTCTTAGACACATGAGCGGTTCCTACAAGAACTATCTCCATCCGAATGTGGTTGAATGGATTAGCTTAATTATTTTTTCAACGTTGAACTAACATAAAATCCATAAAATTTATAATTTTCTAAAAATGAAAATTGTTATTATTTATAATCATAATCCCATAAAATTGGACAAATCTTATTTTTTGGAATTATGCTCATAAAATGAGAAAGATTTAAATACGTGAGATCGATCTGGTTGCGATGATGTCAACCATTAGAGAAGGAATATACATGTCTCGAAAGGAGATTGAGGCTATAAAGGAGAAGAGATTCAGAAGTATAGTCCGCTACGCCTTTTGGAGATGTCCGTTCTACCGTAGGAAATTCAAAGAAGCTGGGATAGATATCGATAAGATTAGGAGGGTTGAGGATGTAGAAAAACTACCGTTCACAACAAAGCAGGATTTGAGAAACGCCTACCCCTTAAAGATGCTCTGCGTCCCGAAGGAGGAGGTCGTCAGAATTCAGATGAGCGGTGGAACAACCGGACAGCCGGTTATAGTTCCATATACAAGGCATGATGTAGAGCAGTGGAAGGAGATGATGCTCAGAGCATTCTATTTGGCAGAGATAACTTCCAAGGATGTCATTCAAATTACCCCAGCGTTTGGTCTTTGGAACGGCGGCTTCGGCTTCCACTTCGCGGCCGATGCGATAAACGCCTTCATAATTCCGATAGGCCCGGGGAATACTAGAACTCAGCTCAGATTTATGAAGGATTTTGGAACAACGGTGCTGTGTGCAACTGCAAGCTATCCGTTAAGGTTGGCTGAGGTTGCCGAGGAGATGGGAATCGACGTTAAGTCTCTGCCTTTGCAAAAGATGTTACTAGGTGCTGAGCCTTGGAGCGACGAGATGAGAAAAAGAATAGAGGAGATCTTTGAAGTCAGAACTTACGATATCCCGGGACTTACAGAGATGGGTGGCGTTGGAACGGTTGGCTTCGAATGTCCAGACAGGAATGGCTTACATATGTGGGAAGACAACTACATCGTTGAGATAATCGATTCAGAGACTGGAGAAGTTGTTGACGATGGAAAGGAGGGAGAAGTCGTTTACACATCGCTAAACAGAGAGGCTATGCCATTGATAAGGTATAGGAGTGGAGAGGTAAGTGCAATCGCTTATAGAGATAAGTGCGAGTGTGGAATCGAGCATTTAACTATGAAGAGAATAAAGGGAAGAACTGACGACATGATAATCTACAAGGGTGTCAAGTTCTATCCCTCCGACATTGAAGAGATCTTGGCTGGATATAGAATCGTCCATTATAAGATCGAGGTGGGAAATAGTATAAGGGTTGTTTTTGAAGGTGATGAAAGCTTAGTTCCTGCCATTGAAAGAGATATCAAGGAATTTTTGGGATTCAAACCTAAACTTGTGGCTGTTCCTCACGGTAGCTTGGAGAGATTTGAGGGTAAGGCGAAGAGACTAATCAGGCTGGATGAGGTGGTATGATGAAGAAGCTAGCTATTCTACTTGTTCTAGTACTACTTCTTGCTGGATGCGCTCAAAAGTCCAAAGAAAAAGCACCAGTTGAGACGGAAACCCCAGCAAAGGAAGTAATCAAAGTCGGAGTGATCGGCCCTATGAACACTGTCTTCGGCATAGCAGAAAAGAAAGCTGTGATGCTGGCTGCTGATGTTATAAATAAAGAAGGAGGAATTTTGGGCAAAAAGGTTGAAGTTATATGGGCGAGCACTGAAATGGATAACAACAAGGCCGCAACCGCTTTGAGGCGTCTGATCCAAGATGAGGGTTGCGAGGTTATAATTGGTGGATTTTCAAGCGGTGTAACGATAGCCATCCAGCCGATAATAGCCGAAACTAAAACGATTTGGCTTGCCGATGGAGCTGCCCCCTCGTTAACCGATTGCGTCGTCAATCGTTATGAAGAGTATAAATACTTCTTCAGAGCCGGAACGTTAAACGGAACAACGTTTGCCTACGACATCTTCGATGCTCTACACAACTACTTCAACGGTGAGCTTGGAAAGAATTGGACTAGGATTGGGATAATAAGAGATAACGCAAAATGGACTGTAGGAGTTATGAATGTTCTAAGGCCGATGCTCGAAGAACATGGTTATAAGATAGTTATGGAAGAGGCAGTATCCAAAGAAACAGAAGATTTCTCATCTGTTCTGCTTAAAGCTAAAAATAAGAACGCCGACATCATAATTACGTTACTCGCTCATACGAATGGTATTCCACTGGTGAAGCAATGGGCGGATATGAAGATTAAGATCCCTCTGCTTGGACATGACCTGTCGGCGATAAACCCTAACGCCTGGAATTCGAGCGATGGTAAGATCGATGGGGAGATGTTCATAGCAACTGGAGGGGCAATCCCGATTCCGTTAAACGACAGAGCCGAGCGGTTCCTAAAGCTTTGGAGGGAGAAGTATGGAGGTTATCCAGATGCGAACACAGCTTACGACATGTTCGATGCATTGTTCATGTACAAGTGGGCCGTTGAACAAGCTGCCAAGGCTGGAGAAAGTGATCCATTCAATTCAAGCGTTGTGGTGAAGTACTTGGAAAAGATAAATGCAACTAACCCGTTTAAGACGGTAAGAGGAAACTTCGCATTTACGAAGAGGCACGATCCACTTTGGGGAGACGAATACATAAGAAACTGGATATGTCAATGGCAGGATGGAAAGATCGTCATAATTTGGCCAAAGGTCGTGGCAACTGGCAACTACCGTCCACCGTCATGGATGTCTGAATGACTTCCCAATTTGATTCTATTAATTTTTCATTATATAATTATTTCATTATAATAATCACAATCGTTCGAATTCTTTTTAATCATCATGATGCTTAAAATTAAATTTATAGTCATTTATGGCATTGCTTACTGGAATAAAAGCCTATAAAACGTTTTTCCAAAAGGGTTATATCGTAATGACTCTATTTTATTTTAGATGTTTGCGTATCCGATAGAAGTCATTGCAGATGTATACGTAAGCAAGATCGGTGGCTTCAGCCGCGAACTGGGCGAGAGGGAGATTGGTATCAACGCCAAGGCCTTAGAGGTTAACACCTCAATAATCGCAAATGAAACCTATGCTAGGCTTAAGTTCTTCGATGAAAAACCTCATCCATACTTCTTTAAGAGAACATTCAAGATTATCGGTTTAGAGGAGAACATGGAGGGTTACGAGTTCTCACCCAACGGTGAAGTGGTTCTTCCGGCTGAACTTAAAAGGGAGTTTAGAAGGTTCATCGGTAAGGATGTCATAATAAATACCGTGGAAAACTTTAGAATCGATTACGACTATCAAAGGGTTATAAAGTCGATCTTTAGTAACGTAGGATTATGCTTAGAAAGCCAACTAAGAAGGAATTGAAGGTCATACTCTCAGCTTTGAGAGCTTTCGGGTCTGAAGAATTCCTTAAGGATAACGAACCGCTTGTGCTAGATGTTATCATAGAGGATGGTAGTAGGAGGGTTGTCGACAAGGATACCAAGGGAAGGATCAGGGAACTCTATGCTCTCTCGAAGGATTTGGCAAAATTCCTAGAACTTTACAAGCTAAACTACGTTCATGCTGGTTTGAAGGTCGGTGAGGTCGGAAGTAGGAGATTTAGGTTTAGTCTCGAAGGATCTTTCTACCTTGTCAGAAAGAACAAGAAGAAAGTGTTTGTGAACGAAAAGGGTGAGATGTTGTTTTTATACGGCAGGGACATATTCGCCGAATCCGTTATCGATGTAACTGGAGACGTTAAGGAGAACGATATAGTTTTCGTCTGCAATGTCAAGGAAGACATTCTAGGAATTGGAAAAGCCAGATTCGACGCCAAAAGGATGAAGGATGTTGAGAAAGATAGGGTCGTAGTTGAAAACTTGGTTGATAGAGGAGAGTATTTGAGAAAGGAGAAGACTTACAGATCATTCTAAACATTTAATAAGCTTAAGATCCATTTTTAGCTATGCTCAAAGAGACGATAGCAGCGGCTTTCAAAAGTAAAGGTAGATGCTCGATGAAAAGATCAGAACTCATATGGACTCTCTCGTTTGACTTGGGATGGTTCTCACACGATGATGCCAAAAGGGTTGTAGATCTAGCTCTAAAGCGGGAGATCTTGAGAGAAAATGAAGAGCTACATCCGACATTTGACCTTGATGATATCGAAGTTCCGATAGATTTCAAGCCAGATTTAAGTAAAATACTTACCGAGTCTGTTTTTGATCAGATCGTTCAGGAGATCGCTGAAAAAACGGGTAAAAGTATCAGCGAGGTTATTTCACTTATTAATAAAAAGCAGGAGGAGCTTGGGAACATTTTGAGTGTTGAGGTTACGGCATTGATAGTTGCAAAGGATCTCGGAGTTGACGTATCCAGATACATCGACGAAGTGGAAAGGGAGGTTTTAAACCAATAGCTCCTCCCGACTTTCGACCTTTCCCTCCTCAATCAACGCGAGGTATTCCTTGAGCATCCTAGGGAACTTCGAAGCTTCAACAAATCTCAAGCCCAATCTCTCACTCCACCTCCTTATTCCGGCATCACTGCTTACGACTCCAGCCTCAAGCTCCTTTGCAAGCAGAAGGACATCCAAATCTGGAGCGCTGTCCAAGATTCCTTGTCTTAAAGCCGTTCTGTACTTATCCCTAAACTTACCTATCAGATTTCCGATCTCCCTTTCAAGCTCCTCCCTGTTGTCTGCAAGTTTAACTGCAACAGCAGAACTTTCCCAGATGAATTCTTCAGCTATCTTTCTACCCTTATTTATCTTCTGTCTCACAGTTGAAACGTATTCGTAGAAGATTATTGCAGGAATCTTAACCTCGTACCTGTTTGGAGTTTTCTTAACGAGCCATGTATCGAGCTTTATGAAGATCTCATCATCGCACTTGTGTCTCTTCAAAAAGCTTACAAGCTCAGCGTAAACCGTAGGATACGGGATGTAACAGCTGATGTTCAGCTTGAGTCTGGCCTTAGCTATCAGATCCAGAATCTCCCGAGCGGATTCGCATATGGATTCGTATCCCTCCTTGGCCCTCAGCCCAGCATCTGTTATGGCTGTCGTATCGAGGACGAAGCGCTGTCTCATCCAAATCGATTTCGTTTGAAATTATTTAACGTTAGCGTTATTTAGGTCGAGCGAGGATTGACGACCATGGATGTAATCACACTGCTCACAGACTTCGGAGACTTTTATCCAGGGGTCATGAAAGGTGTGATCCTCAAGATTTGTCCAGATGTCAAGATAGTTGATATAACCCATTCGATTGAACCTCAAAACGTATATCAAGGTGCATTTCTACTTTATCATTCCTATCGCTTTTTCCCAAATGCCGTTCACGTTGCGGTTGTTGATCCCGGAGTCGGTGGTGAAAGGCTTGCAATTGCAATCGAATGTAAAAATCACATATTCATAGGCCCAGACAACGGAATTCTTTATCCCTCAGCGACCGAAGATGGAATCAGAAGGATTTGGGTGATAGATGAAGATAAGACATCCAAGGTTACCGGCGAACTATCCACGACGTTTCATGGAAGGGATGTATTCGCCCCAGCCTCAGCCTACGCTATCTTGGGTAAGCTTGATGAGGTTGCCAAGCCCTACGATGGTGAGATTAGGAAACTTGAGCTCTTCGATTACAAAATCGAAGATGGAACGATCGAATGTAGGATAATATTCATCGATAGGTTTGGAAATGCCATAACTAACGTTAAGGCTGAAGATTTAAGAGATGCAAAAGGTTTTTACATTGGTGAAACCTACATTCCAATGGTGAGAACGTATTCGGATGTTGAAGTGGGCGAACCTTTAGCTTTAGTCGGAAGTTTCGGAACGTTAGAGCTAAGTGTTAGAAACGGTAGCTTTTCGGATAGGTTTGGTGTTAGATCTGGTAAATTTAAGATGAGGGTGATAGCATGATGGATATATCCGAAAGAGCTCTGGCAAGGATGATCGAAGCTGTAAATAAACATCTTCCACAGAAAAGTAGGACATTGGCAGAGATGCTTAAGGAGGAATTTCCAACGATAAAGGCAAGGGATGGTAACGAATATCTGATCGAAAAGAAGGAACTTGAGTTCATAGCACGGTACGTAGATGAGTTAGATTGGGACAAGTTCAAGATCCCGATAATACTTGAGATGTGCAGCGTCGGTGGGGAGGTTTTGATTTACGTAAGGGATAAACTGCATGCTCAATTCATAAGTAAGGCCTTTGGCTACGATAGATTTGTCGATGATGTTTTAATTCTGTACATGTATGAGATTCAGCCGATAAGAAAAAAGCTCAGAACTGCAAGTCAAGTTCTCTTCAAAGTTATGTATTAGAAAGCGTTAAATAGATACGTAGAATTTAGGAGATTATGGAGACCAAGATAGAAAATCTTTACTGCACAAGATGCGGTTCAGAATTTGACATAATCGTCAGAAGGGTAACGGGTTACTCTGGGCCCATGCACATTCCAAATCTATACTGTCCGTTCTGCGGAAGTAGAAGACTTATAAAGAAGCATGGACTGTTCTTCAAACCATAAAGTTAATTATAATGATGATATTGTTTATAAATTTTTGGGCTAAAGTTTATATTCTTCCAAGATTAAAATTATGACATGGCAAAGTATTACGAACTTGGAGAACTCGAAGGCAGAGCCCCAAAGCTGTTTGGAATTCCAACTGGTACTAAGTTAGATGAAATGTTTTATAAGATTGAAGCTGAAGAGGGAAGATACGTTAAAAAACCGCTTGGTGGTATACCTTACCTAGCCGTACTCAATTTGACCGGTGTTCCCG
>CAYMEG010000027.1:0-12254 GCA_964389535.1 uncultured archaeon | reverse complement strand
GAGTCCCTTGGAGATAGCCATGCTGATAGCCGAAATTATGACCGTTATGGGCCCGCGGGGATTTGAACCCCGGACCTTTCGCTTATCAGGCGAACGCTCTAACCAGGCTGAGCCACGGGCCCTTAAGCAATAGTATTGTTTTGAGCTGGATACTTAAACCTTTTGTTGGTGAACGGATGTACATGTTACCTAAAAGAAATAGTATAAAAATTATTTAATTCTATCGACTTCAAGGATCGTCAGAACTGTAAACGTGAGGTTAACTCAAGAATTCGATCAAAACCATCTGTAAAATAAATAATAATACCCATGCTATCAAATACCAAAAGTATTTTTAACCAATTGTCTTACGCGGTTTGTGGAGCTGAAGATCTTGGACACAACTCTTAGGGATGGTGAACAAACGCCGGGTGTTTCCCTCACGGTTGAACAGAAGTTGCTGATCGCGAGAGCTTTGGATTCTTTGGGAGTAGACATAATCGAGGCCGGAATGGCCATAGCGTCTGAAGGAGATTTTAAAGCGATCAAGGAGATAGCAAACGCCGGGCTAAATGCTGAGATATGTTCGTTTGCGAGGGTGAAGAAGGTGGATATCGATGCAGCTGCGGATGCCGATGCCGATTCCATATTCATGGTTGCACCCTCCTCCGACATCCACATCAGAAGCAAGTTCCCAGACAAGACGAAGGAGGACATAATCGGGATGTCAGTTGAGGCCATCGAGTATGCGAAGGAGAGGGGGCTTATAGTCGAGTTCGGTGCTGAAGATGCATCGAGAGCTGATTTAAACTTTGTAAAAGAGCTCTTCAGGCATGCGGTCGATGCAGGAGCCGATAGGCTTACATTTGCGGACACCGTCGGTGTCCTAACCCCCGAGAGGTGTGAGGCCATCATGAAGGAACTGACATCCGAATTTAAGGTTCCCATCGCCTTTCACGGGCATGACGACTTCGGTTTGGCGACTGCAAACACCATATATGCAGTTAAAGGTGGAGCGACTGAGATCCATGTAACTGTAAACGGACTGGGTGAAAGGGCTGGAAACGCAGCGCTTGAGGAGGTTGTCATTGCCTTGGAGGTTTTGTACGGTATAAAAACGAAGATAAACAAGAAGAGGATCTACGACACATCGAAGCTCGTAGAAAAGCTTACGAGGGTTGTGGTTCCGCCTAACAAGCCGATAGTCGGAGAAAACGCATTCACACACGAAAGCGGAATACATACATCAGCCATCCTCAAGAACTCAGCAACGTACGAGCCGATATCGCCCGAGATGGTCGGGAGGAAGAGAACGATAGTTCTGGGTAAGCATGCTGGCAAAGCGAGCGTTGAGGCGATCATGAGGGAGCTGGGTTACAAGGCTACGCCAGAACAGATGAGGGAGATACTGGCAAGGATAAAGGAGATGGGTGATAAGGGCAAACGTGTGACAGATGCCGATGTAAGGACGATCATAGAGACGGTTTTACAGATAAAGAGGGAGAAGAAGGTCAAGCTAAAGGGTTTGAACGTCGTCTGTGGTAAGGATATAATCCCGACCGCGAGCATAATCCTCGAGATAGACGGAAAGGAATACGTCGGTGCTGGAGTTGGATTGGGGCCGGTTGATGCTGCGATAAACGCTATAAAGAACGTGGTTTCGGAATACGCTGACATAGAACTCGTCAGCTACCACGTCGATGCGATAACCGGCGGAACTGATGCGCTCGTAGATGTCATAATTCAGCTCAAGAGGGGAGATAAGATGGTAACCGCAAGGGGAGCTAGAACAGATATAATAATGGCATCGGTTGAGGCTTTCATCGAAGGTCTAAATATGCTAATTTAATAAATTTCATTTGATCGTCGATCGTTCGGTAGTTGAAAAATATCATCATAATCAAGAAACGTTTTTAAGTATCGATCGACATTAGTTATATTGATGAATTGCGGAAAGGCCCTGCTGATCACGATCATCGCATTTGCATTGGGTGTTTTGGTCTTACCCTCCACTCTCTCAATATTTGCCGGAGAACATTACTGGTACAACTTAAGTGGTTCAGAAAACGATGTTCCCTGCGAGAAATGCCATGCAGACGTTTACGAAGAATTGCAGTTGAGCGCCCATAGAGATCTTAGGTGCGAGGATTGTCATAGGGCAAACAGAAGCATAACCTACGCAAGCGTCAGCGGTACATACTTTAACTACACACCGGGTAAGGAGGCTCACGCAGCTAGCTGTGTTGCTTGCATGATGTGTCATCAGATAAACGCATCTCAGGCATCGAAGATGCCCGGCCCATACGCTGGAGGGTTTAACATCACGTTGTTCGGTGTTACCTCACCGTACAACTACTCAAATTCAACACACACCGGACTTTATGAAGCTCACAATGCTTTGGTTGCGCATGCAATCGCAAAGGCCAACAACAGTACTCTCCTTTTAGATTCGACCGAGGCTTGCCTGTCGTGTCATGCGAACATCGAGGTCAAGATGAACTTCAACGTCAGCACGGGTATGGAGGTGTATACCAGCCATGAGATACTGGGACCGGATGCCACAACGGGCTTTAACGAATCTCAGATCGTGATAGACGATCTTAAGGTGACGAACTTTAAGAAGGTTACGGAGGTTAAGACATGAGGACTTTGAGTGTGGCACTGATCCTCATCGGGATAACGGCAGGAATCTTCCTTTCGAACGTGAACGTTGTCAGCGTCTTTAAGGGTAGTCATTACGTTACCGATATTTCTGGAAATGGAAACGATGTGGACTGCGAAGCTTGCCATAAGAAGGTAGCCGAAGAGATGGCGATCACTAGGGCTATACACGGGCCGCATTGGGATCTGAGCTGCGAAGCTTGTCACAGATTCAACGGTAGTGCAGTGACGCAATTTGCCATGGCCAATGGTGGAACGTATCCAGGTAAGGAGGCCCATGCAGCTTATGTGCCAAAATGCTTGGACTGTCATGGCGGTGACGGTGTATATGTCACCAATGTGACCGGTGGGCGGTCTCATGCTGATCCAGCTAGAGCCTTCAACTTAACCCCCATACCAAACTACACCGCCCATAAACAGTTCTTCGAATATTGTAAAAATCTCGGTGACGAAAACTTAGCTTGCTTGGCTTGCCACTCCAACTACTCGATCGATATAGACTATAGGTACCACCATGCAATCAGATTTAACACCTCTACATGGACACTGATCGGTTTTGCTGTGTACGGTCAGAGGCAGTACGATGTTACGTTTCTTAAGAATTCAGTGTTCAGCGGAAAACACGTATTTTTACCCACAGATAGAATCAACTGCTCTAGGTGTCATGAAAACGTGTATGAAGCCCTAATTGGCAGTGGTGAGAACTGTACACATGCACCGATTAAGATAGATGCTAAATGGGACGAATTTAACTATTGGAACGATCCGAGATTTCATTACATCCCATCCCAATACGTACCGGAGTGGATAAACAACACGTACTGCAACGAGTGTCACTTCAACCCTTCGATCCCCGATACCGCCGCAAGTAAGAGCTTGATACACTGTGCCGAGAAGGTGTCATGTCTAACCTGTCACGGCCCCGGAAAATACGCGGATCCATCGCAGGTAAATGCCACACATGGGAATGGGACACTTTTCAACGATATAGCAAATAAACCGAGGGTTTATCACGGCGATATATGCATGGGTTGCCATACTCCAGCGGTACATCCAGAGAATAGGAGATGTGGCTGGTGTCATGGCGGTAAGAGTGCAACGGTTGACATATACATAGAATCCGAACCTACCGGTATAGCCGTAAGGTACTTCCCGTGATCGGTTTGTGTAACGAAAATTTATAAAGCGAACAGTCTTGCCAAGATCGATGCCAGAGCACAGGATCGCAGTGGTGAACAGGGACAGATGTCAGCCGAAAAAGTGTACCCAAGAGTGCATAAGGTTCTGTCCGAAGATAAGAACGGGTGTTGAGGATGTTATAGTAATAAAGGATGGAAAGGCTGTTATTTCTGAGGAGCTGTGTGTAGGTTGTGGGATCTGCGTTAAGAAGTGTCCATTCAAAGCCATATCGATCGTGGGCCTACCTCACGAGCTTGAAGGTAGGGAGGTTCACAGGTACGGTGTGAATGGCTTCGTTCTCTATGGACTTCCAATCCCCAGAAAGGGTTACGTCGTCGGTCTGCTCGGCCCCAATGGAACCGGAAAGACGACTGCCGTTAAGATACTAACCGGACAACTCAAGCCTAACTTGGGTAGAATTGAAGAAGAACCGAGCTGGGATGAGATATTTGAAAGATTCGCCGGAACTGAACTTTTCAACTATCTCAAGGATCTGGCTGATAGAAAGATCAGGACGAGCCAAAAGCCTCAGTACATCGAAGCTATTCCAAGGGTTTACAGGGGGAAGGTGAGAGATCTGCTCGAAAGGGTTGATGAACTTGGCATTTTGGATGAGATCGTTGAGAGACTTGAACTCAAGCATGCTTTGAACAGAGACGTTAAGGATTTGAGCGGTGGGGAATTGCAGAGGCTTGCGATAGCCGGTTGTTTGATGAGAGATGCCGACTTCTACTTCTTGGATGAGATAACGTCCTACTTGGACATACATCAGAGGATCAACGTCGCCAAGATAGTTAAGGAGTGGGCGGAAAAAAAGCCCGTGCTCATAGTTGAGCACGATCTGGCTATATTGGATATGCTAGCGGACTTCGTTCACATAAGCTACGGTGAGCCGGGTGTTTACGGTGTCATAACGAATGCTAAGGGTGTCAGAGTTGGGATAAATCAGTATCTCAGGGGTTATCTTGTTGAAGAGAATATAAGGATAAGGGACAAATCCATAGAGTTCGAGATCTTCCAGCCAAAGGAAGGCGAAAGTGAAAAGGTGCTTGCAAGGTATCCTTCCTTCACAAAGACTTTTGAAGGATTCAGGTTGGAGGTCGAGGGTGGGGAGATAAGGGCTGAGGAGGTGCTAGGTGTCGTAGGCCCGAACGCAACGGGGAAGTCCACGTTCATAAAGATATTGGCCGGTGTACTTGAGGACGATGGTAAGAAGGTTAAGCTAGATCTGAAGGTTTCTTACAAGCCTCAGTACGTCAAGGCAGATATCAGCATGCCAGTTGGGATGTTCCTTAGGAGGATAAATCCGATGGTCGATTCTTCGTACTATAAGACCGAATTCCTCAAACCTTTGAAGATAGACGAACTCATGGATAGGAATTTGGACGAGCTAAGTGGGGGTGAGTTGCAGAGGGTTGCGATAGTCGCCTGTCTGCTCAGAGATGCCGATCTGTACCTTCTGGATGAACCTTCAGCTCATTTAGATGTCGAACAGAGGACGGAAGTTGCGAGGATAATAAGGAGGTTCGCTTTGAACATGTCGAAGAGCGTCCTCGTTGTAGATCATGATATATACCTGATAGACATGGTGAGCGACAGGCTGATGGTCTTCCAAGGTGAACCGGGCAAAAGGGGTCTGGCGAGAAAACCGATGGGGATGAGGGAAGGTATGAACCTGTTCCTTTCGAGCTTGGGCATAACCTTTAGGAGGGATGAGGAGACGAAGAGACCTAGGGTGAACAAGCTGGGCTCTAGGCTCGATAGGGAGCAGAAGGCAAAGGGGGAGTACTATTATTATTTCTAATTATAGAAATAGTTTAGAATTTTTATGAATCGATCCTTCTGTTGTTGGGTCTTTTTCAATTTAAAAGAATCCTGAAACAGCATTTAAATTTTCGTTGGATCTTATTCGTTTGAACTTATCCGGTCAAATTACCGAAAAGATTATATAGTTTGAGAAACAAAAAAAATATTGGAGGCGAAGGTTAAATTCCGAGATAGAACCTACGGGTTCTATCTTGGGGTTTAACTGAGGGTGGGTAACCACCCGTTGCTGACAGGTAACTGTCAGCAATGCCTCCTACAAATTTTCCGCCAAGATATCAATATCCAACCCTATCTCAAGCCATGCCCAAGCCCATACCACGCATTCGAATGCTTTGACCAGATCCCCCCTCTTCAAGAAGTATTCAGAATCTGAAATGTAGGCATTGATGTTTCTCAGGAACACCTCTCCCCTCTTATCGACAGCCTTAACATGCTCGATTCTATCTTTGATCCTCTTAAGCCATTTTATCGTTTCACTCTCAAGCTCTTCGGCTATCCTCTCAGCATCCATCATCTCAGTTTCCTAACAAACAAGGTTAGACCGTCCCTTCCTACTACAACGACCTCATCTCCTTTCCTGAGTTCCTCCTCACTTCTGCACTGCCAGAGCTCTCCTCTAACCTTGACCAGCCCCTTTCCATCTTTGAATTCCACGATCTCTCCAACCTCTCCTACCATCGCCTCTCCTCCAACTCTCTTCCTCATCTTCTTCAGCTGTGCAACCTTAACTATAACGAAGGTCATTACGGTGGCCGTTCCCAGGCTTATCCCACCTACGAACATCAAAAACCTATCGTAGAAATCCTTTGGCATCAAAGGCTCTTTAAAGAGCATTATGCAGCCCAAAGTCATACAGACTATCGAAGCTATACCCAGAATTCCGAAGGTAGGAGTTAGAAGCTCTAAGATCAGCAGAAGGATTCCAAGCAGGATCAGTATAACGGCAAAGGTGTTTATGCTCAAAGCTCCAAGGCCGAATAAAGCTAAAACAAGGCAGATTGCTCCGAAAACCTCCATTCCAACTCCGGGAGTCATCAGACCGAATATAAGGCAGTATATGCCGAGGATGAGCAGGATGAAAGCTATAAGTGGATTCGATAGTATCTCGTATATCTGTGACTGCAAAGAGCTTTTGACTTCCACAACCCTTACCGTACTAAGATCGAGCTTAACTGTCCTACCCTTCACATTCACCTCCCTTCCGTTTATCTTTTCGAACAACTCATCCGGCGAATCTGCCAAAACGTCTATCACTCCCCTTCTGTAAGCCTCCTCGGCTGAGAGACTTAAGCCTTCGGTAACGAACTTTTCAACGATGTCTACCGGTCTGTTTCTCATCTCTGCGATACTCTTTGCATAGCTCGCGATGTAGCTGACGGTCTTGTTCTCAACCTTCGGAGGAAATCCCGCCGTATAAGGTGTTGCGGCTCCCACAGAAGTCCCGTTTGCCATCGCTGCAATGTTACCTGAAATCAGAATGAAGGTGCCAGCTGAAGCTGAGAAAGCTCCTGAAGGGTAGACGTACGTTATCACCGGAATTTCACTGTTTAGAATGTCAGAGACTATCTCTTTAGTTGCCGAAAGTAAGCCGCCCGGAGTATCGATGACGATCAGGATTGCATCCGCATGAATATCCTCGGCCTTTTTGAAGGCCGAATCCACTAGGATAACAGTCCCCTGATTTATCTCACCCTTTACATCAACTCTAACGATTACAGCCCCTTTTGCCAAGGGTACGAAAATTATCAAAGCCAAGATCATCGTGAAAATTTTTGAATACATGTTACAAACTTAAGCTTGCTACTTATTATCCTTTGCTCAAGTTTATCTGTCGGAGGTATCCAAGCTAGATATGAGAGGTTTTCTCGTCGTTGGAAACAAGGCTGTAACGAAACCGTTCAGCTTAAAGGATCTTGCCGGCTCGGCCGGAAGGATGGACATACTCTGCAGATGTGTTGCCCAAGCTTTGTTCATCTCCCATGGCATAAGGAGAGATTCTGAGATATACCTACTACTCTTAGGAAAACCCGATCCCCCGAAAGCTCTGAAGATCCTAGGTAGTGAAGTTAGGTATATGGCGCCGGATGAGAGGAACATAGGTGGATTGATAAGAAAGGCTCTGAAGGTTAAGGTCGATAAGGACTGGAGACTCAGCACACCCGGAATATACATCGCAAGGAAAGGTCTTAGAGATCTACTTGAAGAGCTCTCATTTAGGTTCGATAGGATAGTGTATCTCAGGGAGGATGGAGTCGATATAAGGGAGATAGCATGTGATTTGAGGGATCCCCTCTTCATACTTGGAGATCACATCGGAATTAAGGAGGAAGAAGAGAAGATCGTCTTGGAATACGCTGACACGATAGTATCACTATCGCCGCTGTCACTGCAGGCCGATCAATGCATAGTCATAACACACTACGAGTTAGATAGGTGTAGCAGAGTATCAGAACCGAAAGGGTGAGGAGAATCCAATCCCTGAGTTCGGGTCTTCTGCATCTGACCATCCTCCTATCGAAGTCGAACCTTCTGGAGTAGAGTGTTTCGGCCATTGCGAAAGCTCTCAAAACCGTTATCGCTGAAAAAGCCTTCAGAAGCTTGATGTAGTAACCGAAACCTTTAAAGCTCAGTCTTAAAGCTTCGGAAGTAAGTCTGAAATCTCTTATCAGTATCTGAAGCATCCTCATGGCTATGGCAATTGAATGGGCGAACTTAGGCGGGATTCTGAAGTACATCAAAGCGTAGCTGAATTCTTCGGGCTGAATTCCGTAGAGCAGACATCCTACGCAGACCAAAGCTATCATGGTTGGTATCTTCTCAAATCCTCCCAGAAATAGGCTGACGAACGCAAAGAATGTCAGGAAGGGAATCAAAGCAAACAATCCGGCGAGAGTTTTTCTCGGATTAAACGCCAAAGTCAGCATGATTACAGCTAAAGCCACGTCTATCCTAAACGAGTATGCTGAGATACACAGGATTAGAACGGATATCAATCCGATCCTCGGTTCCAAGTTCGATTTACTCAAAGCGGTCTCAAGGTATCTCCAGAACATCATCGCAGCACCTCGCAAATTCCAGGTCGTGAGTTGCCAATATCACGGTCTTGCCGAGTTTTCTTGCTATGTCCAAAAGCTCAAATCTGAATCTCCAATCCTGTCCGGCCGTGGGTTCGTCCAACAGAACTATATCTCCGCAAAACGCCTTAGCAATCGCCAACCTCTTCGCCTGCCCGAAGCTTAAGGAGTGAGGATGCCTATCCGCTAGATCTTTCAAGCCGAACAGCTTTAGGAGTTCTGGCGGAACTTCTCTGCGAACCTTACTTTCGAATAGGTGATAGTTGGGAAAGCTGAAGGACATCGCAACGTTCCCCCTAACCTTAACCTCCCCATCCCAAGGCTTGAGCAATCCGGCTATCAGTTTAAGCAACGTCGTCTTACCGCACCCGTTCTCTCCAACGATTGCAAGTACCTCTCCCTCCTTTACTTCGAACGAGAGATCTTCAAACAACGGCTCATCGTAACCGAACGTAAGAGATCTAACCCTAACAGCGGTTTCGTTCGACTTCAGCCTCCTTTTGCAATCGATAGTAAGATCAAACTCGGGAAAATCTGCTATCCTCCCATCCTCCATCCATATCCGTTCATCAAAATATTCGGCAAATTCGAGCCTGTGCTCTGATAGAACAACGATTCTATTTTGCTTGAGCAGTATCTTAACGATTTCATTTGCAATCCTTGGATGGAGGTTGCTGAACGGCTCATCCAGAGCTATGCACTTGCAATCGCTCGCCAAAGCCGAAGCTATTATAACCAACTGCTTCTGCCCATCAGAAAGCTCGGATGTACCCTTATCCAGTAGACCTTCGATTCCACAGATCTTTGCCGCAATCTCAACCCTTTCATCAACCTCATCCCAGTCGTAACCTCTGTGTAGAAGATATAGGGCAATCTCATCGTAAACCTTGCTTGCTACGATCTGCTCATCTGGATTCTGGCCTACGAAGTAAACGTCCGAGTCTATGTGAATGTAACCTTCAAGCCTTCCACCGTACAGATTCGGAATCAGCCCGTTGAATATTCTAAGCAGTGTGGACTTGCCACCGCCGGTAAAACCACCTATAAACGTATTCTCTTCGATTCTAAGACTAACATCCTTCAATCCGACGATTCCGTTCGGATAAAAGTATCTGACATTTTTAAGGCAGATCATATCCCCTCTGCCTTAATAACTCATGCAGATACCTAAAAACAATTATCGCGATGACATGATCCATAAAAATGTCTTGAGGGAGGAAGATCATAACGGATACAAAGAAGACAGCCCAGAATGGACTTAGATTCAAACCGAAGTAATCGGCCATGTAACAGCATCTGGTCATAAACTCAGAGCATCCGCTTGCAAATCGATAGAATACCGCGAAGCCCACCAGATATAGAGGAATCACGGCGATTACGCTTCCTATCCATAGAATCATCAGTTCTCTCAAGCTTCCTTTCCTATAGATTCCCTCCCTTATCAGACCCATTATGAAAGCTGAAACTGGGAACATCCAAAGGTATCCGGCAGTGTAGCCGAGCAGAACTCCGATACCACCTTTAAATCCCGCACCAGCCGGTATACCGATTGCTACCATACCCAGATATACGAGCTGAGCCAACGCACCAAATCTGCCCAGTAGAAGTCCTGAAAGTATCACGGCAAAGTTTTGCATCGTATAAGGTACAGGACCCAATTTAAACTGAATCTGAGCTGAGATGGCGGTTAAAACTGCCAAGGCACATGCGAGCGTTAGCCTGACATATTTGTTAACCATGCATGCGATGAGGTTAACATTTGAACTTAAGCGTTTCGTTTTTGCTTTTTAACCCGAATCGGTAGAACTTTGGGAAACTTCCGCTTTACTTCACTCCAGCGAATTCTTGAGTCAACCCTAACCGAAAGCAGAGATAAAGCAAGTCTGTCGAGCCTTGGATTGCGACATCACCGATGCAGTGGGGAAAGGCTTACGTCATCTGATCCGTCGACTATCATCACTCCTTCTTTAGCCATCTTAAGAATTGTTGCCGATGAAAGATTGGAGACGTATCAGATGTAGTCTCAACTTGGGCATGGTTTGAAAATTTCAATTACCAAAACCATATGCTTAAAGACGAAAAGGATTAATAGCCTTATCAATTTATGTTTTTAGAAATGAAGCTCAAAAGGCACAAGAAAAATCCGATCCTAACTCCGAGAGGGGACGACTGGGAGGCTTTGGCTGTTTTTAACTGCGGAGTAATAAAAAAGGGAAATAAAATTCACGTCCTCTATCGTGCCGTTGGAGAATACGTCAACTACGTATCGAGGTTGGGATACGCCGTTTTTGACGAGGAACTAAACCTTCTGCACAGATCGGAAAGACCGGTATTCGATCCGGATGTAAGATTGTGGGAGATGTCGATCGAAGATCCGAGGCTTGTGGAGATAGAGGGAAGGATATACATGACCTACGTCACAACCCCAACCCCCGCTCCACCCTTTGCGATTAGGAAGAAGTTGGGTCTGCCGAAGCCAGAACAGGCTTATTCGAGGTGTGCAGTAGCGGAGGTCAAAGATTTCAAAGAATTCAGGAGGCTTGGTATAATAACCCCATACGACGCTGAGGAGAGGAACACTGTACTGTTTCCTGAGAAGATGGATGGAAAGTTCGCCGTGTTGCACAGGCCGGCAAACTGGATCGGTAAGGAGGTCGATAAGCCAAGCATATGGTTTGCATGGCTTGACGACATTCCCGGAATGATGCACGGGCATAGGGTCGTTATGAAACCTGAGGAGGATTGGGAGGCCGTAAAGATTGGAGCGGGCCCTCCGCCAATCAAAACAGAGAGGGGTTGGCTTCTCATATACCATGGAGTGGATGAGAACTATGTTTACCGCGCTGGCGTAGCTCTGCTAGATCCAGAGCAGCCATGGGAGGTTATAGCAAGATCCTCCGAGCCGATACTGGAGCCGAGGGAGGAGTACGAAAGGGAAGGTGATGTCCCAAACGTCGTTTTTCCCACCGGTGCTGTGGTTGTGGGCGATGAGCTCATAGTATTCTACGGCGGTGCTGATAAGGTGTGCTGTGCTGCAACCGCAAACGTAAAAGATCTTCTCGATTACCTACTATGAAGATCGCGTTGCTTTTAAGATGGAACACCGCATGCGGAGTTTCACTCCATGCAGAGCTCATAGGTAGGGGTTAGGCAGGGGCACGAGCTCGTAGTCTTCACACCCAACAACATGGGACCCGTGGGAGAGGACGAGGATTTCGTCATTCGATGCTACAGCGATGAGGGAGATCACACGCAGACTTTCTTCCATCCAGAGCCTTTCTTAGAGGAGGATTACGAGGTGTTCGTTGCGCAAAGAATTGAATGGGTTCCGCTATCTGAGTAGTTCACGAGAGAGAGAACCGCCAGAGAATCCTCTATTTTACGAGTTCGAATGGGACGCTGTGGTACGTTTCGATGAGAGGCAGTGGTCGAAATTCGAGCAGTTCAGAGGTAAGATCCACAGTATCCGACGGGATATCTAAGGAGGGGATAAGATAAAGGCAAGAAAAGAGCTGAATTTACCGATCGATGAGA
>CAYMEG010000026.1:0-12758 GCA_964389535.1 uncultured archaeon | reverse complement strand
AACGTAAAGCTCACCATCTGGAAACCTCTTAAAAGTAACCTTCGCCAGATCAACTCCCAAACGATCGGCTATCCTCTTTGCAAGGATTGGAGAAGAACTTCCAGCGACCACCTTCATAAAGCTTGATTAAATAAGTTGAGATATAAGGTCTTTCATTTATGTGGCTAAGTGCCATCATCTCTTCAGCAACAAAAGATAGCCTAAATGGTAGCTTAAATAATTCTTATGAATAAATTTTTAAAACCTAATGGAGGCTATATCTTCAATGAAAGAGATCATCCACAACGTCTTCATAATTGAAAGAGAAGGAAAGGAAATTTTAGCAACTAAAAGCAAGTATGGTAGCCATTATGGCGAAAGAAAATTTGGTGAGTTTAGGGAGTGGATACCTACGAGAAGCAAGCTTGCGGCGATGTTTTTAAAGGGACATATAGTTGATATCAAATCGGATTGGAAGGTTCTCTACTTAGGTGCCGCAAGTGGAACTACAGTAAGTCATCTCGCGGATATAGTTGATAAGGGGATTATTTACGCTGTTGAATACTCAGCGAAGCCTTTTGCGAAATTTTTGGAACTCGCTGAGGAGAGGAGAAACATAATACCTCTGCTTGAGGATGCATCAACACCTTGGAAGTACAGCGGTATCGTGGAAAAGGTAGATTTCATCTATCAGGACATAGCCCAAAAGAATCAGATCGAAATCTTTTTTGCAAACGTCGATATGTTTCTCAAGAAGGGCGGGGAAGGGCTCATAATGGTAAAGGCTAGAAGCATAGATTCCACAGCGGAGCCAGAGGTAGTTTTTAAAAGGGTTATAGACGAGTTGAAATCTAAGCTTAAGGTCGTTGCTCACGGTTCACTTGAGCCGTTTCATAAGGATCACATCTACGTTCACGTTAAAAAGACAAAGTAATCGTTTTATATTAATGTTAATAATCGTTATGAAGGTGATCAAATGAGTAGGACTGTCAAGGTGTTTGATACGACCCTGAGGGATGGAGAGCAGATGCCCGGTGTATCCCTCCCTGTCAGTTACAAGATTCAGATTGCAAAACAACTCGATAAGTTGGGTGTTGATGTGATCGAGGCCGGATTTCCCTCAGCTTCTAAAGGTGAGTTTGAGGCTGTAAAGGAGATTGCAAATCTCGGGCTTAACGCTAAGATCTGCGGTTTGGCGAGGATGGTAAATAGCGATATAGATACCGCCATCAAGGCAGATGTTGACATGGTTCACATCTTCATTCCAACTTCGAAGATTCAGATCGAACATACTATCAGGAAGAGCAGAGAGGAGATAATAGAAATGTCAGTTGAATGCGTCGAATATATCAAAAGCCATGGAGTGGAATGCATGTTTTCCGCAATGGACGCTACTAGAACAGAAATAGATTATCTAAAGAGGATATACAAGGCTGTTGAGGAGGCCGGAGTTGATATAGTAAACGTGCCAGATACAGTCGGCATAGCAACGCCGTTTAAATTTTACGAGATGATCAAGGAACTCAAGGAACATCTGAAAGTGCCGGTAGATGTTCACTGCCACAACGACTTCGGATTGGCCGTAGCAAACACGTATGCAGCTGTTTTGGCTGGAGCGGATGAGGTTCAGGTTACCGTGAATGGAATCGGCGAGAGAGCTGGAAATGCAAGTTTGGCTGAAGTAGTGATGATCCTTCATGCTTTGGAGGGTATAAAGACAAACATAAAGACCGAGTATCTGGTTGAAACGTCCAGATTGGTCGAAAGGCTAACCGGTGTAAAGATGCCTCCGAATACCCCCATAGTCGGTGAGAACGCATTCAGCCATGAGAGCGGAATACATGCACATGGAGTGCTTAAGGATGCGAGGACGTTCGAGCCTGGAGTTATAACTCCGGAGATGGTCGGACATAAGCGTAGAATAGTCATCGGAAAGCACGCTGGAAGACACCAGATCAAGAAGATGCTTGAAGATGCCGGCTACGTTGTAGATGACGAAAGCCTGAGCAAGATCGTAGAGAAGGTTAAAGAGCTTGGAGATAAAGGTAAGAAGGTCACGGATTTGGATCTTTTCACGATCGCTGAAGTTATCCTCGGTGAAGTTAGAAGGGAGGAGAGAGCCGTAAACATCGATGAAGTTACGGTTATAACTGGAAATAAGATAACGCCCACTGCAGTTATCAACGCTGAGGTTATGGGCAAGAAAAAGGTTACATCGGCCATAGGAGTCGGCCCAGTGGATGCATCGCTTAAGGCTGTCACAGAACTATTGGGCAGGAAGATCAAGATCGTAGAATTCAGAATGGATGCCATCACCGGCGGTAGCGATGCTTTGGCGGACGTCTACGTTACGATCGAAGACGAGAGCGGAGAAACTTTCACAGCAAGAGCTGCTGGAGCCGATATAGTCATGGCTTCGATAGATGCAGTTATAAATGCCGTTAACTATCTGATGCTTAAGAAGAAAAAGAAGAGGTAGATCGGCATGTCGCTAAGGAGGAAGATTAGCCTTTCGAAGATCCAAAAAATAAAGAAATTACTTTCATCTAAAAAATCGGAAAATAAAAAGAAAATTGGAGTTCTCGTAGACGGTCCAAACATGCTGAGAAAGGAATTTAACATCAATTTGAGTGAGATCAGAGAGATACTATCCGAATACGGGAATATAAAGGTTGCAAAGGTTTTTTTAAATCAGTATGCAAGCGAGAAACTCGTTGAGGCCATAGAAAATCAAGGATTTGAGCCGATAGTTACCTCAGGCGATGTCGATGTTAGGATGGCTGTCGAAGCTATGGAGCTCATATACAACGACTCGATCGATGTGATCGCTTTGGTTACGAGGGATGCAGACTTCAAAGCTGTCCTTAAGAAGGCGATGGAGATGGGTAAGGAGACGATAATAATCGGAGCAGAACCGGGATTCTCAGCTGCGTTGAAGAATTCTGCAGACATCGCGATAGTTCTGAATGAAGATGATTTTGAAGAAGTTGAAGAAGAGGTTAAGGAGCAGATAAAGAGATGAAAGTCTTTTTATTCGAATTTGCAACTTGTTTTGGGAACTTACCGGCCAGCATCACAATCGAAGGCTTGGGTATGTTTAAATCGCTATATGAAGGGTTTATTGAGTTCTGTGATGTCGTATCCTTCATATCCTTGGATGGTATCAATTTTGATGTCATCTCTTTCGATTGTAGCGATAAGTTCGTCTGTCATCTTGAAAGATCGGACTTTGCGCTGGTGATAGCCCCAGAGAACGATTGGACTTTGCTAAAACTGACAAGAATCGTCGAAGAATTTGGAGTTCCAAATCTAGGAAGTTCATCAAAGGCTATAGAGGTAACGTCGGACAAATGGAACATCTACTGTAAACTTAAAGGGAAGGTGGATATGCCCAAAACTTCTTTAAAGCCGATAGATCCACCGTTCATAATCAAACCAAGGGTTTCGTGTGGAGGGGAAGGAATAGGAATTGCCGACAACGTTCCAGACGGTTACATAGCTCAGGAGTTTATAAAAGGAATAGATCTAAGCGTTAGTCTTATAGTTGGGGATAATATAGAGGTTCTGAGCATAAACAAGCAGATCATAGAATCCTTCAGATATAAGGGATCGATAGTACCGTTTGATTTCAGAGAGGATGTTGCAGACGTTGCTATGAAAGCTGTAGAGTCGATAAGAGGCTTATTCGGGTATGTTGGAGTTGATGTCATCCTATCGAACGATGAGATCCCGTATATCGTGGATGTTAACGCGAGAATGACGACATCTTCGATCTTGTTCAGAGATGTCTATGGAATGAACTTGGCGAGGATACTGATCAAAAACTATGAGGGTAAAAGTATACCCGAATACATCCCGAAGAGAAAGATGATGCTTAAAAAGGTCGAAGGAAACGCCAAAAATAGCTATGTAAGTTGGGGAGGGTACTCCTTGGTCAAGGAGGTTTTAAATGGTTGAATTGATCTTGGCTTTGGACTTGATGGACAAACGAAAGGCAGTTGGAATTGCAAAGGATGTTTCCGAATACATATCGGCGATAAAGGTAAATTACCCTCTCGTTCTATCAGCTGGAATAGAGATAATTAGAGAGCTAAATGAAATAAAGCCAGTTATAGCTGATTTCAAGATCGCAGATATACCGTATATAAGCTCGCTGATTGCCAAGGTTGCATTTGAGAAAGGAGCTAGGGCTGTAATCGTTCACGGTTTTGCTGGAATGGAAACCGTTAAAGCCGTTTTGGATGTTGCCAAAGAATTTGACGGAGAAGTATACGTTGTCACCGAGCTGACGAGCTCTACTGAATTTTTTAAGGATGTATCCGATAGGATCGCTGAAATGGCTAAGAACTTGGGCTGTCATGGAATAATAGCCCCCGGAAATCGAGCTGAAAGGGTTGCAGAGCTTAGAAAGATCGTTGGAGATCTAAAGATTCTATGTCCAGGAATTGGTATTCAGGGTGGAGACGTTAAGGCTGTTGTAGAAGCTGGAGCGGATGGAATAATAGTTGGAAGGAGTATATATGCTTCGGAGAATCCAAAAAGAGAAGCAAGAAAGATTTTTGAGGAGCTAAATCGGTAATCACTTTACTACCTCTGCGAATGCGAACTTCCTCAGAACCTTCGTGATCCTTATCTTGACAACATCGTTTACGTTAGTTCCCGGAACGAACACGACGAAACCCTCAATCTTTGCTATTCCATCTCCACCGCTTCCAAGTGCTTCAATTTTAACTTCCCTTATTTCCCCTACACTGACAGGTGGTCTTTTCACCAAATTCAGCACCTCCGATTCGGTTTGATCAACTCATTCTCAAACTATATAAACCTTTTGCTTAAATTATTCAAAAAGTTTATAATATAATACAATATTTATGATACTTCTGTCAAACGACAATTCGATAATTTTATTAACACCTCATCAGATGATAACGCATGAGATATTATAGTGCATCATTTATATTTGCAGTTGGTGTTGGCCTTTTAATCTTAGGTTTAACTCTAATGCTTACATTTCAGCTTCACTACGGTTCTGAGCCATTCAAAGTTGAAATAACGTTTGGACTCATTGGGATTTCGATTCCGATAATCGTCCATGGTATAAATGTGATGCTCGGCTACAGGAGATACTCGATGTTCGTTACGATTTTAGGTTTCATCCTTTCGCTTTCAGCCGTTGGAGCATTCATAACGCTTTACCCTGAGAACTGGTACTACCCCAACATCACCTATGTCGCCGTCGTATACGCTTTGGGTTTGATAATGCTGTTCAGCAGTTCATTTGCCGAGGCGGTTGTCAGGATAATCGAAAGCAGTGCAAAGACTATTAAGAAGATAGTTATTCATGAGAGGGGTGAAGTTGCTAAGAAATCTGAGGAGGAGCTTCCCCCGCTCGAAGCTAAATTTGCCTTTCCTACGAAGGTTGAAGAACCTGAGATCGCTTTGAAGGATATCGCGATCCCTTCAGACCTAAAGCCTGGTAAGGCTTTGGAGAAGCCTAGAATAGGTAAGATGGTTAAGGTTAGGGATGAGGTGGACTCTAACGCTGAGAGGCTGATAAGAGTTAAAGAGGGTGAGTTGAAGGTTAAGAAGACTGATTCGGATATTTTGGAAGTTACAAAAGCTTTAAAGTCAATTGAAGAGAGGATGGGAAAGGAGGATAAAAAGAAGATATTTGGGGGTTGAGCTATGGCAAAGGGTTTGGATGTGGGGACGATGAATATTGTCTGTGCCGAAATGGAAGGAGAAAATGTAGTTTTTGTTCAGCAGAGAAATGCCTTCCTTGAGTTGGACTACAGCGACCTTACTAAGATGATGCTAGACAATGCAAACGTCCAGTATGTGATCAAGGGTGATAAGATATACGTGCTGGGAGATGATGCCATGAAATTTGCTACCGTCTTCAGAAAGAATACAAGAAGGCCTATGAAGACAGGAATTCTTAGTCCAGAGGAGAAGGAAGCTGTTCCAATAATAAAGCTGATAGTTGAAAAGATTTTGAGTGAGCCAAGTTATGAAAATGAAATAGTCTGCCTATCCTCTCCAGCAAATCCCATAGATTCAGACATAGAAACCACATACCACAGGAAGACCATGGAAGCTCTGGTTAAAAAATTGGGATACAATCCGTTTACCATCGATGAGGGTCTAGCCATAATATATTCGGAGCTCGCGGACAACAGCTTTACCGGCATAGGTATAAGCTTCGGAGCTGGAATGACGAACGTAACCGCAGCTTACTTCGCTGCACCGATCGTTTCGTTTAGCATCGCAAGGGGTGGAGATTGGATCGACGAAAACGCTGCAAAGGCAACCGGAACTCCGAAGGAGCAGGTGTGTGCAATTAAGGAGTCAAACTTCGAGCTAAAGTATGAGGTTGAACTCGGTAGCGTTGAAGGAGCCTTGGCCATCTACTACGATTACCTTATAACATACGTTGTAGAAAATCTGAAGAGAAAGCTGACTGAAGTAACACCACCGCAAGTGGACTTTCCGATAGTCTTGGCTGGAGGTACTTCGAAGCCGAGAGGCTTTAAGAGGATATTCGAGGAGAAGATTTCACAGGTAGGATTACCGGTAGATGTGTCTCAGATCAGAGTGGCTAAGGATCCTCTCTTCAGCGTTGCAAGAGGTTGCCTCATAGCTGCCAAGACCAAGGAAGAATAATCTTACAAATTTTTATAATTTTGTCTATAGCATAAGGAATATTAATACCCTCCTTCCAACCTTATCTTGTGAATAGGTATAGGAGGAACAGCGAACAGACAAGGGTCGGAGAGGTTAGATACCTCGTATTGAGACCCCTGGGATATCCGCTCAAGGCCAGTTATCATGAGTACCCAGTGGTGGATAATCCAAGGGTATTTGAGAAATACGCCAAGGATCAGTGGAAGGGTGAATTTGTTTCAAAGGGTAAGCTACTTTTTGACTATAGGATGTTCCCAGACTTCGCCTTTGAGGTTGTTAGTGCCGAGCCTGATGGAATAATCACCGATTCGACGATAATCCTAGTGGAGAACCCTTCGAGGGTTATAGAGACCGAGATAGTCAAGGATGTCAAGCTTGAGGATGTCGTTGGACAGGAGGATGCGAAGAGAAAGGTCAGGGTCATTCTAGAATACCTAAAGAATCCCGAGAAGTTCGGTAGATGGGCGCCAAGGAATGTCCTATTCTATGGCCCACCCGGAACAGGAAAGACGATGACAGCCAAAGCTTTGGCGAATGAGGCGAACGTTCCATTCCTTTCAGTCAAATCGACGAAGCTGATAGGTGAGCATGTCGGCGATGGAGCTAGGAAGATCCATGAACTTTACGAGAAAGCCAGACAGGTTGCACCTTGCATAGTGTTTTTGGACGAATTCGACTCCATAGCGTTGGATAGAAGTTATCAGGATTTGAGGGGAGATGTTTCGGAGATCGTCAATGCCCTACTTACGGAATTGGATGGAATTCAAAAGAACGATGGCATCTGCACGATCGCAGCTACAAACAGAATTGAAATGCTTGATCCATCAATAAGAAGTAGGTTTGAAGAAGAGATCGAGTTCACATTGCCAGGCTATGAGGAGAGGCTTGAGATTCTAAAGAGGAACTTAAGAGACTTTCCGCTTAAGGTTAAAGCAAATTTGGACGTAATTGCAAGGAACACCGAAGGGTTCTCTGGAAGAGATCTGGTTGAAAAGGTAATCAAATCAGCTTTACATAAAGCCATTGCCGATGGTAAGGAGGTAATAGAAACTGAAGACTTTCTAAGCGTCGTTGAGAAGGTAAAGACCCCATCACGGCAGCCGCCCAAGCAGATGTTCATATGAAGATAAAATATCGAAAGATTATTGATTTAAAGACTGAGAAAATTTATGAAATCTTAAAAACTCCTAATTTTGGCTTGGCCTATGCAGAGATTAAAGAGTCTAAATTACATCTCCATCGAAGAACGACAGAGCTTTATCTGGTTTGCAGTGGGGAAGGTGTGCTGTTTTTGGGTAATTCAAAGATGAAGATATCAAGGGGAGATGTAATAAAGATACCTCCAAACACACCACATAAGGTGAAAGGAAACGTGAGGTTGTTCGTAATAAGCTTTCCACCTTGGAATAAGGAGGATCATATTCTGTTGGAGTAAGGAGAAAATCAGACGACATCCCTCTCATCATCGAATCAGACCCGATGGGTTTCATCACCCGAATAACTTTGGCTGAAACGTATTAAAAAGGTTTGTCAGTCCCGCGCACATCATCATGCATCAGTCCGGGTTTATTTCATCATCCAAATATTTTTAAGGTTTAACTGCTTATCAGCTTCGTGGATGATGACGTCCGGCCCTACTGATCTATGATGAAACGTTTTAGGTCTGACACCGATGATGATCTTGCCCTTCTCTGAGCTGTGATGATACCCAGGGCACACTGAGGAAAATCCTTTTATGATTGATCCCCCAAATTGATACATCCCGATGATGAACAGGGCACCTGCTGAACTATGATGAATTTGCCGATTTCTGAGGGTTTTAAAACTGCGAAGCTGAAGTTAAAGCTAAAATTTGCGAATCGTGAAATCTGCTATGGAGACAGCCAATCCATGAGAAAAATCAAAGATCAGGGCTGGAACTATTCATCATCCTTCAGTCAGGTACGGCCGCAATCATCATCTAGACGATCTTAGCAATTAGACTATTTAACATTTGATTTATTCAGAAAAATTTATTAAAATTAATTTTTATTACTTCTTTTCCCTCTTCTCCCTCCTAAGCTCCTCATACTTCTTTCTGACAGCTTCCGCTAAGCTTTCATCCAATTCTCCCTTGAAGTAATCTAACTTCGCAGCTATTGCAAGCTTCGCTGCCATGAATCTAGCCATTCTACCTCTCTTTCTCTTCGGCAAGGTTCTTATGAATGGATGAATGAATATGATTCCGTGCTTGGGTGTTTTGGCCGGTTTTCCTCTCCTCATCCTTGCTAAAGCTTTGTATAAGCTCTTTTCGGCACCCAATATCTGGATCTTGCTCGCCGGTAGGAACGCAAGCCTTTCCAAGCTTCCAGCCTTCTCTAACAACCTAGCTGCGATGACTGGCCCAGCTATCTCTGTAAGATTTGGCGCTATTTTGGTTATTACTTCCTCTATCTCCTTCTCGATCCTCCTTCTGAGTCTCTTTAACTCATCGATCTGCCTTTTGAAATCATCGGTAGTCTCGCTCATCTTAACCTCCTCGATATCTCTAAGCTTTTCCTCAAGCATGTTTATGCTCTCATTGAGCTTGTCGAGGGCTTTTAGCAGCAGTATTACGTATCTATCTTCTCTCCTAAGCTCTCTCTCAACTTTCTCCGAGGTAACCTTTATTGCAATCTTTCTGAGAGTTTTGTAGTAATCTTCAGGCGATTCGAAAACCTGAAGACCGATTTCAGCAAGATTAAACGGAAGAGGTTGAGGATTTGAAGCATTCTTAAAGGACTCTACAAGATCGTTCGATTTCTTAGCGATCAGCTTGCCATTATCTTCAATGACTTCACCAAACCAGACGTTCCACTTCATGGCCTATGGTTTATCTGAGCTATATTAAAGTTAGCGTTAAGGATAACTGCAGTGACGGTCGATTGTAATTCCATGATAATAACGGACGATCACATGCATCTATATAACTATTTAAAGCTCAAAGCTTTGGAACAGTTCAAAAACGCTGGCGGTACTCACGTCTTTTTGGTCTCTTTACTCAGCAAGCACTATAACGTCAAGCCTACGAAAGGAGAGGACTTCAAAAAGATATTTGATGCCCATATAAGCTTGGTCAATAAAGCCAATAAGATTGTCAGAGCTTTTGCAGTCTTAGCTGTGCACCCAGCTGAAATTACGATCATCGGCGGTAGGCTTGGATACAGAAGGGCAGCTGAGATCATGAAAGAGGCGCTGGAATTGGCTGGAAAATACGTTGAGGATGGAAAAGCTGTAGCCATAAAAAGTGGAAGACCGCATTACAAAGTTCCTAAGAAAGTTTGGGATTTGAGCAACGAGGTTATGATGCATGCATTTGAGGTAGCTAAAGATGTCGGATGTGCCGTTCAACTGCATACCGAATCGTACACACTCGAAGGGATTAAGGAGATAGCCGAAATGGCCGATAAGGTTGGATTGAAGAGGGAAAAGGTTGTTAAGCACTTTTCTCCGCCCAAAATTAAGGAGTTCGAGGAGGTAGGGATATTTCCTTCGGTGATATGCCTAAACGATTACGCGCTCGAAGCTGCAAAGCAGGGAGATAGATTCATGCTCGAAACTGACTACATAGACGATAAAAGCAGGCCCGGTGCAGTCTTAGGGCCAAAAACCGTTCCAAGAAAGGTTAAGGAGCTACTAAAGCGTGGGTTTGATGAGGATTTCATCTACAAGATCTGCGTTGAGAACGTTGAGAAGGTTTACGGAGTTGAGATGACCGAATGATCTTACGTCATTAATTAGAAATAACGTTTTGTTCGAGATTTTTTCTGACTTCTCTAAACCTTAATTCCCGAAGTGAAAGCATGCTCTAAGCTTTTCATCCAGCTCTAAGCTGGAAATATTTTACTTCCTAACTAAGAGGTATTTAAATCATGTCCACCTCTGAAACAGAAAAGATATTATAGCTTCGATAAAGAGCTAAAATCATGCCTTTTGATATCAAATTTAAAATAAAAGCTCATGATGAAGCAACTCATGCTAGAAGAGGTCGTTTAGAAGTTAACATCAATGGACGTAGGAAAAGAATAGAAACTCCAGCATTATGGTTTGGTGATTTATTTTTTAGCACTATAAAATTATGGGAATTTATGAAAGTAAATACGATCATGTTTAATGCTTATGAGATATTGTCAAAATAGCAAACTCGCAAATTCTAGAAAAAAGAGATCTGATAATATAATAACCGAGACTATGAATAAATTTAACGACATCAAAAGAAAAACCACAGTAATGATGGATTCTGGAGGATACCTACTGCAGAAAAACAAGCAAATGCGGATAAGGCCGGAAAAGGTTGCCAAAATTCTATATTCAGACCAGACATAGGCGTTGTATTAGATTATCCCCTCGATCAGTTGTCATCTAGAATGAATATAGTTTAGTATCACAGCCGAAAAAGATATTATATAGATAGCTTAAAATTAAAAACTAATATGATATCCGAAGTTCTTGTCGTAAAATCTATTCGTGATTTTCTCATTAGAGAAAAAGGGTATACGGTTTGGGTTGATTCTAGATTCGTAGCAGAAAATCCAGACTTAGAGCCTACTCATCAAATAAGGATTGGCGGAAGAATACCCGACATCTTGGCAAGAAAAAAGGGAAATATAATAGCAATCGAATGCAAGGGTGAGAGGGGTACTAGGCAAATACTTGAAGCCATAGGGCAAGTTGTGTATTATAAGAAAGGCTCTCATCAGCAGTACATTGGTTGCCCAGAATCTTTAATGGATGATACTGTTTATGACATCTGTAATTATTTAAATGTTGGTATCATTACTGTTAACGACAGGTTAGAAGCCAATGAAGAGTTAAAGCCTGCTAAGTCCTTACTGGATGAAGAGCTTTTGGAGACGATTTTGGAGCTAACGTCTTCTGATGCTGATATAAAGCCGATACCGAACATCAGTTTTTCTCGACCAGAGCCGTTTATCATAGCAACGCTGTTGACAGGTAAGATTAAATCATATAGAAAATTATTGAAATCTTTGATGAGTTTATTACCAAGCAGATCAGGAATTGGTTGCAGTGAAGGATTCGCCAGAAAGGTTATAGAGACGGCGATATCACTTGGATTGATAAGAAAGAGAGGAGATAAAATTTCTCTAACGAGGGATGGTACTTCAATTCTGTACTACTTTACGGAGAAATGCGGAAATATCGATAATGCCATTAACGAGATATGTGCACTTTATAAACCGAAAATCTATAATTACAAATCGATAAAAATAACAAAATCTGATATAAAATTTGTTGCAAGATGTGCACTTTTAAAACATCCAACAATAGATTTTCTCACATCCTTACTTATGGAGATGCGAGAAAAGACTGGTAAAAATGTTTTTACTTTCAAGGAGATATTCGAATTTGCAAAGAATGAGTATCCTGAAAAGACAATGATATACTTAATTAAGGCATCTTGCGAGAAGAAAGACGCTCAAGAATTGACTCTTGATGATGTCGATCCAAGAATATGTGATGATATCAAAGCTCAGATGAGAAATGCCGGAATAATAAAAGGCAAACAGAGACCAACAGTTGAACCAGATGATATATGGGAAGTATGTCTTTAGGATAAAGTCATAGGACTACTTGAGAAGTATAATTTCTCTGACTACGTTCAGCAACTCATAATCGGAGAACCACTAGTTGTTTGTCCAAGGGAATGGGAAAGAATTTATCCTGCAGCACACTATGATTTTCCCCCGAAAAAGTTAGGTATGACTGGTAGGACAATATTTATACAGAGGTTAAGGTGGTCGTGACGCCACATTGTGGAAGATTTGGGTACCTCATAAACAATGTTGCATCACTACCGTTAAGGTCTTTTTTAAATAAATTTGTCAGTAATTTTAAGTATTTTGTGATCTTTGCACCAAATCATCACAAAAGAATAATTTTGGAAGCAGAAGAAGGAATTTTACCACAGGACGCAACATTTGTAGTGCCCTACAATTTATATAAACTACCTCAATTACGTTCAGTTATTGATGCTATTGTTCAAGAGCTTCTTTAACAAAAATATACTGATAACCCTCAAGAAAAGCAAAATTACTTCATGACATGCCAATTATTCC
>CAYMEG010000025.1:0-12789 GCA_964389535.1 uncultured archaeon | reverse complement strand
TATCATCACTCATTTATACACCCAATTGAATATAAACATTACGGTAACATTACCCTTGCGGATGAAAGCTGGCTGAATACGAACATTCAGAAAGGCAAAACCGTTCTTGCTGAAGCGAATCTCACCGTTCCAAAAGATTACAACTACATAGTTAAGATTGAGGTCTGGAGGAACGGAAGTATGCTTAAAGTTTGGAGCAGTAGTTTAAGCTTAGCTCCAACAAAGAGGATTCCAAAGAACATTACGGAGGAGAAGGTAGGATTTAAGGTGGGTAAATTCGTTGTGGAAAAAACTCCGATGCCAATCCGTCCGAGCAAGACTTCTACCCCTGGATTTGAAATCCCGATAGCTATTCTTGCATTGAAAGGGGCACTGATTTTGAGGAGGATCACCTGAGGAATGTACCTATGGCAATTACAGTATCATTATATCATCATTTCCATTTTTGGAGCATACACAGGCCATAAATCAGGCGATAGATATATGGATCGATTACGAATTTGCACCGATCTACAAAGCTCCGCTGAATCTGGAGATCTGACTCAACTAAAGGATCTCATCCATTTCATAATTTTCCCAACTTCTTATCCCAATGAGGATTTCAAATTCCTGTGGGGTTAGAATCGGGACCTTAAAGAGTTCGAAGTCATCGTAGCTTATCCTCGGGCAGGCCGTATTTACATAGTAGCCGTATAGGAAGTTTGATAACCTTTCCGGTGTGATCTCATCCAGATATATAACATCAACACGCTTTCCAGCTTTATCAGCCTCATCCTTCAGCCTTAGGGCTAAATTCAATCGCTTTTGTCCTATCTTTTTGCTAACCAAAATTGCTCCCCTATCAGCTTCCATCGCTTTCGAAATGCTCAACATCCTCCTCTTTAGGAAATCATCAACTGTAACTTCCTCAAATTCTTTATCGAGCGGGCTGAACCTGTAAACCTTTTTACCGGTATAAATTTTAGCTCCTATCGGATGAAACAATCCGTCACCTACGAACAGTACGGCTTCAGCTTTGGAATTTCTCAGTACCGAATAGTTGCAACCGAGCACCTGCCCGGGCATCTTAACTCTACCGCTACCTTTCTTGAGTTCTACATTATATCCCCTTTCCTCCAAAACGGCCTTAACCTCCTTAAGCTTCCAAGCGTATTGGGCTGAGGCTATGAGGGCAATGCTCTTCTCTTCGATCTTGATATGCTTGAAGTCTTCCAGATCGTAATCGATGAAGTACGGGACGTAAATTACGTTTTTCAAATCAAAAATGGGAGTGTGAGCGAAATGGAGGAGGATATCAACCTCTTTAAGTAGATCCAAGTCCACATCACAGGCGCCATAGCAACCGGAGCCAGAAATTATTACTTTAAAGCCATGCGACTCGAGATACCTCGCAATTTCATCGCACTTGTACTTCAAACCATCTGGCAGTTGTATACCAACTATCTTGGCTTTTTTCTCCTTCAAAACTTCAACTATCTCATCAAACTTGATTCTGTTGAACATCGATTTTTAATTTACCAAAGTATATTTTAGGGTTTCCTTAGAAGGACAACCCTACTTGCCTGAGATTCGTTTACAACCTCATAGCCTATCAGCTTTGCAAGCTCCTCCGCAAACGCCTTGACATCCTCATGCTCCGGCATAGCATCTGGTGGCAACCTCAGTCTTGAATAACCGAGGTACATGTATGCCTTTGCCTCAACGAACATGGGCGAGGCCTTCTCTATCAGTGGAGCAAACTTCTTAGGATACATGTTGTAGCCCCTTATCAGCGTTAACCTTATGACGGTTCTGCAATCCTTCTCGCTTAAAATCTTAAGTGACTGGTTTATCCTATCCCAGAAGTTTTTAATCGGTCGATTTAGCCTTATGTGGCTGTCCTCGCTGTAGGCTGTGAGACTTACGTAAAGTTGAGTTGGCTCGACCTTCTCGATCATTTCTGGATTCGTTCCGTTCGATACGACAAAGGTCGTGAAACCCCTCTTCTTGAACTCTTCAACGAGCTCTGGTAGATACGGATATAGGGTAGGCTCACCTATGAGGCTTATCGCAGCCTGATTCGGATGCTGCGCCTCCTCAAGCTTCTTTCTATCCACATCCGGATTTCCCCAAAAACCGCTTAAAAGTTTCCTCTGAGCCTTTATCGATTCCTCAACTATGAATTCTGGAGAATCCCAATCTTCGACGCTCCTAAGTAACTCGACGGGACGCCAGCAGTAGACGCAATGCTGGTTGCACATCAAAGCCGGAGTCATCTGTAAACAACGATGGGATTGAATACCGTAAAACTTCTGCTTGTAACAAAATCCTTCATTCTTCAACGACTTCTTAAGCCAGAAACAGGGTTTTACAGCAGAATGTCTACCTACGATCGCATAACCCTTCAAATCCTTCAGTAACTTCTTTGGAATTGTCGTGGTCATATCATGATAGTTTTTGGGGAGGAGGTATATAACTGTTGGTTATCTCACGTAACTATCAACCACCGCAAAATGAACTATCGTAACAAAATCGCTATCCTTTATTTCGCCGTATATCCGTTTTAAAGCTTGGATGAGCTCCTCCTTACTGTTGAATCCATCCTTTTTCGCATCTTCATCCGTAAGTTCGCTGACTCTCTTGACTATGACCTTCTCAACTCTCGCCCTTGCAAACGGAGTGTAGTTTACCGTGAGATCTACGATTCTGCCAACTGGATAACTCTTAATACCCTTCCTAATCGTGGTAACCTTCTCACCTCTTATTATTGGTCTGACGAACTCAGCATCGAAGTTTATCCTTTCCATACCCTTAGCTATGCGGGCCTTATAAATAATTTAACTTTTGAGCAAATTTTTAAACAGACCTCGCTAAGCTAGAGGCGTGAAAATCGAAAGACCTAGGGGAACGAGAGACTTTCTGCCTGAGGAGATGGAAAAGAGGAGGGCGATCGAAAGGATAATGCGGAGAATTGCTGAGAGCTACGGCTACAGGGAAATCTTAACGCCCACATTCGAGCATCTGGAGCTCTTTACGATCAAATCGGGCGAGGGGATAATCGAAGAGATCTACGCGTTTAAGGATAAGGGAGGAAGAGATCTCGCACTGAGGCCTGAACTCACGGCACCGGTGATCAGGATGTTCGTAAACGAATGCGTCGGTATGCCTAAGCCGTTACGATTCTACTACTTCGCAAACTGTTTTCGCTATGAGAGACCGCAGAAGGGAAGATACAGAGAATTTTGGCAGTTTGGAGTTGAGTTGATTGGCTCTTCATCGCCTTTGGCAGATGCTGAGGTTATATCCTTGGCATACAGGATAATGGACGAGCTGAAGATAAAGTTCGATCTGCACATAGGTCACGTCGGATTGCTCAGGCATCTGCTCAGAGATTTGGATGAAAACTTAGCATCTAAGATAATGAGGTTGATAGATAAGAAGGATATCGAAGGACTCGAGAGCTATCTGGATGATGTAGGAGTTTGTTCGGATCTGAGGGATTTGATATTCTCTTTGGTCGAACTGGTCGGAGATAGGGATATAATCGGCTCTGCTAAGGAGATAGTTCCAGATTTCGATTTCAGTCACATCGAAAGGGTTTGCGACATCCTCGATGCGTTGGATGTAAGATATAAATTGGATTTTGGAATTGCAAGGGGTTTGGATTATTACACCGGCGTAGTATTCGAAGCCTACGCTAAGGAGGGTTTGGGAGCTCAGAATCAGATATGCGGAGGAGGTAGTTACCGCTTAGCCCATCTCTTTGGGGGGGAGAATACTCCAGCTACTGGCTTTGCGTTGGGATTCGATAGGATTGCAGAGATCTGTGAAGTCGAAGTAGAGCAGAAGAAGAAGATAGTAGTTGTGAGCTTCAAGGGTTTGGAGAAAGAGGCTTTTAAGATCGCGAACATGCTCAGAGGTAAGGCCGTTGTCGTTACGGATGTCATGGGAAGGAACATCAAAAAGCAGCTCAGCTATGCGAACGATATAAAGGCTGATTTGGCTATAATCGTAGGCGAGAGAGAGCTTAGGGAAGGAAAGGTTGCCGTTAAGGATTTGAGAAGTGAAGAGCAGAAAACCGTAAGCTTAGAGGAGCTTTTAGATTTGGTATGAACTTTTGGCTTTTGATCACGGAACTTGGGGATGAAAAAGCGTATATGGCCTTCGTTCCCATCATCTACTTCATGGTGGACAGAAGGATCGGATGGCAACTCTTCTGTGCGCTCATATTAAGTATTTTAACGGTCTTAACCCTAAAGAACTTTCTCAAGATTCCGAGACCTCCCGAACATCTTTGGAAAACTCATGCAAGCGGTTATGGATTTCCAAGTGGACATGCAACCGTTTCAGCTACTTTTTGGAGTTATTTAGCGTTCAAAATAAGAAAAATCTGGTTTTTCATCTTTGCATTCGTCATAACCCTTCTCGTAGGGTTATCGAGGGTACATCTCGGCGTTCACTATGCTAGGGATGTGCTTGGGGGCTTTATCATAGGGATTTCAATAGGTTTGATCTCATCTTCGATTGAATTCAAGTTGAGTAGGGGTTTGAAGCTCATCGGAGTTATAATTTCATCTCTGATCATATTTTCTCTGTATCCCCTTATTGGAAACTACGCATTCAGACTTGGAGGTTATCTGCTCGGCTTCGGCTTCGCTCACGTTTTATCTGTCGATTTTCTAAGCTGCAAACATCCCAAAAATTTAAAACATAGATTTCTGATGTTGGCAGTTGGTCTATCGGTATTGTTTTTCGGCTCCATCGGGCAATCGCCGATGGTATATCCTCTCTCAGGATTTTTTGGATGTATGATACCGAATTACATTGGAGACAGATTGGAGGTGCCGAAATGAGGAGTATATTGTCTATAGCAGGCTTAGATCCAAGCGGAGGTGCTGGAATTCTTGCGGATGCTAAAACTATAAGATCCCTCGGTTTTTTTCCGTCTTCAGCCGTTACTGTGATAACATACCAGAACACTTGCGGTGTTTACGGAATCTACGAAGTTAAGCCGGAATGCCTTGAAAGACAGATTTTAGCTGTGTTGGATGATCTAAACTTAGCTGGGGTAAAGGTAGGCTTGGTCTGCTCGATCGATTTGGCTAACGTCATAGTAAAGCTGATAAAGAACCTTGATGTCCCGAAGGTTGTGGATCCCGTCATCAAGGCAACGATGGGCTTTAGATTTTCCGGGAAGGACGTTTATTCGATCCTTGCAAAAGCATGCGACGTTATAACACCCAATGCGGATGAAGCTTCGAAGCTTTCCGGAATAGAAGTTAAAGATATAGAATCTGCAAAAGAAGCGGCAAAGATCATTGCAGATAGATTCGGATGCTCGGTAGTTATCACAGGCGGAAGCTTAGGTGGGAAAGACGTTGTATTCGATGTTAATACCAGGCGGGTGTTTGTAATTGAAGGTGAAGTCATCGATATGGAGATACATGGAACCGGCTGCGTCTACAGTTCTGCCTTAACATGTTACCTTGCGAAAGGATTAGGATTATACGAAGCCTGTAAGGAGGCAAGAGTGTTCGTTCACAAGGCTGTGATGAATTCGGTTGAGGTTGGAAGGTGTTTGAAAGTTGTTGGAATTTGAGCTATGAAGATAATTCGAGTCAAAGCTAGAAATCCGTTCGGGAGGACGAAGATTCCTGGGGCTAGTTTTGTTATAAACCAATACATCGGTTGTGGACATGGCTGTAAATACTGCTATGCAAGATTCATGTGTAGGTTTTACGATTACGGAGAATGGGGAGAATGGGTGATCGTAAGGGAAAATTTACCCGAACTGATAAGGGGCAGATTCGTCAACGGCTGGGTTTACATGTCAAGTATTAGTGATGCTTACCAGCCAATCGAAGCTGAGATTAAGCTGACGAGAAGAATCCTCCAGAATATGAACAAGAACATCAGATTAAGAGTTTTAACGAAGTCCGATTTGGTTTTGAGGGATTTGGATCTGTTTAGGGAATTTAGATGTATGGAGGTTGGACTAACGATAAACTCGTTCGATGAAGGACTTAGGAGGAAGATTGAACCAAATGCTCCGAGCATGGAGAAAAGGTTTAAAGCTTTAAAGAAGTTACATGATGCCGGAATAAGAAACTACGGATTTATATCGCCGGTGATTCCGACTTTAACGGATTTAGAGTACATCATAGAGCAAACGAAAGATTTTGTTGGGTATTATATTATTGAATTTTTAAACCTTAAAGCAAGTGGAGCATTTAGATTTTGGCTTAAGGAGAATTATCCTAAAAGTTTTGAAATCTTGATAAATAAGAGTATGCTCGGCCGAGTCGTCAGTAATGTTCACAGAATCCTAGCAAGGCATAAGGTTATGGTTAGGGGAATTATCGTACATCCGCAATCGTTATAAACATCGTATGTCAAGATTAATTCGAGCGCCGGTGGTGTAGCCTGGTAACACGGGGGCTTGCCGAGCCCCCACCCCGGGTTCAAATCCCGGCCGGCGCACTTCTTTTGCAGATATATCTGCGGTCAACTTAATGTACAAATAAATTTATAAAGTTAATTATATATTTCACCTAACCACAGAATTTTTAGTTGATGTTGATCAAACGGATTATGCAATGCTCAGCAGTCCAGAGGTTTGGAAGGAATTCTTTGAGACGTACTATAGAAGTGAGATTAATAAATTAGCTTACAGGATCTCTGAAGGGGATAACACTTCACGGTCGATCTATGTCAATTTTAGGGATTTGACGATCTTTAGAGAGGGTAAGCTTGGGGAGGAGTTGCTTGAAAATCCCGATGTCGTTATGGCTCACGCTAACGCTGGCTTGGAGATGGCTGAGAACATCTATGATGTTCCGCTGAAGGATTGTATTGCCAGATTTTACAATCTTCCCACATCGAGAAGAGTCCTGATTAGAGATTTGAGGAGCATACACATATCGAAGTTCGTTGCAATCGAAGGTATAGTTAGAAAGGTTACCGAAGTTCGTCCGAGAGTAGTTAAAGCTGTTTTCATGTGCAGAGTCTGCGGAAAGAAGATGGAAGTCGAGCAAGAGGATAGCACACTAAAAACACCATACGAATGCAGAGGTTGCAAAAGCAAGGGTAGATTCATCTTTATTCCAGAAGAAAGCTTGTCCACAGATAGCCAGAGGATAAGAATCCAGGAGTATCCGGAAAATCTTAGGGGTGGTGAACAACCTCAAACGATAGACGTTATATTGGAAGGTGATCTGGCCGGGGAGGTAAATCCCGGAGATAGGGTGATAATTAACGGAATCGTCAGAGCTCGTCCGAAGGGGGTTGGGCAGAGGAAGCTTGCGCACATGGATCTCTACATAGAAGGTAATTCGGTCGAAGTTCTTCAGCAGGAATATGAGGAATTCGAAATTACCGAAGAAGACAAGAAGAAAATCATAGCTCTCAGCAAAGACCCGAATATCTACGACAAGATAGTCAAATCAATAGCCCCAGCCATATACGGCTATGAAGACGTAAAGTTGGCCATAGCCCTTCAGCTTTTTGGCGGTGTTCCCAAAAAACTCCCAGATGGAACCGAAATCAGAGGGGATATCCACATTTTGCTCGTAGGTGATCCTGGAGTTGCCAAATGTGTTGACTACGATACCGAAGTTTTGCTTTCAGACGGAAGTCTTGTAAAGATTGGAGATCTTGTTGAGGAAGTTCTGATGAATGGAAAGAGAGAAATCGATGACGGATTTTACGCCGAAACGAATCACGATATCATCTCACTCGATTCGTGCACTCTAAAGTTGAGAACTTCTAAGGCCAACATAGTCTGGAAGAGATTCGCTCCGGAGGTTATGTTCAAGATAAAGACTAAGACCGGTAGAACGATCAAGGTAACGCCAACTCATCCGTTTTTTACCATAAGAGATGGAAAGTTCGTCACCGTTAAGGCCAAAGACTTGAAGAAGGGTGATTTAATAGCAACACCTAGAATAATTCCCGTATTCGGCAAACCACAGCCGATTCCAAACAATTTTGAAAAATCTAAGGCGAGAAATGCTGTAAGACTTGAGTTACCGGAGAAAACATCCCCCGAATTTTGGAGATTCATAGCACTGTTCATAGCTGAAGGATACTCTCAGAATAGAAACGGATGTGCAACCGTATACTTCACGAACAACGATGATAGGCTTATCAACGAATTCTTCAACTATGCTAAAAGACTGGGCTTAAATCCGAAGCTTAGAAAAAATAAAACAGCAAAGGAAGTTGTAATTTCGAGTGTAGAACTTTACAACTTCTTCGATCTCCTAGGAATAAACGGCAGATCAAAAGAGAAGAAAGTTCCAGACTTACTTTTCAGATGTAGCAGAGAGGAGATTAAAGCCTTCCTTTCAGCATTCTTCGATGCTGAGGCTAGTGTAGATAAAAGGAGACCGAAGATTACGGTTACCTCAGCTTCTGAAAAGCTACTTAGGCAAATACAGCACCTTCTCCTAAGGTTTGGAATAGTATCTCAGCTTCATGAAACTTACAGCAAGGCCACAAACTCAAAGACTCCAAAGCTCAGGAGATATTACAGACTTACCATCACTGGAGAGAACGCCCTGAAATTTGCTGATGAGATAGGGTTCACAGTAAAATCAAAGATCTGCTCATGGAATGTAAAAAACAATCCGAATTTAGATGTTATTCCAGATGTATCGACAATTTTAAGAGAAACGAGGAAGTTGCTCGGACTCACGCAATCTGAATGCGGTGTCAACAGAAGTACTTATCAGCATCTGGAGAGAGGAGACAGAAGACCTTCCAGAGATACCCTTGCCAAGATAATTGAGGCTTTTAAGAGCAAACTTAACGGAAACAAGCAAGCCGAATTTAACGTCAGATTTCTTGAGCTATTGGCGAATTCCGACATATTCTGGGATGAAGTTATCGAAATTGAAACTTACAGACCCGAACATCCGTTCGTTTACGATCTTCAGGTTTTGGAGCATCACAACTTCGTAGCGAATGACATATTCGTTCACAACAGCCAGCTATTGAGGTATGTACATAGAATAGCTCCAAGGAGCGTTTATACTACTGGTAAAGGTACTACGACTGCTGGTCTTTGTGTAGCACCTGATACCCTACTATTTACAGAGAGATATGGTATTGAAATTTCAAAACTCGTGGAGTCTACAAATTTGAAGAAACTTAAAGAGGGAATTTACACCTCAGATAAGTCAATAACGATTCAAACAATTAATCCCATGAAAATTGCACTTAAAACCTCAAGCAAGCTTTGGAAGATTAAATCGCCAGAAAAACTCGTCAGAATTAAAACGATCACAGGTAAGGAAATAATTACAACACCTGAAACGAGAATCTTAACAGTAGTTGATGGTAACATCTGCTGGAAACAGGCCAAAGAGCTTGATAAAGGTGATTTTGTCGCTACTGCAAGAAGACTTGAACATAAAGGAAGAAAGATTTTGACGATAGAACTTATAAAAGATTTAGATACCGTCACAGTTTACGGTGTAAAACAACTTGTTAAGGATTTAATCGAAGCTATAAAGAGAGACAGAAAAATTACGATAAGAGATCTTTCGAAATTGTTGTGTGTAAGTGAAAACAATCTGTATTACAGCTGGATAAAAGAAGATGCTAAAAGCAATATAAAATTGTCGACACTCATTAAACTTGCAGAATTGACAGGATATAGTTTGGAGAAAGTTGCCGAAAAAATTGAGTTCTTTTCACAGTACCACGGTCATAAAATAAAGCTTCCTAAGTATCTTGACGAGAGATTCCTGTATTTTGCTGGATTAATTGCCGGAGATGGCGATATTACAACAACTCCTCACGGCGGAGTTACGATCAGATTCTCAAATACTAATCCAAAGCTCAGAAATAAATTCAGGCAAATCGTTAGAGAGCTGTTTGACGTTGAAGTTAAGGAGGACGGCAACGCTTTGAAGTTTAATTCAAAGATTATTGGACACATTTTAAATAAACTCGGCATTCCGAATTCACCGAAATCTCACAGACTCGATATGTCCGAAATCTTGCTATCGTTACCAAATGAAGAGCTATCTGCATTCATAAGGGGTCTATTTGACTGTGATGGAACTGTTATTCTTAGAAATAACGGCTCATCTTATGTGGCACTTGAAACGACGAGTAAGAAGCTCGCTAAAAAGCTTCAGCTCGCACTGTTGAGATTTGGAATAATATCTCACCTAAGAAAGAGAGATACCGAAGGCCAAAAATCGATGATAGACGGCAGAATCATCATTTCCAAGCATAGCAAATTTGAACTAAAAATTTATGGAGATAATATTAAAAAATTTGCAAAATTTATAGGATTTGAACATCCTGAGAAGTTAAAGAAACTTCAGAGGTTAATTGAACTACAGAAGAGTAATAAAACAAACATAGATGTAATTCCAGATGTAACCAGAATTTTAAGGGAAATTAGAGAGTTCTATGGGCTGAATGCCAAGGATGTATATGGATCTACCACAGTTGAATTGAGAAGTACGATCTCAAGGTCTTCGCTTAAAAGGGCTGTAGAGATCATAAAAAGAAATGCAAATATTGAAAATATCAAGCTCAAGGTCCCAGATGACTTAAGGTTGAAAATCGGTAAATACGTAGATCATAATAAACTTGGAATTAGTCGTAACAAGTTCTATGAATACTTTGTTCGAAAGAATAGAAACACGTCAATTCCATTTAAAGTGCTTAAGGATGTTTTAAACATAGTTGACAATCAGAAACTTAGAGAAGACATTGAGAAAGTCTTAAACAAAGTTCTTGAAAAAGAGAAGGTGATTAAGGCTAAACTTGAATATCTTGACTCTCTAGCAAACTCAGATATACTCTGGGAAAGAATAAAGGAAAAGGAAGTGCTGGAAAGTCCATATGATTTCGTTTACGATTTAACTGTGGAAGATTTACACAGCTTCATAGCGAATGGCATCGTTGTCCACAATACAGCCACAGCTGTTAGAGATGAAATCGATGGTAGATGGACACTCGAAGCCGGAGCTTTGATTTTAGCAGATAAAGGTATCGCGTTGGTCGATGAGATAGACAAGATGAGAAAGGATGATAGAAGTGCTCTGCATGAGGCACTTGAGCAACAGAGCTACCACAAGGACACAGAAATAATGCTTGCAGATGGAAGGAAAATTAAGATAGGAGAATTTGTCGATAAACTCATAGAAGCCAACAAGGATAAGGTCATCTATGGAAAGGATACAGAGGTGTTGCTAGTTGATGGAATTTATGTACTTGCTTACGATCTTAATGCAAGGAAGATTGTTCCCGTTAAAGCTGATAGGGTAAGCAGACATAAAGCTCCGGAGAAATTCGTCAAGATAAAGTTCGGCAACGGAAGGGAGATAACCGTAACACCAGAGCATCCAATTCTTGTATGGGACAACGGAATAAAGACTATTGAAGCTGAGAAAGTGAGGGAGGGTATGCTTGTTCCATGTGTTAGATTCTATGAAACCTGTGTTACTTCGGATGTAAGTGAAAATCTTGCAAGGTTTATTGGATTCATACTCTCAGAGGAATTCTGCTATGAGGACGAGAAAAATCATTATTACGAAATAGAATTTACCAATACAGATGAGAAGATCATAGAAGAATATAAAAACATTCTGAATAGATTGAATATCTGTCATGGTATAAGTGTAACGATTAGAGATGGATGTAAGCCGCTGATTACGGTTAGAACGATCTCAAAGGATCTCTACATGAACCTCAAGCGAGTATTTCCGGAGGCTTTTCCAGATAAAGTTGAAAGACCCGTAAGGTGCAAGAGAATTCCAGCTATGATTATGAGTGCCCCAAAAGAGGCAAAGATTGCATTTCTAAATGCCTTCTTCAAAGAAGACGGATTTGTAGATAATTACAGGGTAGGATTCTCGACATCTTCAAGAGCCATGGCTGAAGATCTTCAAGATCTTTTACTGATGCTCGGAATAAACTCCTACATCCATGAGTACTATGCGGAAAGTAGGAAGCATTACAAAATAGTTATCACGGGCACTGAGAGTATAAGGAGATTTTCTGAGATAATCAAAGACGATCCAAGATACGAAAGAGTACTCAAGCTTTTGAGAAGATCTTCGAACAAAAGGAATTATAGAGATATACTACCCAAAGAAATAGCTGAAGAAGTTAGGTGGATCTTGAACGCGTTGCATATCAACGATGGTAGCATAACCACGAATTTGAACAGGAATTACAACATTCATAGATTGACTGTTAAAGGTTTCGATAAGGCAAAGAATACTCTAAAGAAAATTGAAGAAGATCTTAACTCCGGAGACTTCGAGCGGATGATGAAATCAGCCCTCAAAGTTGTAACGATTAAAGAACTATCCGAAGAGCTTGATATTCCGTATAGCACGCTGAGGTATAGAATCAAGAAGGATAAAGATCTCATGAATCGAATTATCGAAAAAGCTAGGAAAAGACTCGAAGAGATCAGAAGGAAGATCAATGAAATTGAGAGCATTGTGAACGGAAACATAGCGTTCTTAAGGGTTAAAGATGTTGAAATTATCGAAAATCGAGATTCAAAATGGGTTTACGATGTCACAGTAGAACCATATCATCTCTTCGTTTCGCATGGATTGATACTGCACAACACAGTAAGTATTGCGAAAGCGGGAATTAACGCAATTTTGAGGGCTAGATGTGCTCTGCTTGCTGCAGCGAATCCGAAGCATGGTAGGTTTAACAGATACGAGCCTCTAGTTGAGCAGATCGACCTTTCTCCAACTCTACTATCGAGATTTGATCTGATATTCATACTAACCGATGAGCCGGATGAGATGAGGGATGAACTTCTGG
>CAYMEG010000024.1:0-12889 GCA_964389535.1 uncultured archaeon | reverse complement strand
ATGCGTCCCCTTACGTACACGAAGCCTAAGGTGATGTTACCGATTGCAAACAAACCCATTCTGGAGCATCTCATTGCAGAGCTTGCAAGGGTCGGCATCAAGGACATCGTGCTCGTGGTGGGCTACAAGGATGAGATCGTAAGGGGTTACTTCGGTGACGGTGGCGATTTCGGTGTGAGCATAGAGTACGTTTCTCAGAGGAAACAGCTCGGGACTGCTGATGCCTTAAGATCTGCGATTCATCTGATTGATGATGATTTCATAATGCTCAACGGAGATAACATAGTTGGCTGTGACGATATCAAAAAGATAGCAGATTCTGACGGTATGGCGATGGGAGTTGTGAGAGTTGAGAATCCCCAGGATTTCGGAGTCGTGGAGGTTGAGAACGGTAAAGTCAAGAGGATCATAGAAAAGCCCGAAAGACCCCCTTCAAACTTGATAAACGCCGGGGTTTATCGCTTCGATTCCGATATAGTCGAATTTCTGGAGAGGACTCCACTTTCGAAGAGAGGTGAATACGAGATCACGGACACGATACAACTGGCGATAAACTCCGGCATCGAATTCAAAGCTGTTGAGATGGATACTTGGATAGATGTCGGCTATCCATGGGATCTGCTCAAGGCGAACGAGTTCATGCTGAGAGATCTTAAGGAATCGATAATAGAGGGGGAAGTTGAGGAAGGGGCCTACATAAAGGGCAACGTGGTTATTGGTGAGGGTACCGTAGTTAGATCTGGCTCGTACATAATCGGGCCGGTCATAATCGGTAAAAACTGCATCATCGGCCCGAACTGCTTTATAAGACCCTACACATCCATAGGAGATAACTGTCACATCGGAGCTTGCGTTGAGATAAAGAACTCGATAATAATGTCGAACACGAACGTTCCCCATTTGAACTACGTCGGAGATTCCGTGATAGGTGAGAACTGCAATTTGGGGGCCGGAACGAAGATCGCAAATCTAAGATTGGACGGAAAGGAGATATACGCCACGGTTAAAGGCAGAAAGATTCCGACCGGAAGGAGGAAGTTCGGTGCCATAATCGGAGACAACGTGAAAACGGGGATAAACGTATCGATAAACGTTGGAACCATGATAGGTAACGACGTCTTCATAGCTCCTTCGGCTAGGGTTGAAGGTTACATCGAACCTTATTCGAGGGTGTTCTGAATGGATCTCCTAGAGAGCTTGAAGAAGATAGGATTAAGATTTTTAAGTAAAATCCATCTGATAAATGGAGAAAATTCTTGAAAAGTTGGAGGGATACTTCCAAGGGTGGTTGTAATGCAGGCCGTGATTTTGGCAGCTGGAGAGGGGCAGAGGTTGAGACCCTTCACTGCAAACAAGCCTAAGGTAATGATAAAGGTTGCAAACAAGCCCATTTTGGAATACGTTGTAGAAGCTTTGAGGGATGCAGGGATACTCGATATAATAATCGTTGTCGGCTATAAGAGAAGTAGGATAATGGACTACTTTGGAAACGGGAGTAGGTGGAATGTCAGGATCGAATACGCAATCCAGCATCAGCAACTCGGTACCGCTCACGCCTTAAAGCAGGCTGAAAAGCTAATAAGCGATGATGAGTTTTTGGTTTTGGCCGGAGACAACATAGTCGACTCTGAAACTATAAAGAAGGTAAAAGAACCTTGGACTTTGGCGTATAAGGAAGCTGAGGAGCCATCGAAGTACGGTGTGATAGTAACTTCGAACGGAAGGATCGAGAGGATAATCGAAAAGCCGGAAAGACCGATAAGCAACCTCGTAAATACGGGAATTTACTGCTTCACTTCGGAGATATTCGAGAGAATCGGTGATCAGACCGATTTGATCTCCGTCATAAATTCGATGATCGAGGATGGATACGATTTCAGATGCGTTGAGGCGAACACCTGGGTTGATATCGTATATCCATGGGATATCGTGAAGGTGAACGACTTTGCAATGAGATTTTCCGGAAAGGTTATGGCCGGGAAGATAGAAAGTGCCAATATAATCGGAGATGTATCCATCGGCAAGAACACGATCGTAAGGGGTAACGTGTACATCAAGGGGCCGGTCGTTATCGGAGAGAACTGCGAAATAGGGCCGAATGCTGTTATAATGCCCTCAACATCCATCGGCGATAACGTTAGGATCGGGGCGTTTTCCTACATAGAGAACAGCGTAATAGGAGACAACGTAATCGTAGCTCCAAATTCATACATCAGGGATTCTGTGATCGATAGGGGTTGCATGATAAGGCCGAACTTCACGGCTTTGAGCGATCTTGCAGAAATAAGGGTTGGAGATGAGTATCATAGGGTTAAGACGGGAGTTTTTGTCGGTGAAGGCTGCAACATCGGAGCAAACGTCGTTGCAGAGGCTGGGACGATAATAGGTAACAACGTTACGATCTCCTCACTTAAGATCGTTAGAGGTGTTATTCCCGATAACTCTGTGATAATGTAGGTGTCTCTATGTGCGGGATAGTTGGATATCTCGGGTTTAGGAGGGCTGATAAGGTTGCAATTTCCGCTTTAAAGAGGTTGGAGTATAGGGGTTACGATTCGTGGGGTGTTGCGGTTAAGTCTGGAAACGAACTGAAGGTGTACAAGAGGGTTGGAGCGATTGGGGATGTCAAGGATTTTGAACTCGGCGAGGGAAACATAGGAATCGGGCATACGAGATGGGCAACCCACGGTAAGCCATCTGACATCAACGCGCATCCGCATACGGATTGCAACAACGAGATTGCTGTCGTCCACAATGGGATAATTTCGAACTTTCAAAGGCTTAGGGAGAGGCTTGAGAGGGAAGGTCATAAATTTAAGTCCGAAACCGATACTGAAGTCATCCCACATTTAATTGAAAAGTACTGCAAGAAGGGATTAAGCTTTGAAAAGGCTGTAATGGAAGCTATTAAGGAATTGGAAGGTTCGTATGCTTTCGTAGCTTTAAATAAGAATGAAGATAAGCTCATAGCATGCAGGTACAAGAGTCCCTTAATATTGGGAATCGGGGACAACGAGTTCTTCCTAGCTTCAGACGTTCCCGCAATACTCGAATACACGAACAGGGTGATATATCTGGAGGACGGTGATGTGGTCATCGTAACTAACAGCGGTTACGAAATCTTAAACAACGGTGTCAAGGTTGAGAGAAAGATCGAACTTGTCCCATGGAGCTTGGAAGCTGCTGAGAAAGGTGGCTATGAACACTTCATGCTCAAGGAGATACACGAAACCCCGAGGGTTATAGAAGATACCCTCATGGAGTACGTTTCCGAGGATATGGTTCTGGACGTCAGCTTTGCGGCCGGAATATCGGAAATAGTTTTCGTCGCTTGCGGAACCTCCTACCACGCTTCGCTCGTTGGTAAGTACGTTCTTGAAAAGTTAGCTGATATACCGGTTAGGGTGGAATACGCATCGGAGTTCAACTACCACGATCTCCCGCTCTCTCGATCTCTCGTAGTTGGAATAACACAGAGCGGTGAAACGGCTGACACGCTTGAGGCTTTGAGGAAGGCGAAGAAGAAGGGAGCAAGGACATTAGCGATAACCAACGTTTTGGGAAGTAGCGTTACGAGGATTGCCGATCACGTTCTCTACACGAGAGCCGGGCCAGAGATAAGCGTCTGCGCTACAAAAACATTCATAGCGCAGCTCATGGTTCTCTACGTTATCGCAGCGAAGCTCTCAGCGATGCCCAGAAGTGAGATCGAGGAGTTCGTAACCAACCTGAGGATGCTGCCGGAGAAGGTTCAAAAGATACTTGACAACGAAGATGAGATCAGAAAGATAGGGGAGGAGCTTGCAAACTACGAGAACATGATGTACATAGGAAGGGGGATAGGTTATCCCGTCGCTTTGGAGGGGGCGTTGAAGATGAAGGAGATCTCATACATCCATGCGGAGGGTTATCCGGCCGGAGAACTGAAGCATGGGCCTTTCGCCTTGCTCGGAAAGGATATGCCGGTGATAGCTTGCGTCGTCATGGACAACACGTACGACATAATGCTGAGCAACATAAAGGAGGTCAAGGCGAGGGAATCTTTGGTTATAGCCGTTGCGGATGAGAGGGATGAGGAGGTTGAGAAGTTCGTCGATCACGTGATAAGGACACCATCCGTTGATCCGATATTCACTCCGGTAACTTACTCCGTTGCCTTGCAGTTGTTGGCATACTACACGGCAAGGAAGAGGGGCTGCGAGATAGACAAGCCCAGACACCTTGCAAAGAGTGTCACGGTGGAGTAAGGTCTTTCAACACATCCACAACAGCTAACATGGTATGAGGAGGTACATCTACTGCGACACCTGTAAGGATGAAACCGAGCACGAACTCATAAGAGAGGATAAGCTGCTCTATCGATGCTTGGAATGCGGAACTGTAACGCAGTACCATCCTGAGAAGGAGATAAGGGTCAAGGCTGTGATAAGCACGGGAGCCATCTCGAGGGTTGGGAGTGTAGTGTTCAAGGAACTCGATACAGTTGAAGTGGGAGACGAGATAGTCGTCGAGACCGAAGAGGGGTTTAGGGTGGGTGAGGTTACGGCTATAGAGCTGAAGGATGGAAGCAGAACTAGCTTTGCCGAAGTTAAGGATGTTGAAACGATTTGGCTGAGAGATGTGAGCGAGGTTGAGGTGAAGTTCAGCCTGCACAAGGGAGCGGTAACGACACCCTACAAGATGGTGACGTCTGGCGAAACCGAATTCAGAATCGGGGAAAGGGTAAACATAGACAACCTGATATTCAGAATCACTAGGATGAAGCTCATAGATGGTAGATTGCTCAAGAGGGAAGGCCAGAGGGCTAAGGCCAAGCAGATAAGGAGGATATATGCAATGTTCGAGAGGAAGGTGAGATGATAAGGTTTAGAGATTTCGTAAGGGTTGAAGATTGCTACTTCTCCGTCGTAGGTTACAGGCATGACGATGGCGTAAGGTGTCTGCTGAGGTACGTTCCCTGCAGAGACGGGGATAGGATCGATTCCAAAGGAAGGAGATATCGAAAACTGAGCCATAGAGAGGCTCTAAACTATTTTAAGGAATTTCAGAGGGATGGGATATTCATAATTCCCCATTCGATGATCGATGAGATCTACAGGCCGGATGAGAGGCTTAAGGATGTGTGCGAGCGGGATGGTGATGTTAGAAGGGTTGCCGAGTTCTTCAAACTTCGAAGGATGGGTGTAACGGGCTCGAGGCTTATAGGACTAAAAGGAAAGGACTCGGATATCGATTTCGTTGCATACGGAAGATACAACTTCGAGTTGGGAAGAAAGAAGATAAAGAAGGGCATAGAGACCGGAACGCTCGAGAAACCGAATCTCAAGTTCGTATACAGAAGGAGGAAGGTAAACCTTCCGTTCGAAGTTTTCAAGGTTCATGAGGAGAGGAAGTTAAACAAGGCAGTTTTGAATGGAGTTAGCTTCGATCTGCTCTACGTAAGAGATTACAACGAGAAACCTCCGATTCCAGAGGGGAAGGGCAAAAAGATCGGACATGCAATCGTTACGGCAGAGGTTAAGGATGACAGATTCGTCTTCGATTATCCGGCATGTTACTTCGTCGATCATCCCGAGATAGAAGCAATTTTAAGTTTTACCCACACCTTTGTCGGACAGGCATTCAATGGAGAAGTTGTGGAAGCTTATGGTGTTGTGGAGGAAATAGATGGCAAGTATTATCTTATAGTTGGAACTCTCAGAGAATGCAATGAATACATGGTCTCAAAAACTTTGCTAGATTTATCTAACCTTGAATATGAATTTGAGAGATGGAAAGCAAAAACTTTTAAATGTTCGTCCAAACCGAGCTTAAAGGATTTAAAACTGGAGGTGGACTAGGGGATGGGGGAACTGCAGTTGGTAGGTGAGATGTTGATCAAATTTTTGGATACGGTTGAAAATCACATAAGAAACATCAAGAAGGATCTCGATCTTGCGAAGGTTCAGGAGTTGATAGATGCGATAGAGGATGCGAGGAGTATATTCGTCATGGGTGCCGGAAGGAGCGGTTTCGTCGCTAAGGCTTTTGCCATGAGGCTTATGCACCTCGGTTATAACGTATACGTAGTCGGAGAAACTGTAACACCCCGCATAAAGAAGGAAGATTTGCTCATAGCCATTTCAGGTTCTGGGGAGACAACTTCAGTTGTGAACATAAGCAGGAAGGCGAAGGAGCTGATAGGCTCAAAGTTGGTTGCCATAACTCAGAACAAAGATTCAACGCTTGCAAAGATGAGCGATATCGTTGTTTTGCTTAAAGGAAAGACGAAAATAGAGAAAAATGATGAAATAGCTAGAATAGCGCCTTTAGGGACTATGTTCGAGCTTACGGCTTTGATATTCTTGGATGGTCTGATAGCCGAGCTTATGAAGATCAAGAACTTGACCGAGAAGGATTTGGAAGCTAGACATGCGGTGCTCGAATAACGAAACGTTTATCGTCGTCAGTATGAACTGAGGAGTATGGAATCTGTAGGTAGAAAGGTTGGGGAGTTTTTTGGCAATTTGCTTTCTGAAGGGAAGAGCTTGGGGGATCTTAAGAAAGCCTTGGAAAGGTTTTTTGAAGAGGTAGAAAGGCAGGGGATCAAATTCGAATTTTCTGCAGAGATCAAAGACAACGTGCTGATAACCAGAAGCAAGTGTCCGATCTACAGGCTGTTTCCGGTTTGGTGTGATAGGGGTTGTATACCTTTCGTTGAGGGTTTTGCCAGCAGTTTTAACGTCAATGTCAGAAGGGTATCAAAACAGCCCGAAGATGAGTTCTGCACGTTTGAATTCAGCGAATGAGTTTAAGTTTTTTCACTATCCTACCTATCCTGTTTTCCATTTTGAAAAATACCGCATAGGATTTCGATTTTCTCACAACGATCTCGGAATCTCTATCTGCCAAAACCGATCTATGCCCATCCGCAACCACGAACGCTTCGCTGTCTACCTCTGCTTTTATCTTCCTGTTTGCAGAGACGACCCATGGCTTCCAGCCCAACTTGAAAGGAGCCACCGGAACTATGAGGATGGATTCTATGTACGGATCGATTATAGGCCCGCCGGTTGAGAGTGCGTAGGCGGTGGAACCTACCGGTGTCGAAATCAGCATACCGTCGCATCTTATGTCCTCTATTTCGATACCATCGATGAATACCCGAACACCTATCATCCTGGCGGGCTTGGCGGTTAGGATCGCTATCTCGTTCAAAGCCAAAAGCCTTTCACCGTCAACCACGCATTCGATCCTCATGAATTCCTCCGTCTCAAATTCTTCAATCGCCTTGAGTAGGTGCTCCCTGAAGTTTGCATCGCAGTGGGTTAGCAACCCAATCTTTCCAGTGTTTATTCCGAATATTGGCGGAGTTTTGCCATCTATGAACTGCAAAAGCCTTAGAATCGTTCCGTCTCCACCAACACTGACTATGAAATCGAAATCCTTTGCCAAACTCCAATCCTGCAGTATCTCAGCCGATACTCCGATGTTGGTCAAGAACTTTAATACTTCCTCTGCCAAATCCACAGAATCGGGCTTGTGAATTATACAGCCTTTCATCCGATCAACTCCAAGAGCTTTTGATGCAGATTCGGATTTGCAACGACCAAAGTCAACCTCTCCTCCATATCGAACCTCTTTCCACTTAGATCGTTTCCTTTAACGTCCGTCGCCTTTGCTCCGGCTTTCTGGGCTATCAAGAGCCCCGCTGCGACATCGAATATCCTCAAAAATCCCTTACCCTTCCCCCTGATATCTACGAAGCAGTCCATCGCTCCTTCTGCAACGAAACACAACTCCAAAGCTGCACTTCCGTATATCCTCAACCTCTTAAATCCGTAATCCTTACTCGGATAGTAAAATATGGCATCGCAATCCTTCAAGCTTTCCTTTTTCGAAACTTCGATCCTCTCACCGTTTTTGAACGCCTTTCCATTCAATGCGTAGTATTCGTCTCCGGTGGCCAGATTCATCACATAGCCGAAGAAAGCAGAGCCGAATTCACCCTTCGAAAAGCAGAGAGAAACCGAATATATCGGAATACCCCTCGTAGCGTTGAAAGTTCCGTCTATGGGATCTAAAGCAACGTGTATATCGCTTTCTCCAATTATACCGGCCTCCTCGCTAATTATCCTGACATCGTAATTCTTTAAAATTGAGATGGCTACATCTTCAGCCACTTTATCTATCTTCTTTGTCGGGGTACCATCCTTACCCATTCCAACGATCTCCCCGCTTTCCTTTGTTCCAGCGATCTTTGCTACCGCCTTTCTGACCTCTTCACCAACCTCCTTGGCTATCTGCAGTGCGTCCTTTGGGGTCATGATGTCATGTCCTTTCAAGGATTATAATAACGTTGCTAAACGAACCTAACTCCCAGATCTTTCATCCTATTCCTCATAGCTATGTTTATCAGTAGCGGAGTCAGACTTTCGACGATCCTCGAATTGCTGAGCCCGCCGGCATCCAAAGCTCTCAACCCCTCGATCTCATTTGTAATCTCGATGATCGTTTTCTTCGAATCCTCATCGTCCCCACAAACGGCCACATCCCACTCGAACTTCGCATTTAAATCTGCAAATTTCTTTGCGGGGATGTTGTGATAGGCTGAAACTACAACGCTATCCTTCAATATTCCGGCCAGCTTCTCAGCTGCAGAACCTTCAGGAAGGTTTACGTACACGAAACCGTTTTCTGTCTTCTCCATCGGAACTATCGGAGATACAACGATCTTCTTCGCAAGCTCATCCTTAAGTTCTTCTGCAACATCGAAAGCGAACTTCCAAGGGATCGTTATTATCGCAACGTCACACTCCATAGATGCCCTTCTATTATCCAGACCTCTGATCTTCAAACCCAACATGCTGCCGTACTCCTCAGCCTTAGCTTCGGCCTTCTTAACATCTCTCGATCCGACGATCACATCGTAGCCCAAGCTTGCGAGCCTCAAAACGAGCCCCCTACCCAAACTTCCAGTACCTCCGAGTACGGCGATCTTCATCGATCAACGTACAATTCTTACAATATTTTATTATGTCGTTTGTTAATTGGCAACATGAGGTTCACGTTCGACGATGATAGGATGTTGAAGCTTTTGAACATGCTTGAAAGGGGAGCTTCTGGGCAAAAGATAGCTGAAGAATTGGGAATCAGCAGGACATCGGTCTGGAAGATGATAAAAAAGCTCGAGAGTATGGGATACAAGATATCGGCCAAGAGGAAGGTCGGATACAGGCTCGTTGAATCTCCGGATCTATCGCTTTACGAAGTTGCCAGGGTTTGCCTCAAGCTTAGAGATATCATCGGAGAGATACACTATTACGAGGTTACCGATTCAACGAATCAGAGGGCCAAGGAGCTGAAGAAGCCGGGAGTTTTGATAGTAGCCGAAAGACAGACCGCCGGAAGGGGTAGATTCGGTAGAAGATGGATAAGCGAGCCAGGAGGACTTTACTTCTCCCTAACACTTCCAAAATCCATCCCAATAGAAGATGTACCGAAGTTGACGCTTACAGCGGGGGTTGCTGTTGCCGAGGCTATCGGCGGGAGGATAAAGTGGACGAACGATATCCTGATCGGAGGAAGGAAGGTCTGCGGCATCCTATGCGAGCTGACCGGAGAGGTCGAAAATCCTCTGATAATCGTGGGGATAGGTATAAACGTAAACAACCCAGCCCCAAAGGAGTTCAACGCAATCTCTCTAAAGGAAGTCTATGGAAGGGAATTGAACCGTTCCGAGATACTGGGCAAGGTTTTGAATAACTTTGCAAAATACTACAGGATGTTGATCGATGGAAGGTGGGGTGAGATCAGAGAGAGATGGAAGGAGCTTTCAGATACGCTGGGCAGGGAAGTTGTCGTTAGGGTTGCCGGCAGAGAGATTAGGGGAATTGCCTTGGATATAGATGAGGACGGGGGATTGATATTGAGGTGTGATAAAAAAATTGAGAAGATCTTTTCCGGTGAATGTTTTTACGTCAGCGAACTTCGATCCTCTTGAGCTCGACAACCTCACCAAGCTCATCGTCCTTGTACACTTCCCTCTTAACGATCGTTCCGTTCTTGGTTAGCCAGAGGATCTGCGTGGTTTTGATCTTCATAGGGAACGGATACGTAAACACGGAAAGCATGACCGTTTTGATCTTCATAGCCTTGAAGCTCCCGGCTTCGACATCTACAGCCTCCTCATCCAGCACCTTCGCATAACCGAACGTTACACCTCTGACTGCGATCTCACCCATCGGAGTCCAAGCGGTTCCTTCAAACTTCGCAAACCTGATCCAAGTTTTTCCAACCCAGAGGGGATAATCGATGTAGATCAGAGGAGGCTTGAACGTGAAGTTCATCAGTGTTACGTTATAACCGATCTCGAATATGCTGAGTATGTACGTGTTTCCCCTCCTTGAGTCGATGATATGTCTCTCGTATCCCTTCAGCTTCGTAAGGTTGAATTCGTAGAGATCATCGGTTTTATTCCAAAACAGGATTGCTTCACTTCCAATTCTCTCTGGAAACTTCTTTGAATATGTCATGTTGTAAACGAACTTGTATTCTGTAAGTTTGTCGAAGTTGGGCTTTGGGTACACCTGAGCCGAAGCTACACCGATCGATAGCAAAACGCATATCAGTATGGCCAGCTTTAAGCTCCGCATACATACAGTTTACGGCAGGATAACTTAAAAAATTTAGGATTGTATGAGAATGGCACTTTCGGCATCCGAAGGCAACTCTATATTAACGGGTTCGTTTATGTCGTAGAGTTCTATCGTCATGTTCATGACCTGTCTCATGCTGAGGCTCCTCTTTAGAGATCCTATCGAAAGACTCATCGGCATCTCGATAACCATCCTCATCTCGGTCTTTATGGGATAGAACGTATCCTTGGCTATCCACTCCCTAACCTTAACTTCCTTGAGCATGTCCTTCAATAGGCTGACGTTCTGAGGTGTTTCCTGCCCTGATTTAACCATGTACTCCACGAACCTATCCAAATCGGGCTTCAGTTCTAGGACATAGCAGTCAGTTCCGTTTACTCTCTCATCGGGTAACCTTTCAACTTCCGATATCTTAAGCAGATCTACCTGCTGCTTTATCTGATTGCTTCTGTTCCAAGCTTCATCCTTAACTTCGGTCTTAACCCATCTGCACGTTCCGTTCGGAAACTTCATCTTCATATACATGGTATCGTTCATGAGGTAACTCTCGGACTCGATCTGAAGGCTCTCCTCGGGACTGCTCATGGTCGATACCATTTTCATGTACACCCTTCTATTGGCAAAATCGTATGCTCCGTTTACGTTCGAAATCATAGACGATCTGACGACTTTAGAATCGTTACTGAACGATATCTCGGCTTTCATCGTCATTTTAAATCTGCAAGTTTCTATGTTTTTTGAAGATTCGATTGCCTTCTGCCTGATCTCCTCGGGACTGATGCTCTGGGTACAAAGACTCAGCAGAACGCAGACCAACACCACAACGAGTATGACTCTCATCGTTGGATGGATAAATTTAAACTTTAAAACATTTTTGTTATCGAAAATTATTTATATATTCCGAAATTCAGTTCTTCATCCTGCATGTAGTTCTTTTTAAGCTTGAGAGCTATCTCAGCCTTCATGAGCTCCCTTCCGAGGTAAGCTGCATGATCCAACCTCGAAACCAAGTTTAAGGCTATTACGGTATCTACAATTTCTTTGGCCGTTTTTCCAACTATCGTAGCTTTATCGTGCTTACAGATGATTTTATCCCTCCAGATCCAAATTCTGAAGTCGCCTTTTGGATCTCTGATGAATTCGTCGCTTTTCTTACCTTCGATAATCTTACCCGAAGGCTCTTCAGCCGAAATTTTGGTCTTTTCCTTGAGAACGAGCAGATTCAAACCCAAATCTTTGGGCGGAGTTTTTTTAAGCTTCGCAGCTTTGGCCATGTAACTTGCAACTTTAAGCTCTCTGACGCTTCCCCTCGTTTTTGCACTGGCTTCGGTCGTGAACAAAAGGTCTACACCAATTTCTTCAGCAATGCACGCCATTATCGCGTTGATACCTATTGAATCTGCATCTATCAGCTCTGTAACGTTACCGACGCCGAATAGAAGTGGTGTCTCTGGATCTATCTCCCTGTATTTCATGTACCTCACGATGGAGCTTGCCACCCTCATGGGAGGATCCAAAATGGGATCAGCTATGACCTTCTCAGTTTTCTTCCTCAGTAACTCAACCAAACGCTTAAGCCTATCGGCATCCCTCTCAACAGCCACAACCGCAACCTCATCGCTCAGCAATTCCGAGCATTCGAGGTTCGAATAGGAGATGCTCATTATCATGTCTACCCCCAATTCCACTCCAACTTCGATCGCCTTCTTATCGAACGTGTCTATGCTCAAAGCTTTGCATCGATCTCTTGCAATCTTTACAACACTTCTGACATCTTTTACATCAAATTCGAGTGGAATTCCCAAATCTATTATATCCGCCCCGCTCTCGTGATAGTACTCGATCTTCTCTATCAGTTCATCTTTCGAAAGCTCCGTCGCATCGACTATCTCCGCGACGATCTTCATCCTTCCTCCGATTTCAACATCGCCTATCTTAAACTTGTAATCGCTCTGAGACTCAACCATCCTAATCGTCTCTTCGGCCTTCACATCACTTAGAAGTCTACATGCCGGAATTTCATGAGATAGCTCGATTTTATCGAGATTTTCCAAAACCATAGGTAGATCCGATAGGTGAATTGGTCCCAGTCTGATCTTAACACCCTTCTCCCTTTCAAGAGACTTCCAGTCACCTTTCGCCAATCCGGGAACCAAAACGAGATCGTACTTGCTCAAATCCAAACGCTTTAAGTGAGATGGGGTTATAAACGCCGCTATGTCAACATCGGCCACGTAAACGTCGAGATCGTA
>CAYMEG010000023.1:0-13275 GCA_964389535.1 uncultured archaeon | reverse complement strand
CGTCGATCGTGATGGGTTATCTCGGCGGGTTTAATCCACCTCCAAAGCCAGCAGATATCCAACTGGCTAACGGTGAATTATATATTGTGAACAGGACAGGTAATCATCCTTGGGTTTACTTACGATTTACTCTTGGGGGAGCTGATGCTAGTGTTATTGATACTGATGACGAAGTTAGGACTAATTTAATAATAACTATCGCCAATAGTACAGAAGTTAGGGATGTACCCCTAAATGATACAAATAATGTAGCTGTTAACGCTAGCTCCACATTTATACAGATTGGAGTAAACACTTCAGTACATGATCTACCAGTGGTAGGAGATCAGCAATCTAAGGTTGTGATTAAGTACAAACCCACCGGACAAGTTCTATTCGACGGAGTCTTAATAGCTAAGGAATTCGAGTAATCTTTAGCTCCATTTCTATCTTTATATAAAGACATATAAATACTTATATTTTTTACATTAAGAATACGAGGTCATCAGAATTCTTTATAATCTCCTCTATCAATTAAATTCCTTCAAAATCTTTCTAATGGCCAATAAATCGAGTCTGGACTGTGGTTTAATGATTTCGTTCATCGGATCGACGAAGGGGATGTTATGTTCGACACACCAGACTACTTCTTCGGTTAGCCTATCGTAGGGCATGATTTCTTCATCCTCAAAGGTAGACAGTTGCTCCAATACCGATTCACGGAATCCATCATCTAAACTATATAGGGCGTCCTTTATCTGACTCTTTCTTATTCATTTCGCAGAACTTCTTTAGCCTATGCTTTTCGCCTATCACTTCTACCAAGTATGACCGCCAAAATATTCCCATGTTGGTCTAATCTCATCCTCACTGAAATCGTGCTTTTTAAAAGCTTGCGGCGGTTTGATAGTCAAAATCGTTGATCAGAAGGTATCTACCCTGAAGCATCGCCTCGTTAAATATCTTCTCTATGAAGAGTGAGTCTGAAGTTATCGCGAAGACATGGCAACAGTGTAGCTCCTTTGTTAAACGGACGGATAAGTTGAATAACTCGTAAATCAGATAATCTTCTCTATCTTTACATCTCTTATCTTCTGAAGCTCGTCAATTATCAAGATAGGGCTTTTACCTCGCTCCTTAATGTCCTTGGTGACCTTAACAACATATCTGAAGGCATTCTTAGGTCTATCTTCTTTAAATATGATTTCGAGCAAATTCTTAGAGATGGGTATTCCAGCAAACTTCGTTACCTCTGTTATCAACTCTTTTAGGACTATCTTCTTTCTGCCCTCAGGAATTTCAAAGAGTGCCTCCACAAAGTCGTCGTAACTCCCGATCATTCTCTCCCTCAAGTTTACGTAAAATGTCACGAAGTTTAACCGTTCGATTAAATACTGAAAAAGTTCAGTCTTACCCGAATTGATAGAGCCATAAACGAAGATTATCATGTTTGGTCTGCGGTTTAAAATTTTTTAATCTCCTCGATTTCTTTCTCTCTGTTATGAAATTCTATATCCATTTCTAACACCTCGTTTGAAAAGTAGAGGAGAAATTATTTAACGTTCAACATCAGAATTTTGGATGGCTTGCTTTAATCTCTAATTGACAGGCATGAAGGTCAAAGAAGGATTGATGGATTTGACCTGAGGTATGAGTTCATCGTATATGCACGGGATGAACCACCAGCATCAGATAATCAAAGCGTGGCTCCATGAGTAATAGAACCTCCAGTTGCTAGCCATAAAAAAATGAGAGTAAAAATCCGCCCACATGGTAAGCTTAGCAGTAATTAAGCTAAGAATTATTAAACAGTCCGATCAACAATACTTCGTGAAAACGATCATACTCAAGCTCGATCCGAACGATCCAGACGAATACAAACTTAGAGAGGTTGCAAAGATCGCAAGAGATGGAGGCTTAGTAGCGTTTCCGACAGAAACGGTCTACGGCCTAGGAACGAACGCATTTAATGAGCGGGCAGTTCGAAGGCTATTCGAAGTGAAACGACGTCCCCCAGACAATCCGGTTTCCGTTCTCATTTCAGATGTTAAACAGATCGATCGACTTGGAGAGCTTAACGATGTAGCAAGAAAACTCATTAACGAGTACTTTCCCGGCCCCATAACAGTTGTAATGAAGGCTAAGCCGGACGTTCCGAGTATAATTACGGCTGGAACCGGAAAAGTAGCCGTTAGAATGCCCGATCATCCGATAGCCTTAAAGATCGTCGAATTTGCTGAAGTGCCTCTGGCAACTCCATCGGCAAACGTATCCGGCAAGCCTTCGCCAACCAAAGCTGAGCATGTGATAGAGGACTTCATGGGAAAGATCGATGCTATAGTTGACGGAGGTGAAACGGGAATAGGAATAGAATCTACGGTGATAGATACGACCACGTATCCACCGAAGATCTTAAGGTTGGGAGCGATTCCAGCTGAGGAGATCGAGGATTTGATCGGTAAGGTGGAGGTATCCGAAGCTCCGAGCATGAAGTACGTTCACTACAAGCCGAAGTCTAAGCTCATCGTTATCTTTGGGGATGACAGGGAAACTACTATGAGGAAGATCGCAGAGCTCGTGAAGGAATATAGGCGAAGGGGTATGAGCGTTGGCGTAGGTTTAAAAAAGCTCGATCTAAGTATCGATGCAGATTTGATGGTGGAGATGGGAGATGATGTTAAGGAGTATGCGAGGAAGCTTTTCGATACCCTAAGGAAGTTCGACGGGGTCGATGTCGGAATTGTCGAGGGTATGAAAGGAAGGGGACTGGCCAAAGCTATAATGAACAGGCTCATAGAAGCTTCGGATGAGATACTGGAACTGTGATGGGGTGATCGCATGAAGGTGTGGAGCATTGTGATGCCGATGCCAAACCTACCGCTGATATTCTTCATCTTAGGGGTTATCTATGGATTCCTCCATAGGGGGAGGGAGGATAGAATAGGTATGCTTAAGAAGGCGATTGGAATAGGAACAGCGCTCGGATTGATATTTGGATTTCTGATAGCTATCTTTCTCCCCGGGATTTTGGGCCTGTTCGCCGTTGGAATGAGCATAGTAGCCTTTATAATGCTCATTCTTACAATTGCGGTTCCGTTCATCATCGGAACTATGTTCGGCGATCTAATGGAGAGCTTGCTCAGATAGCTCGAGCAGGTAGTAGTACCTCTTTCCAAAATACTTCTCCGCAAAGTTGCTATCGAGCATCTTCTTGATCTTAAACCCCCTCTCGATGCATATGTCAACGAGGTCGCTTTCAACCGGTAGCCAGATGCTGATCTTCCTCTTTCCCATACTCCTCGCAAGTTCGATCGCCTTGTCAAGTAGGTTCCTCCCGATATCCAAGCTAAGATTTGGATGAACGCAGAAGAACCTTATGTACGCTTCATCACCCTTCGGCTTCATGCTGAAGTATGAGAGAAGAAGTCTACACCTCAACCCCTTTATGAAGCCGAACGATCTTATAAAATCCTTAAAAGGAAGTTTCTTGCGCTTGAACTCCTTCATCCAAATCTCTATAAGCCCAGCAACCTTCTTCCCGGCTTTAGCGATAAGAATTCCACGGTAGTCGTTTAGATTCGAATAGTAGTTTATCAGAATCTCTATGGCTGAAAAGGTATCCCCAAATAGATGCGTGAACTCTACCTCGTGGCATGTGAAGAGCAACCTTACAAAATCCCTGGCTTCAGTTCTCTCAAGCTGTTTGATCTCCATAGACGAACTCCTCTATTTTCTCCATAGCAACCTTGAGGTTATCGATCGATGTTGCGTAAGATATCCTAACGTAGTTCTCATTTCCATCGCCGAAGGGAGTTCCCGGAGTTAGAGCTATGCCCTTATCGATCAAAAGTCTCTCCACGAACTCCATGCAGTTCTTTTTAACGTTTGGAAATATGTAGAACGCTCCTTCAGGCTTCACGACGTCGAACAGATCCTTGAGCTTAGAATAAACAAAATCTCTCCTCCTTCTGAACTCCTCAACTATCCTTCTCGTTATTTTGTCGGCCGTCCCATCCATTAACACATCAGCCACGGCCTTCTGGGCGAAGGCTGGAGCGCAAACGCCATTAACCTGATGAACCTTTAGCATCGAATCCATAAGATCCTCACCAGCAATTATGAAGCCTATCCTCCAGCCGGTCATCGCCAAGGACTTCGAAAATCCGTTAACTACCACCACGTTCTCGTAACCGGCCAAAGATGTGGGTTTCTTATCGTAGTATATCTGATCGTAGATCTCATCGCTGACAACGATTGCATCGTAATCTTTGGCTATCTCAGCCACAGCCCTTAAAGTCTTGCCATCCGCAACAACTCCGGTGGGATTGTTAGGATAGTTCAGAAATATCATCGAAACTTCTCTATCCATAATCTCGTTAAGTCTATCCGGATCAACCTCAAATCCGTTGTCGTGAGTTTCGATCTGAACTATCTTAGCCCTACACATCTTTGCATATACGAAGTAAGAGAGGAAGTTTGGGGAGGGAATTATAACCTTACTCCCCTCCTCTATGAAAGCTAAGCTTGCGTTCAGCAGAGCTTCGCTTGCTCCAGCCGTAACCATAACGTTTCTCTCATCAACCCCGTACCTCTCAGCTATAGCCTGCCTAAGCTCTGGAATTCCGAAGTTTGAGGTGTAATGCGTATATCCCTCCTTCATAGCTCTGCATGCCCTCTCTATTATCTCATCATCCGTCCTGAAATCCGGCTCTCCTATGGATAGATTTATCACCTCTTTGCCTTCCCTCCTTGCCCTCTCAACGATTTCAAACATCCTCCGAATAAGGGACGTCGAGATTTGGGAGAGTCTTGAAGCTTCTTTCATCGTCCAAAATCTGTTTAAGCTATTTTTAGCGGTAGCGATTTTATATTTTATAAAACATTTTCATTATATCTGTTGTATAATTTATATTTTCAAGCAAAAATGAGATATATTCTTTGCAAGGATATTTTGCTTGATCGAAGCAGAGGTGAACTTCATGCTCAAATTCGTCCACATGGCCGATGCCCATCTTGGCTATAGACAGTACAACTGTGATGAAAGAGCTATAGACTTTGCTCAGGCTTTTTTAAGTGTGATAAAGTTTGCGATCGAGAGAAAGGTCGACTTCATCCTAATAGCCGGTGATCTTTTCCATAAGAAGAGCGATATAGACCCCCTTACGCTTGCCCAAGCTACGAAAGCTTTGGAGAAGGCTAAGAATGCTGGAATTCCGGTCATTGCAGTGGAAGGTAATCACGATTCGACCTACTTCAAGGAGAGTTTCTCTTGGCTCGACTACCTTGCGAAGAGTGGATTGATAGTGAATCTGAAGCCCAGCTTCGATGAAGGAAGTATGATAATTGAGGAATGGGACGGTGAGAGCGGGGCGTACATCGATCTGGACTATGCTAGGATTTACGGGATGAAGTACTACGGAGCTTTGACGGAGAAGATACTCGAAGATTACTCACGTAAGATTAGGAAGAACGGATTTACGATCTTCATGGCTCACGTTGGTATCGAAGGTTACATGAATTTATACGGCTGCATAAGTTCGAACAAACTGCACAGGTTGAAGGGTAAGGTCGATTACGTTGCTTTGGGGCACATCCATAAGAGCTTCGTTGAGGATGACTTCATATTCAATCCGGGAAGCTTGGAAACATGCGACATAACGGAGTTGGAATTTAAGAGGGGTTTCTTCTACGTTGAAGTTGACGATGGCATCAGATACAGGTTGATCGAAAACGAAAGGAGGGATTTCGTTCTTCTAAATTACAAGATGGAGTCTCCAGATTACGATGAACTGAGGCGATTTCTGCTCAAGCGTAGGCGAAACACCAAGCCGGTTGTCGATCTAACGATAACAACGACCAGAAGCGTCAGAAGGATGCTCGATGAGGACAGGATCAAGAGGATAGTTAGGGATGTCTTCGATCCCATAGTGGTCAGGGTTAGATGGGAGATCGAGGACGGATTCTACTCCGTTAGGCTCAACTTCGATGACAGGGAATCGATAGAAAGAAGCGTGATAAAGCAGATATTGGAAAATTACGATTATGGAGACATAAGCGATGAGGTTCTAAGGCTTAAGTCGATATTCTGCTCATCCTTCAACGTTGCCATGGTCGATAAACTTGTGGAGGATATACTGCTCGGCGATAAGGCTGAAGAGACTAAGTTAACTGAACCAAAGCAAGCTGAAAGAGTAGAAGCGAAAAGACCCATCCTCAAGCTTACCGATCTGATAGATGTCAAGCAGGCTAAGCCAAAGACTGCAAAGGTTGAGGAAGAGGAGGAGGTCTGGGACTGGAGGAGAGCATATGATAAGAGAGGTAAGGCTCGTAAACGTTAAGAGCTATTCGGATCAAACGATCAGATTTGAGGAAGGTGTTAATGCTGTAATCGGAGAGAACGGAGCAGGAAAGACGACAATACTCGAAGCAATAGGATTCGTCCTCTTCAACACCCTCCCTTACAACATCTCGGACTTCGTTAAGCGCGGTGAAAGACGGGCTGAAATAAGGGTTAAAATCGTTAATCCGAAGGATGAGAGGCTTTACGAGGTTGTCAGAAGGATAGAGGAAGGTAGAACCGTTGAGTACTTTGTGAGAGATGCCGAAACCGGAGTGAGGATTGAAGGGGCCGAGGGGGTTGCTGGAGTAACGGAATGGATAAGGGATACCTTCGGCTTCGAAACGGATGCCAAAACGATCTTTGAAAATGCGATCGGTGTCGGTCAGGGTAAGATCACATCTCAGTTCTTGGAAAGTGCAGGAGTTAGGGATAAGATATTTTCACCGCTTATAGGCGTTGAGGGTTACAAAAAGGCTTTTGAGAAGAGCAGGGAGTACGAGAAGTTTATAGAGATCAAGCTGAAGGAAATCGAGAAGGAGATAGCTTTGCTTCAGAAGGAAATCGAGAACCTAAATAAGCTCAAGTCAAAGCTAGAAAGCTTGAATAAGGAGAAAGAATCGATCTTAGCTCAAATTTCCAAAATAGATGATGAATTGACCCCGCTTGAGAAAAAGATCGATGAAATCGAGGTATTGCTTAGAAAACTCAACGAGTTGAGAGTTGAGGAGGCTAAACTCGTTGCTGAGCTAAGAAACATCGATTCAAACGTTCAAAGGTTGAGAGATGAGCTAAAAAGGATAGAACAGGCCGAGAATGAACTCAAGTCTTTGAAGGGGGTTTATGAGGAGTACGTTAGGGCTGAGGCTGAGCTAATCGAACTCGAGAGGAGGAAGGATGAGGTTGAGAGAAAACTCGAAGAGCTTAGATCCAAGTCTCTGAAGCTTGAGAGGCTTAAGGCTGAACTGGATGAACTCAGAAATAAGCTCGATGAGATCGAAAGATGCGAGGTGGAGTTGAGGAAGATCGAGCCTTTTGCAGAGAGGGAAGAGACGCTCATGGAAAGGCTTAGGGAGATAGAGATTGCGGAGAACAAGATCAAGTCGCTTGAGGAGCAAAGGGAAAGACTTGAAAAGGATATATCGAAGCTTAGTGAGGAGTTGAAGGAGATCAAAGCAAAATCGGAGAGACTTAAGGAGATCGAAGTTAAGCTTAAAAAGATCCCTGAGGATGTTGAAGGTAAGAGGGATAAGGCGATCCAGGCTATAGCAAAGCTCAAACAGATGCTTGAAGAGGAACTCAAGCAGTTTGAAAGGATAAAGGATGGAAAGTGTCCAATTTTGGGTGAAGACTGCGATAGAATTGCAAAGGTTGCCAAGGTCAAGGCTGAGAGGATTGCAAAGATAAAGGCAAAGCTGAAAGAATTTGAAGGTAAGCTGAAGATATTGGATAAACTCTGCAGAAAGAGAAGGGAGCTCGAGGATGAACTGAACGTGATAAGGGTTAGGGTCGGGGCAAGGGATACAGTTGAGCAGGAGCTAAATCAGAAGACGGAACTGCTCAAGACCATAGAATCCGAGCTTGAAGAGATTAGAAGGCTGACGGATCTTAAGCCGGATGTTGAAAGCGAGTACGAGAAGGTTAAGGGTTCGATCGAGAGAAAGATAGCCCTCATGGACAGGGTGAAGAAGAAAGAAGGGATAGTTAGGGATATTCAAGCAAAGGAGAAGGAAGTGGATAAAATCGTGCAAGAGCTCGCTGAATTGGATGATCTTCAAAGTGTGTACGATGAGCTAAGGGATAAGGTAAGCAAGCTCAGAGAGTTGTTAAAGAATGGAAGGGACGGCTATGAGAGGTTCCTAAGGCTTAGGGGGGAGATAGAGAAGAAGGACGAAATAAAATCACTACTTGAATCGCTTGAAGCAAGGCAAAACGAAATTCGTTCAAAACTTGAAAGGATTAGAGCTGAGATCGATGATATTAAAAAACACTGCGACGAGGAAGAGTACAAGACGCTCAGACGTAAGATTCAGGAACTTAGAGATTCAAAGGCTAAACTCGAAGGAGAACTGAATAAGCTTGAAAATCAGATAGAAGATTTTAAGAGAGAGATCGAGGATTGCAAGAGGAAGGATGAGATCTTGAAGAAGAGGGTTGAAGATAGAAAGAAGCTTGAGAGGAAGTTCAAGTTCATAAAAGACCTGAGGGAGATATTCAAGAGGGCTATACCGGAAATTACGAAGGCTTATGTCGAGGCTGTTTCTGCCGAGGCTAACAGGATCTTCTGCGAGATCATGGGGGATTACAATTGGGAATTGAGGTGGACCGAAGATTTTGGAATAAAAGCAAAGTACATGGGAAAGGAAATAGATTTCGCACAGATGAGCGGTGGAGAGCAGATCTGCGCAGCTTTGGCTGTTAGGTTGGCTTTGCTGAAGGTTCTGTCTAATATAGGCATCGTTTTCTTCGATGAGCCAACACAGAACATGGACGAAACCAGGCGAAGGAACTTCGCCATGCAGCTGTCAAGGATCGAAGGGTTCAAGCAGATATTTGTGATAAGTCACGATGACACGTTTGAGGAGATGGTTGAGCACGCGATAAAGGTTAAGAAGGAGAATGGAGTGTCCATAGTTGAATGATTTTTCAATCCTTCGAACTCCAAATCCTATCGAGCTCTTTATCTTCCCTCTCGGTTATCGTTTTAACTTCCATCAGCCTCCAGCCCAATCTATCCTTAAGCAGAACTAGATGCCTTCTCTTGCACCAGAACTCCTGAACTTCCGGTTTAAACTTATGGATCTTCCTGCATACAGGACATCGAACCTCTATATCCTCTTCCATTTCTATCGGAGGTTTCACACAGTATTTATCGTTATCTCAAACATTTAACTGTGGTCGGACTGTTCAGTACCGATCCGGGCTTAGATTCATCTGTCTTCCTCGAATCTAACTATGTCGTCCTCACCCAGATACTCGCCTATCTGAACCTCTATTATCTCCAGAGGTAGGATTCCAGGATTTTCGAGCCTGTACTTGACTCCAGCCGGAACAAAAGTACTTTCTCCCGTTCTAAGCAAGAATTCCTTTCCATCCACCTCAACCTTTGCTGTGCCTCTCACAACAACCCAGTGCTCGCTCCTGTGATAGTGCATCCTCAAGCCCAGCCCCCTCTTTGGAAGAACCTTGATCTTTATGATCTTGTAGAACTGCCCCTCCTCAAGTATCGTAAACGACCCCCAAGGCCTGTAGATCGTTCTGTGAACTTCAGCCCTTTTATCTCCCCTTTTCTTTAGAAGTTTGACTACATCCCTTACCTTCTGAGATTCCTCCCTCGAGCAAACCAAGATTGCATCTCCAGAATCAACTATGATAGCGTTCTCGATACCTATCGTTGCTATGAGACTCTCACCAATTATCAGATTGTTTCTCGAATCTATCGAAATGACCTCCCCCTTAACAGCGTTCTCGTTCTTATCCTTTTCCATGATCTCGTAGATTGCATCGAAGCTACCGACATCGCTCCAGAAAACGTCCAAAGGTACTACGGCGGCTCTGTCAGTCTTCTCCATCAAACCGTAATCGATCGAGATCTCGGGAGATTTCTTGTAGGCCGTTTTGACATCCTCCTCAAACGCTAGAACTATCTCTGGAGCATGCTTTGCACACTCCTCCATGAATATGTCCATGGAGAACATGAACATCCCGCTGTTCCAAAGGTAACCCTCCTCAACGTACCTCTTCGCGGTCTCGTAATCTGGCTTCTCAACGAACTTCTCAACCTTGAACCCTCCCTTAAGCGGCTTACCGGGCTTTATGTAGCCGTAGCCTGTATGGGGTTTGTTAGGTTTGATTCCAAAGGTGACGAGGTATTCCTCAGCAAGCTCCCGAGCTACTTTAAACGCCTCTATATAGCTATCGTTAACCTTAATTAGATGATCGGAAGGTAAAACTGCAACTATATCATTTCCAGAATTTTCCAATATAGTTTTTACACCGTAAAATATGGCCGGAAGGGTGTTTTTGGCTAGGGGTTCCAAGATCACGTTATCATCGGGAATATCCACATTCAACTCTCTGATGTGCTGGATGACCATAAACCTGTACTTCTCATTTGTGACTATGTAAACCTCATCGGGCTTAGAAAAGAGAAGAGCTCTCTCCAAAGTCTCTTGGAGGAGAGATTTATCGTTAAATATTTTCAAGAACTGCTTTGGGAATTCTTCTCTACTTAAGGGCCACAACCTCGTTCCCTTACCACCGGCGAGTATTACCGTTTTCATTAAAACATAGTCTGAACGACAAGATATAACGTTTATGGGACTCTGACGATCGTTTCTTTCAGGTTATCGTCGAGCTTTATCTCTCCAAACTCTATCTTGCCTACTTCTGCATCGACGGCTGTAAAAACTTCTAACGATCTGTTTTCAACGTCCAAACCTCTGAGCAGTCCGAATCCCAAGTATCTCTCATCCTCATCGTACAAACCTAGCATCAAGCCGTTCAGCTGTTCTGTAGAAAATATGCATATGTCCTTAACTTCGTACACCTCAAGCAGTGCCTTGATCAACTCACCTCCAACCTCAACCTCCTTCTCGACGCAGACGTTCAGAAAGTCTGCACCCTTTTCGGCAAAGATGACCCTAGCATCTAGAACGCCCTCTAGGAATTCTATCCTTTCACCCTTAAACAGCGTTGTATTATCGATCTCAACATCGTCGGCATTAAACTTTCTAAGTTGGGCGTTTTCAATCCATTTGGCATATAACCTACTCCTTATACTGCTTCTGACTTCTCTGCTTCTCTTTTTAAGGACGAAGGATTCTACCTCGAATGTGTTGAAATTCCTCAGATAGTAAGGCGTCTTTTCAAAGCAGACTATGAGATCGGGCTTAAGAATTTCGATCTTTGCAAGCTTGTACTCTCTGGCTCTCTTTCCTTTGATCCAGCCGGTTGTGTCGATGATTATCCTGTCACCTTCTCTTGCCAAATCTTCAAGCTTAGCAGTTATGCTCGCAACACCCCTCAAGCACCTTGCCTCCCTTCCGGTTGGGGTTATCGTTCCTACGAAGAATCCATCGATCATCCCGACTTCTGAGATAGATGTTATACCTCCTTCGGTTACTCCTATTCCCATGGCACAGGGATGGGCTATGTCCGACTGTCCAATGTCCAAATCTACGAGCCACTTCCTCCCTTCAAGCTTGTTCGCCAGATACGTAGCTAGGCTACTCTTTCCAGAGTCCGTATCTCCAAAAAGGAAGATCTTTGAGTATCCCTCTTTTTCGATCTTCTCAACGAGTTTGTTCCAGCTTTCCGGGATCGTAGATCCCTTAACTGCAATGTAGCTTCCCTCCACATCAACATCGGAATCTTCCAGAATGTATATCGGCAAGATCTTACCCTCGCTAACCGTTAAACTCTCAATAGGACAGCCAAATACCTCCGCCTTTCCCTGAATCCTCACTTCAGCCCTCCCTTCCACAAGCAGAGTCGTCCCTGCCTCGACCTTCATATCAACCTCCTATCTTGATCACTATCGATCTGATCTCTGGCGTTGTATTGATAAGCTTTGTCAGATTGTGGTCGCACATCACGGCTATGCTAAATCCGTCATCGTAGTTCCTACAGTAGTAGAATTCGGTTTTATTCGACTTGACGAAGAAGTAGTTCCCTATGAAGTGTATTCCGACGACCTTCTCAAACATCGTTCCGTTCATCCTGTACCCCTCGAAGTAGAAGTCAGCCATAGGCGTTCCGTTGCTTTGTATGGAACTTTTTGCCGTTTCTCCAGTTACCATAATTGCATAGTTGAACGTTCCGTTTATCCTGTTGGTGTAGTTTCCGTAAACATCCATGATGCTTCCATTTCCATGGTTGGCTATGATGTAAAGTGTGCCGATGACGTTGTCAGGATAGCCGTAGACTATCGGATGGATATCATCGGTCATGGCGTAATACCTTCCCATGATCCTTTTGCTGATCTTCACGTTATGGCCGTAGTACTCCATTTTTGCTTCGTATGCAAAGTACACCTTTCTCTTCTCCAGATCGATCAGGTAAAGTTCTGGATGACCTATCAGCATCCGCTTAAACATACCTATATTTCTAGGCTCGAATAGGCTGAATGCGTACGGATCCACATACCTCATCGCACTCACCGTTGCGTTGTACACGAAGCTCAACAACGATCTGTTGTCTGTGCTGTAGTTGAAGTACAAGATGTACTCGGTGGAGTTTGGGATATACCTCAGCCAATCCTTCAGGCTGTTACCCATATCGAATTTTATCGTCCTTTCCTCTGGCTTAGATGGGCCCCTGAATGCGTATGCTAATATGGAACCGATCATTATAAATGCCAGGATCAATGCAAGAATTCTGGCGGATTTCTTTTCCATGATATTTGCCATATCCTTTGGCTCTGTTGAGTGAAGATAAAGTTTGCTATGATCAGATCGAGATTGGCCTTAATTCTACAAGTGGTCATCTGTAATCCGATAACCTTGATCGGATAATTTTTTAAGTGATCCTGAACCCTCAGAGCTTAAATTGCCTAACTGGATTGCCAATGAGGCTACTTTTGAGTTTGTTTAGCTAGGGATAGCTTAAGGATATTTGAGGGGAGTTTGAAGGATGTTAGTAAGCTTATTAGGTTATGAATAATTGTGGAATGACTGTTTTAAGATTAAACATTGAGAAAAGGGATGTAGATGGGAATTATTTTTAATAATCTTTCGCTAAAGATAATAGCAGAGCCTTCCGTGGATACAGATATCTCTAAATACATTTTTATGGGTGAGATAAAGACGAGCGTAGTTTTGCCGAGAGAACTCTATACCAAGTTAAAGAAGAGGGCTGTTAAGGAAGGTAAGACTGTGAAGGAGGCAATTATTGACGCGATTCTGAATTATCTTGCGAGCAAGAGAGAAGCTTAAAGAATTAATTTTAAAGCCATCTGA
>CAYMEG010000022.1:0-13507 GCA_964389535.1 uncultured archaeon | reverse complement strand
TCTTTTCGGTGAAAAGTTAAGTGGTGAGAAGGCTAAAATTTACCTAACAGCGAATGCTTTAATTGGTATTTTCCTGAGATATCAGAGTGGTATGATTTTAACCATCGTGAGTCTTCTTATAACGCTATCATCCGTTGTTTCAATTTTAGCATCGAAGTCTTTCGGACTTAAAATATAAAATTGTCAACCAATCCTAGCGCTCCTCGATATGCTCTATAAAATGAAAACGATCCGATGGTATGAATGTTTTAGCAAATTTTATTGTTTTTGTAAATTTAAAAATCCTTAAATATACTTTATCAGAAAAGCCTACAAATGTATGAAATACGATGTCATAATTGTTGGAGCTGGTCCTGGCGGTCTATTTGCTGCATACAAACTTGCAGGAAAGTTGAATGTGGCGATCTTTGAATTGGGTAGAGATATTGATAAGAGAAAGTGTCCGAGCGATCTTGCAGAAAGCTACTGCACAAAGTGTAAGCCATGCAACATAACCTTCGGTGTTGGGGGGGCCGGAGGTTTATCGGATGGTAAGCTCAACTATGCCATTCCAGAGTATCCTTCTAGCTATACCGTTGGTGGTGACCTAATAGACCTTGTGGATGCAGAATATTTACTCAAAAAGATGGAGGAGGTGGACAAAATATTCCTAGAGCACGGCGCACCCAACGAGGTCTACGGGACCGATAAAAAAAAGATCGAGGAATTTTTAAGAAAAGCAAACGCAGCTGGGATAGAATTTGTTCCTCTTAAGCAGAGACATGTTGGTAGTGATGAGCTTCCGAAGGTTATTAAGAGTATAGAGAGGTATCTTAAGGATAACGGCGTTAAGATTTACACTAAGAAGACTGTCGTCGACATCAACCCTAAGGAGAGAAAGATCACATTACACGATGGAAAGCAGTACGAATACGATTACCTCATTTTGGGAGTTGGGAGAGGGGGCTCAGAGTGGCTCGAAAGGTGGGTCAAGAAATATAACATCGCTGTAAGCGAAAATACGAAGGCGATAGATGTCGGTGTTAGGGTTGAAGTTCCCGCTTCGATCATGGATGAGATAACATCGGTTATCTATGATCCAAAGCTCAGAATACTTACGAGGAGGCATGACGATTACGTTCGAACCTTCTGTACATGTCCTAGGGGTTGGGTCATCAGAGAGGACTACGGAGATTTCTGTCTGGTGAACGGGCATAGCAAGGCTAAAGAGAAGACAAACAATACAAACTTTGCATTGCTTGGACATTACGAATTTACCGAACCTTTTGAGTATCCGAACGAATGGGGTAGGGATTTGGCCAGAATCACCACAAAGCTGGGAGGCGGAAATCCGATAGTTCAGAGGCTTAAGGATCTGAGGTTGGGAAGGAGAAGCACGGAAAGAAGGATAAAGAACAACAGACTCGTTCAGCCAACTCTAAAGACAGCAATCCCGGGAGATATCAGCTTGGCATATCCTGGCAGAGTCGTCGATGACATACTAGATGCTCTGGAGGCTTTAGATAAGGTTATACCCGGTGTAGCTGATGATTCAACGCTACTCTATGCTCCTGAAATCAAGTTCTACTCGTTGAAGCTTAAGGTTAGTCCGGAGATGGAGACCAACATTCCAAACGTCTATGCGATAGGTGATGGAGCTGGAATCAGCAGAGGGATAGTTGGTGCAGCTGTTACTGGATTAATTGCAGCTGAAAGCATATTGAAGAAGGAGAGAAAGGGTGGTTAAATTTTTTTATTCTTCAAAGCTTCGAGTATCTTCGCTTCAATTATCCTGTGCTCTCTGAAGTGCTCATTTGGATCATTTATGAGTGTGTAGAGCCAGTAGATCTCGAAAAGACCTAAGGTTAGAACCGTCAAAACGAAATACATGATGGTATTTCTGTCTGGGAATCTACCTATTTTGGAAAGATGGATGGTTTCATCGATGGGTAATACTTCAGAAAGTTGTTCAAGGAATATCCTCTCATTTCTGTCGTGTTTTACGAAATCCCTGTTTAAGAAGTGAAAGATGTAGATGATCACAATCAAGCCCAAGATAGGTACAAGACTTGATACTAAGTATAGAGCTATCCATAGAACTGGATTTTTCTCATCTCCCTGCTCATTTTTCATCCTAATTGCAGTCTCTCTTAATCTTGATGAGTTCAGGTAGCTTGAGATGGATTCGTACAGCATTGTAGTTCTCTCAAAATGGGCATTTCTTCTCGAAATTAAAACGTAGATTAGATAAACACCGATTATGGCACCTACAGCCAATAACAAGAATCCTAAGCCAAGAAATGTGTAATTTTGCTCCTCGTAATATGTATAGTAGTGTTCATCGTAGTAGTAATAACTCTCCTTCTCCGATCCGGCCATCAACAGCAAGATTCCAACAAATACTAGGATCGGTGGAGCAAACGTCAGAGCTACTGGAACGATCCTATCGGTTTCCTCATTACCCTTAATCAATCTTTCTATAACATATAAATTCATATATTTCAACAATTCATAAAGTTAAATAAACATTTCCATACAACAGCTATATATCATATCGGGCTAACAATATTGAGATGATAAGAGCTTGGTTGATCGACGTAGATTACGTTACCGAGCATGGAAGAGCAATCGTTAGGATGTGGTGTAAGAATGAAGACGGTGTGTTTGTAGCCTACGACCGAAATTTCCTACCGTACTTCTACGTTTTAAAGGAGGATGGAAAACCTAAAGCTGAAGATATTTTGAACGTTAAAGTTAGAACGAAGACCGAGATCATAACTCCGCTTAAGGTTGAGGAGGTAACGGTCAAAAGTTTGGGAAAGGAGGTTGAAGCCTTTAAGGTTTACGCAAGACATCCTCAGCATGTTCCAAAGCTCAGAGAAGAGATAAAGAAGTTCGCGGAGGTTAGGGAGGCTGACATACCTTTTGCATATCGATATCTGATCGATAAGGATCTGGCATGCTTAGATGGCATAATAATCGAGCCTATTGCCGAGAGATCTGGAGTTGTAAAGGCATATGAAATTAAGAGTGTGCAAAGGGATGAAAGGACAGATTTTCCCGAATTGAAGGTTTTGGCTTTTGATTGTGAGATGCTTTCAGAATTCGGAATGCCCGATGCTGAGGAGGATCCGATTATCGTTATAGGCGTTAAATCTGGTAATTTTGAGGAGATATACCATGGAGATGATGAGAGGGAGGTCATCCTGAAGTTCGTGAACACGATCAAAAAGCTCGATCCCGATGTGATCGTCGGCTACAACCAAGATGCGTTCGACTGGCCGTACTTAAAGAAAAGAGCCGAGAAGCACGGAATCAGACTCGATATCGGCAGGGATAGGAGTGAATTGACGATAAAAGGGGGAAGACCGAAGATAGCAGGGAGACTGAATGTCGATCTGTACGACATAGCCTTGAAGATGTCGGATGTGAAGGTAAAAAAGCTTGAGAATGTTGCCGAATATTTGGGCACGAAGGTTGAAATCGCCGACATCGAAGCGAAGGATATCTACAAGTATTGGACTAAGGGGGAAAGGGAGAAGGTCTTGAGGTATGCTAGGCAGGATGTTCTTAACACGTACTTCATAGCCGAGGAGCTTTTACCCATGCACTACGAGCTTGCAAAGCTCATCAGACTGCCGCTGGACGATGTAACAAGGATAGGAAGGGGAAAGCAGGTCGATTACCTTTTGCTGAGTGAAGCGCACAGGATAGGAGAGGTAGCTCCAAATCCGCTTGAGGTTGAGGAGAGCTACGAGGGGGCGTTCGTTTTGGAACCGGCCAAGGGATTGCATGAAAATGTCATCTGCCTAGACTTTGCGGCGATGTACCCTTCAATCATGATCGCATACAACATAAGCCCCGATACCTTGGTTAGGGGAAAATGCGATGACTGTTACATCGCTCCTGAAGTTGGACACAAGTTTAGGAAGAATCCTGACGGATTCTTTAGACGAATTCTCAAGATGCTTATCGAGAGGAGGATGGAGATAAAGAGGAGGATGAAAGAACTCGATCCGAGATCACATGAATACAGGCTTTTGGATATAAAGCAATCCGCTCTTAAAGTTCTGATAAACAGTATATACGGCTACACAGGTTGGACTTTAGCGAGATGGTACTGCAGGGAGTGCGCCGAAGCTACCACAGCGTGGGGAAGGCACTGTATCAAGAAATCGATAAAAATTGCAACAGATATGAAATTTAATGTTTTATATGGTGATACAGATTCTTTATTTATTAAGAAAGATGCTTTGAGCTTGGATGAGCTCGAAAATGAAGCTCTTAAGTTAATTGAGAGACTATCAAAAGAACTGCCGATTCAGATTGAAATCGACGAATATTACACCGCTATATTCTTCGTTGAAAAGAAGAGATACGCCGGGCTTACAAGAGACGGGAGAATAGTCGTTAAGGGTTTAGAAGTTAGAAGGGGAGACTGGTGTGAGTTGGCTAAGAAGATTCAGAGAGCGGTGATAGAGATAACTCTGAAAGAGAGAAATCCTGAAAAGGCTCTCAAATACGTTAAAGATGTTATCGAGGATATCAGAAGAGGCAAGATTCCGCTTGAGGATTACGTGATATACAAGGGGTTGACGAAGCCACCTTCGAAGTATGAAAGCAAGCAGGCTCATGTAAAAGCTGCTTTAAAGGCTATGGAGATGGGTATCGTCTATCCAGTTGGCTCTAAGGTTGGTTTCGTGATCGTTAAGGGAGCTGGAAGCATTAGCGATAGAGCCTATCCAATCGAACTCATTGAAGAATTCGACGGCGAAACCCTTTCGATTCGAACGTTAGCTGGAACTGACAAGAGAAGGATCGACAAAGATTATTACATAGATCATCAGGTTATCCCCGCAATCCTGAGAATACTCGAGAGGTTCGGTTATACCGAAGCTCAGATTAAAGGTGTTAGCAAGCAGAAGACACTCGATGCATTCTTTGGTTAACAAAAGATATATTAACTTCCTATTATATTCTGATCTTGTGGAGCGGGATATCCTTTTGGAAAGGCTTGAAAAGAAGCTTGCAGAGAAGGAGAGAGAGTTGGAGGAGTTGAGGAAAATGCTATCTTCCAGTACCATCGAACAGTTAAAGCGAGAGATTGTTAAGGAGCTTGAAGAAAAATACAACCTCAAGAATTTGGAAGCAAGGATAATAGAGCTTTCGAAGGCTGTGGAAAATATCATGTCTGATATATTGTATATAAAATCTGAACTTAGAGATTCACAGAGTAAAAAGAGAGAACTTGTGGAAATTAAGGAACCAGAAGAATCAGAGGACAAAAAGGAGGAGGAGCAAGAAGAGGAATTAATCATAGTTGACTGAAATGTTCATAAAAAAGATCACTCTTAAGAATTTCAAATCCTTTAAAAAAGCTGAGATTACTTTTGACTATCCATTTGTAGCGATAAGTGGGCCAAACGGAAGCGGTAAGTCCAATATCGTCGATTCCATTCTATTTTGCTTGGGTCTAACATCTTCTTCAAAAGTTCTTAGGGCTGATAAGCTCACAGATCTTATCAGGATCGGTTGCAATGAGGCTGAAGTTGAAATAACCCTCAGCAATGGATTGAAGATAAAGAGAAGGGTGAAAAAAACGGATAAAGGATACTACAGCTACTACTATCTAAATGGCAGAAGTGTAAGTTACTCGGAAGTAGAGAGAGTTCTGGAGGATCTCGGCCTACATAACGACTACAACATCGTTATGCAGGGAGATGTTACGAGAATAGCTGAGATGTCTCCCATTCAAAGAAGAAAGATCATAGACGACATCGCCGGAATTTCAGAATTCGATGAAAAGAAGGAGAAGGCTCTGCGGGAGCTAGAAGTTGTTAGGGAGAACATAGAAAAACTTGAAGCGGTCATTGCGGAAGTCAATCTGAGGCTTGAGAGCTTGAGAAGGGATAAAGAGGAGGCTTTGAGATACAAATCCCTTTTGGAAGAGAAGGAGAAGTTTCAAAACTATCTGAAAGCTCACAAGTATCTGAGCTTGAAGAATAGGAAGAAATCGCTTGAAAATGAAATTGAGCGGCTTGAACTTGAGAAGGATGAACTTGCAAGGAAAATCATCAAGATCAATCTGAGACTTCAGGAGTTGAATTCCAAAGCCGAAGAACTTTCAGAGAAGATTGCAAAGATCGGAGATGTAAGATTTAAGCAAATTCAGAATGAGATTTTGAAGATCAACTCCGAAATTGAAGCAATTAGGCGATCAGAAAAGATATACCGTAACGAGCTCAAAAAACTTGAGGAGGAGAGAACACAGATCCTGCTTAGCATTTCAAAGTTGAGAGATGAGCTTGAGGAAGTTAAAAAGGATATCGAGGAACTATCGATTCAGAGGGCGAGCTTAAGTGGTTTGGTCGAGGAAAATCATCGGAAGATCGAATTAGTTAAAGCGAAGCTTGAGGAGGTTGGCGAGAAATTTAAACAGTTGAAGGACGAGTTGATGAGGAAAAGAGATGAGCTTGAAAACCTTAAAGAAAGAAGGAATGAACTTATAAGAGAAAGGGATAGGCTACTAGAGGCTCTGAGAAGGATTGGAATGGAAATAGACGATCTCGAGCTTGAGAAGGAGAGGATAAAAATTGAGAAGATATTCGATGAGCTAAAGCGTAAGAAAATTGAGATCGAGAACGCCAAAAAGAGGCTAAAGGCTTTGATCGACAGGAGAAACGATACAGACAAAAAGATCTTTGCTTTGAGGGATGAACTTGCGAGGATTGAGGAGGAAATTAAGAGCAAGGAAATTGAGCTTACAAAAGTTAAAACTGAGCTTTCTACGATGGAGAGATTTTCGAAAGCTGTTGAATTGGTTTTGGAAGCGAAGGAAAAGGGGATTCTTAGAAATATCCATGGCACTGTCGCTCAGCTTGGAGAGGTTAAGGAAGAATTTGCATTGGCTTTGGAGGTGGCTGCCGGAAATGCATTGCAGTTCATAGTCGTTGAGACCGAGGATGATGCTGTTGAGGCTATAAAGTATCTGAAAAGGATTAACGGCGGTAGAGCCAGCTTCATACCTCTGAATAAGATAAGGAACGTCGGCGTATATCTGGACTATTCAATCTTGAGAGAGGAAGGTGTAATAGATTATGCTGTTAATTTAATAAAATGTGATAAAAAGTTTAAGCCTGTCTTCGAGTTCATATATAGAGATACGCTGGTAGTCGATAACATCGATACGGCGAAGAAGTTGATGGATGGAAGGCGAATAGTCACACTTGACGGAGATCTGGTTGAGAGGAGCGGAGTAATGACCGGTGGTAGTGTTCAGAAGAAGAAAGGAGTTCTGCTTTCTAAAGAACTGCTCAACAAAGAGAGTAAGCTTAGAGAAGAGATAAACAAGCTGATGCAGAGGAAGGAGGAGATATTCGATGAACTAAAGAGGGAGGAGAACCTGAGAAGGTCGATTCAAGCTGAGATCGATGAGTTAAATGTTAGTATCGCACAGCTTAAGAGTGAAATATCAGCATTAAACTCCAAGATTGAAGACTCTCAAAGGCTTTTGGATTCGATAAAGCTCAAACTCAGTGAGAAGAGGATTGAGATGGCTGAACTTTACTCCGAAGCTGAGAAGGTTGAAGAAGAGCTTAAAGATGTTGAGAAAGTTATTGAAAAGCTCAGGAATGAGATTGAGAGCCTTGAAAGGAAGATGAAGGGTAGCGAAGTTGCAAAGCTGACCGAGGAGCTTGAAAAGCTTAGGGAGGAATATTCGAGAAATAGGGAGATCCTGATGAACATCGAAAGCGGGCTTAGGAATGCCGAACTCAGAAGGGAGCAAATCGAAAGAGGCATCGAGGAGAAGGAGGAGAGATTAAAGCAAATCGAGCTCAGAACTAGTGAAATTCACAGAGAAATCGAGAATGGGCGAAAGAAGATTGGGGATTTAAAGCTCAAACTCGAAGAGTTGGGTAAGGAGGAAGAAGAGGTCAGCAAAGAGGCTAAGAAGCTCAGGATGGAGAGGGATAAGATCTTGGATGAGATCAGAAGGCTTGAAGGTGAGAAATCTAAGGCCGAGTTTGGGGTGAGGGCAATTGAAGAGAGGCTGAAGGCTAAGGCTGAGGAACTTGAAAAAATCTCAGAGGAGCTCGGAGGCTTTGAAGTTGTTGAAGTTAACGATCTTCCACCTCTTGCTCTCGTTGAGAGGAGGCTTAAAGAGATCGAAGCGCAGATTTCTGAATTCGGCGATGTTAACATGAAGGCCATTCGGGAGTACGAGGAAGTCAAGACAAGGAGGGATGATCTATTGAACAAGAAGACCGTACTTGAGAAGGAAAGAAAAGAGATACTCAACAGGATAAAGAGATACGAACAGATGAAGAGAGAGGCGTTCTTCAAGGTCTTCAATGCGATAAACGAGAACTTCAAGGAAATCGTTAAGGAACTTGCCAACGGAGAGGGTGAGTTGTATTTGGATGGAGAAGATCCGTTCAACAGCGGTTTGCATATGAAGTTTAGGCCGTTCGGGAAGAAGGTTCAGAAGATTGAGGCTATGAGCGGTGGGGAGAAAAGCTTAGCTGCTTTGGCTTTGATATTCGCGATTCAGAGGTATAAGCCTGCTCCGTTCTATGTTTTCGATGAGGTAGACATGTTTTTGGATGGTGTGAACGTTGGTAGGGTTGCCAAGATGATAAAGAGACTCTCGAAGGACGCTCAGTTTATAGTGGTTTCGCTCAGAAAGCCGATGCTTGAGATGGCCGATGCAGTGATAGGGGTTACGAGAGGTGAGGACTCATCGATGGTTACGGCGATCCGATTGAGATAATTGTGAATATGGCTAAAAGGGGTGAGATCGATCCTTGGAATATCGACGTGGTTGAGTTAGCCGATAAATTCCTCAAGAAAGTGGAGGAATTGGATTTGAGGTTTTCTGCAAGAGTTCTGCTTTACGCTGCGATTCTGGTTAGGATGAAGGCTGAGATACTCGTGAGCGAGGCTATATTCGATGAGGATGAGGAGGTCGAAGAAGAATTGCCAGAAATCGATCTGAACTTTGAATTGCCTACGGAAGAGTCTATCACGATTTCGGAGATAAAGCCAAGGAAGCCGAGAAGATACACAACATTGCAGGAGTTAATAAGAGAGCTGAGAAAGGCTGAAATGCTCGAAGTTAAGAAGAGAAAGAGGAGAATTGTAAAAGCAAAAGCTGAAGACGTTTGGGAGGTTCCACATGAGGAGGACATCGAAGAAACGATAAACAGGGTTTACGAGGAACTCATTAGAGAGTTTAGGCTTAGACCAGTTATCTCGTTCCTTAAGCTTACCAAAGGCTTTGATTTGAGCAGGCTGATATCGTACTACCTCTCCATTCTGCACCTAGCATACCGAAGAGAGATAGAATTGGTTCAGGAGAAGTTTTACGAAGATATAAAAATCAAGCCGCTCAGCTGATAATATGGACGTAGTTAGAGTAGTTGAGGCTATTCTCTTCTCAGCTACCGAACCACTCTCATCCATCAGCATTGCAAGGATTGCTAAGACGAGTGTTAAGGAGGTTGAATCCGCTTTGGAAGAGCTCATTAAAGAGTACTCTTCCAGAGATACCGCGATAGAAATCGTCAAGATTAAGGATAAGTATCTCATGAGGGTCAAGCCGGCATATCAGAGATATGTGGGTAGATTTGTCGAGAGTGAACTCGATAGGGGCTGTTTAAGGACTTTGGCAATCATAGCGATAAAGCAACCCATAGAGCTGAGCAAATTGGCAAAGATAAGGGGTAATCGCTGCTATGAGCATGTTAAAAGGCTTGAGGAGTTGGGATTCATCAAAGCTGAAAAGAAAGGCAAGACGAAGGTTTTGACAACTACGAAGGATTTTGCGGTATATTTTGGCTTAGATACGGATGATCCTGAGGAGATTAAAAAGTTGATAAAATCTGACCTTGAAAGATTTATAAGGTCTTAGCCTAAAATCGATCAATGACGATATTTAGAGATCGTTCGCATGCGGGAAAGATTTTAGCCGAGCAGATTCCCTTTAAATTTGACGTTGTGGCGGTTATTCCAAGAGGAGGGGTTTTGGTCGGTGTAGAAATTGCAAAGAGGCATAAGAAGCTTGTTTATGTCGTTGGCGTCAGAAAGATCCCGATTCCCTGGGAACCTGAAGCCGGATTTGGAGCTGTAGCTGAGGACGGTTCGGTATATCTCAACGAGGAAATTCTTCCGTACCTAAATCTGCCGGAGGACGTCATAACGAAGCTTGCTGAAGAGGTTAGAAGGGAAGTTGAGAGAAGGATTAAGCTTTACAGACTTAAGGATACTGATTTGAAAAATAAGGACGTTTTGCTTGTCGATGATGGATTCGCCACCGGCTACACTGCGATAGCTGGCATAATGATGCTTAGGAAGAAGGGGGCAAGGAAGGTCTATGCTGTGGCTCCTTGCGCACCTTTTGACACAATTTTATTGCTCAGAAGGTACGCTGACGAAGTTTTCGTTCCAAACGTTCAGAAGTTTGGCCCCTTTGCAGTTGCAAACTATTATCAAGATTTTAGAGATTTGAAAGATGAAGAAGTTCTAAATGCTTTAAAAGATGTGGATTGTTGAAATTTTAAAGAAAGAAATCATACTCTAGGACTAGAATTGGCCTAAGCTTGATCTATTGGCTACTAGGAGAATTTTGGAACTAACTTATGGAAAGAATTATTGAAAAATCAAATCTTACCCTTGAGCAACTCCGCTCCCTGCTCGACGATGATCTTTGTCGGAGTCGGCAGCTTCTGGCTTGCCCTCTTTAAAGCTTCCTTAGCAAAGTCGAAGTGCTCCGGCTTAACCCACACGCTCATTATCTTCGTTCCAGGAAACACCCTTGCAGCCCTTCCTACAGGCTTGCCGAATGCCCTCCTCATACCCTGTGAAATTCTGTCAGCTCCGGCACCTACGGCCATCTTGTGCTCTCTCAGGATGTGGTGTGGGTATATCCTAATCTTAAGCTTGAAGTTGCTGGCACCAACCATCTTGGACATGTACTTTCCGGCAGCAAGTCTCGCCGCTTCTAGCGCTACATCTCTAATCTGGACCGCCTCCTCCGCGACCAACGTGACTCTGACTGGAAAATCGGCAGACCTGTTACCCATTTCAAACTGTCTTATTCTGATTCCGGGAACACCATCGATGTATTCTACCCTCGTGTAAGGTCTTTCCAATCTTCTCCACATTCTTGCCGGCTTTCTAGCCATAGCCACCACTTCCTAACTTAGATATTTAAGCCTAACTGATGGTCTTGCTACCCCTAGCCATCGAGATCTTTCCGGTTCGAGCCATCTCCTTTATACCGTACTGCCTCATCAGATCTACGAATGCGTTGATCTTGTCCTCATCTCCAGTGATCTCAATTATAAAACTATCCCTTGCGACGTCCACGATTCTAGCCCTAAATATGTTTGCTATTTCGATTATCTCGCTTCTCTTCGCCGGAGAGGCATGAACCTTTATCAGTGCTAATTCTCTATCTACGCTGTTCTCACTCAAATCGCTGACCTTTATAACCTCGATCAATTTGTTAAGCTGTTTCATTACCTGTTCGATCGTTCTCGTATCGCCTTTAACGACTATGGTCATCCTCGATATGTCCGATCTTTCGGTAGTTCCAACAGCCAAGCTCTCGATGTTGAATCCCCTTCTCCTAAATAGGGATGAAACCCTCGCCAAAACTCCGGGCTTGTTTTCAACTAAAACCGCAATAGTCCTCCTCATGTCATTCACCGTCCAACACCTCCTTCAATGATCTGCCTGGAGGAACAAACGGAAAGACGTTCTCTTCAACCTCAACGTGGAAGTCTATAACTACGGGCTTATCTATCTCAAAAGCCTCCTTTAGAGCATCCTCAACCTCACTCGGCTTTTCAACCGTAATGCCAACAGCACCAAATCCCTTTGCAATCTTCTCGAAGCTAAGCTCGGGATACCTCAAACGGGTTGCCGAATATCTCCTTCTGTAAAATAGCTGCTGCCATTGTCTAACCATGCCAAGATAAGCGTTGTTCAGAATGCATACCTTAACCGGAATGTTGTAATCGACGCACGTTGCAAGCTCCTGAATGTTCATAAGAAAGCTCCCGTCTCCGGCAATATCTACGACTATCTTATCCGGAAAAGCAACCTGAGCACCCATTGCAGCCGGAAATCCGAACCCCATCGTTCCTAGCCCACCGGAGGTTATGAACTGCCTTGGATACTTGACTTTAAAGTATTGAGCCGCCCACATCTGACATTGCCCGACTTCGGTCGTTACGATTGCATCTGGGGCAAGTTCGTAAATCTTCTCTACCACGAACTGAGGCTTGACGACGTTTTCATCCTGCTTGTACTTCAGCGGATACTTACGCCTCAGTTCTTCAACCTTATCAAACCACTCCTTTCTCTGCTTGAATTTGATCATCTTGATCATCTCCTGCAATATCTGCTTGGCATCTCCGACTATAGGCACATCAACCCTGACGTTCTTTCCAATTTCAGCCGGATCTATGTCTATATGAATTATCTTAGCGTTTGGAGCGAATTCTGAAAATCTGCCAACCGTTCTATCGCTGAATCTGCATCCGATCGCTATGATTAGATCAGCCTCCATAACAGCGTAGTTACCGTACTTCGTTCCGTGCATTCCTATGAATCCCAGGCATAGGGGATGTGTTTCCGGAATCGCACCCTTACCCATCAACGTTGTAACTACGAAGGCCGGAATAGTCTCAGCAAGCTTGAGCACCACCTCATGTGCGTTTGAAAGCCTAACACCTCCTCCAGCCAATATTATCGGTCTTTCGGACTGCATTATCAGATCCACAGCCTTCTTGATCTGTTTAGGATGACCTTTCGTTTTGGGTTTGTAACCTATCAGATCAACCTTCTCAGGATATTCGAACTCTATATCGGCCATAGTTACATCCCTTGGTAGATCTATTAGAACTGGGCCGGGTCTGCCGGTTGATGCTATGTAGAAGGCTTCCTTGATTATCCTAAGCAGCTGCCTCTCATCTGTAACGAGATAGTTGTGCTTAGTTATCGGCATGGTTATTCCTGTTGTGTCCGCTTCTTGAAATGCATCGTTGCCAATCATAGCCCTTGGAACTTGCCCGGTCATAACGACTATGGGCGATGAATCCATGTATGCAGTTGCTATGCCAGTGACCGTGTTCGTCGCTCCCGGGCCAGAAGTTGCGAAAGCAACTCCAACCTTTCCAGTAGCTCTTGCGTAGCCGTCTGCTGCGTGCACAGCGGCCTGCTCGTGCCTTGTTAATATGTGAACTATTTCCGAATCGTATAGAGCATCGTAGACCTCCAAAATCGCTCCGCCGGGAATCCCGAATATGTGCTCGACACCTTCCATCTCCAAGGCCTTGACGATCGCATCTGCAGCACGCATAGAACCACCCCAAAGAAACCCGCAAAAAAGCGGGATAGTTTACTCTACCAATACTACTACCAAAAGGGATACAGGAATAGTAGCTGGAATCGAAATTTTTGGCATTGTTTTGCAGTGGTGCAATCAATTTTAAATATTTTTCGATGATGGTTGCATCTTCAT
>CAYMEG010000021.1:4597-13690 GCA_964389535.1 uncultured archaeon | reverse complement strand
ATATAAAGGTTCCTGTGACGTTAATATCCACTGGCCCGGAGGTGCACCAGATAATTGATCTGAGAAAGGAGAAGCTTTAAAGATCGTGATTAAACTAAATAAACTTTAAATTATTTAGGAGACCTTTAAAATCTTTTAACTTTATCTCACTTCTATGGTGGATGTTGAACTTATAAAAAAATACGATTGATGAACTTTCGGAAAAATTAGAAAATGCTCTAGAAAAAGGAGATTTCAATGAAACACTTAGTATTGTCAGAGAAATTAGAAGATTTTTTGAAGGATTATTAGCAAAGGGGGATCCTTACTGGATGGCAATATTATCATTGTGGGTATTTATTTTTCGAAAATTCGACTCAGAGTTGTTAAGAGATGAAATTTTACTAGATATCATTCAGAAATTTAATGAAAGGCTTAAAGAATTAGAAGATAAGGTAAAAGAACTATATCCAGAAATATGACCTCATTTAAATCGCAATTAATAGATATAAAGAAAAAACAGGTATCTGATCTTTCAAATGTAGCTAAGGCTCTACTTGAACTTAAGATTAAGAGTGTTATAGATAAATATCTCAGAGAAGAGATTACGAGAGATGAAGCTATAAGACTTATTGGTGCAAAAATGATCGAAATTGCAGAGAAGCAATTGAAAGTGGTTTTTCAAGTGGGGTATAAATGAATGATATAGCCGTATCCAACTCTGGGTCATTTATTCATTTAGCCGAAATTTATTAGGATCTTTAGAAAAATCTACATTCTTAGAGCTGTTTACGATGAGGTTTGCAAGTTTCAGTTGCCGGGATACCAAGAACTTCTGAATATTCTCATTATGGAAGTTTTAAATGATGATTTGTTGAATTACACATATCTTAAGCTCCAGCAGGGAGAATTGGAAGCCATAGCTTTGGCAAAAAAGTTTGGAATTAAATTGTTTTTAACTGATGATTTAGACGCCCGAGAAAAGCAACCGAGCTTGGTTTAGAACCACATGGATCTGTAGGTATAATCGTTAGAGCGTATAAACTTGGAGTCATAAATTTAAAAGGATGCTGAAAGGGCTATATGGGATTTATACAACGTTAGTAGTTTATTTATTTCTAAGGAAATCGTAAAAAGAGCCTATTGAAACTTTAAAAAGATAAATTCGCAAGTTGTTACCAAAGGTGCCGAGTCGTGATTATGACATTAAGCTAAGCCTAAAATTTAGAGAGTTCTACCGATCACCATGCTTAGAGTAGCTGTCGGATCAAAAAATCCAACGAAGGTTGAAGGGGTAAAGAGGGCTTTTGAGCAATTCTTTGGGAGGGTGGAGATAATTCCAAAATCCGTCGATTCTGGAGTTCCTTCTCAGCCTTTCGATTACGATGTGGTAAGGGGAGCGATAAATCGGGCTTTAAGATCATTTGACGACTGCGATTTCAGCGTTGGTGTTGAGGCCGGGCTTTTCAGCATGGAGAACACGATGACTGGCTACATGGACTTTCAGGTGGCTGTAATTTATAACGGCAAGCGATTCACGATAGGCTTTGGCCCGGGATTCGAATTCCCACCTTGTGTAGTTAAAGAAGCTTTAAAGGGGAGAGAGGTTGGAGATGTCATGGAAGAAATTACGGGCATAGAGAACATAGGGGAGAGGATGGGTGCGATCCATTACCTCACAAAGGGTGTCATTTCGAGGGTCGAGCTTACGAGAATAGCGGTTACTATGGCTTTGATTCCTTGGATAAACGGGGAGCTTTACGATTTAGTGTAGCTCAAGGTTCGATAACTCTGTTATTCGTAATCTTTTCTATATCTTTAGCCCTATCGAGATTCCTTTCCTCAACATTGTATCCGTTTAACTTGATAGCCCACGCATAACTGATATGTAGCAGGTCTAAGGTTCTAAGCTTTAGTTTTGGTGCAAGCATAAAGGCTAATTTGAATTCTGTTATTCCTTGTCAAACAAACATACGAGTTTGAGATCGTACTTTATCATACATGATCTTGCTATTACAGCTGGCAAGTCCTCCTCTGCAACATTGAGACCCAAATTTATTCTTTCGAAGTTTCTAGAAACTACTGAATAGATTTCAGCCAAAACTAAGGGCGAAATTATCTTCTCTTTTTTCCTTCTCAAAAATTTATCTGAATCTTTGCATCTTTGATATCCTTTGTCTATCGCAGCTATGATGACACTCGTATCCACGTAAACTACCATCTGTCTCTACCCTCATTTAGCGATTTTCTCAGCATTCCATCAAAGTTTAGCTCCAATTTCATGATTTCATCAACGACTTTATCGATCTTCTTTAGGTCGGCATCGATTTCTTCTAGACAAATTTCAAGTATCTTCCTTAAGGCTTCACTTCTACTCTTGTAAACGTCAGATTTTACAAGTAAATCGATAAACTTCAGCTTTCTGTCGTCAATTCTCACGGGCACTCTTATACGTATTCGTAATAGTACAGATGTATTCCGAAGCCAAAATTTCAAAGTCTTGAGATAGCTAAGAAGCTTATGTATTCGTATTACATCAGGCCGTTCGATCCTTGGAAATCGCCACTATGCACATGCCCGCAAAAGTTCTCGTTCAATCCATACACCGGCTGTGCCCACAACTGCATCTACTGCTATGCAACCTACATCCCCCGCTTCAATCAACTCAGGCTCAAGAAGGATCTTTTCAAAAAGCTTGAAAGAGATCTGCAGGAACTCCCATCAAACGCCTTAATTTCGATGTCAAATAGCAGCGATCCCTATCCCCCAGCTGAGAGATCGCTCGAAATTACGAGAAGATGCCTTGAGATTATGAAAGATTACGATGTTAGATTACTAGTTGTTACCAAAAGCGACATCGTTACGAGAGATATCGACCTGCTTTCTGAGATGAGATCCGCCGTCAGCATAACCTTAACCTGTCTATCTAACTCCATAGCATCGAAGATCGAACCTAACGCTCCCAAGCCTGAGAAAAGGATTGAAGCTCTGAGAAAGCTTAAGGATGCGGGAGTTCCGGTAATCTTGCGGTTGGATCCGATAATTCCGTTTTTAACAGAGAACGAGGCTTTGAAAGTTTTAGAAGCTTGCGATTTCGTTGATCACGTCGTCACCTCGACGCTGAAGCTTAGAAAGGATATTTTGGCAAGATTTGCAAGGGTTTTTCCAGAGCTCGCCGAACGATACCGACGAATTTACACGGAAAAGGTTGGAAGGAGTTATCACTACATGCCAAAAGATCTAAGACTGAAGCTGTTGAATCCGATAGTAGAAAGATGTGAGGAGTTGGGAATAAGCTACGCATTTTGCAGGGAGGGATTTAAGTTTAAGGCTGAAAGTTGCGATGGCAGTCATCTGATATAGAGCAGGATCCACCAGATGAAGATGATCGGCATGATCACAGCCGGAAGGATGAGCAGATTTAAGATGAATAATAGTACAATGGAATTCATCGACATACGAAGGATCAATGCGTACGAGATAAGAATCAAGCCCACAAATGCCCAAAATGTTAATACTTTTCCAATCTCAGATTTTACAACTTCTATCGATCTGATGACACTTTTAGCCGGATTCAATCCATCTATCACGATTGCTAAAGGTGCAAACGTTAATGATATCACCAAAACCGTCAGATAGATCGAGGAGATTGCCAAAATTGCTATATCCCTGTTAAGTAGCCCGATTGCAGTGGGAATAGTTAAAAGTGCGACTGTCAGTAGAATTACAAACATCGAAGGAATAGTACGAAATGCAAATTTGAAGGCTTGATCCAGATCTATTTGGCCGTTTATAGCATCGTAACATGCCTTAATTTCAGCGGAGATGAAGTAACCTTCAATCGTCAAATCTGCTATTGCTGCAACCGCTATTACATCCATAAAGTCCTTGAAACGTTTTATCAGTTCCGATGTAGATGTCGTTCCCAGTTCGATCATCATGTAGAGAACTAAAACCGTTAAAATCCCATATCTTAAGAACTGGTGAATTATGAAAGGAACAGATAAGCTTGGATTTCTCAGCCAAATCATTACACATTCCCTGAGCATAGGTTTAATTTCAACTCGATGGATAATGAAATATACACCCTCAGCGTATATTAAAACATGGCAAGAATCGGAGCGGTTGGTGAGCTTTTTGGGACAGACGGTGTTAGAGGTATTGCGAATGAGGAGCTAACGGTTGAGATGGCTTTGAATTTAGGTAGGGTTATGGGAACTCTAAGGCGGGGGAGAATTGCCGTTGCCATGGACACACGCCTTTCGAGTCCGATGCTCAAGAGCGCGGTTATAGCCGGCCTGACATCGGTTGGAGCAGATGTTGTAGATTTGGGAATCGCCCCAACTCCGGCTTTGCAATATTACATCAAATGTAAGAAGGATGTTAAGGGTGGAATCGCAGTGACTGCTAGCCACAATCCGAGGGAGTACAACGGTATAAAGTTCATTCAGGAGGATGGTAGAGAATTTACAAGAGAGATGGATGAGGAGAGCGAGAGGATATACAAGAGTAAGGCGTTCAAACTTGCAAGGTGGAATGAGATCGGGCAGGTTTACTACGATGAATACAAGAGGTTGTACTTCGATGGTATCATCAGCAAGGTCGATGTAGATGCAATCGCAAGCAAAGGATTCAGGGTGGTCATAGACTGCGGGAATGGAGCTGCATGCATGACTTCCCCGCAACTGCTCAAAGAGCTCGGTTGTGAAGTCATATCGATTAACTCCCACCCAGATGGAAGGTTCCCGGCGAGAAACCCTGAACCTGTCGAGGAAAATCTCAGCATGCTTAAGAAGGTAGTTAAGGAGACCAAGGCCGATCTTGGGATAGCTCACGATGGAGATGCCGACAGAGCAACATTCGTCGATGAGAAGGGTAGATTCGTGAGCGAGGATGTGATCTTGGCTTTGATGGCCAAGTACTACGTCGAAAAGAACGGAGGTGGGAAGGTTGTAACTCCGGTTTCTTCTTCGAGATGCGTTGAGGATGTCGTCAGAGATGCGGGGGGAGAGATCATCTATACCCCGGTAGGCTCACCGGTTGTGGCTGAGACTATGCTAAAGGTGAATGCTGTGTTCGGAGGGGAAGGTAATGGCGGATTGATATTTCCAGAACATCTGCTTGCGAGAGATGGTGCCATGAGCTTCTCAAGGATTCTCGAGCTGATGACTATTGAAAACAAGCCCATCTCCGAGCTCATCAAGGATATTCCAAAATACCACATGATAAAGACAAAGGTTCCATGCAAGGATAAGCTGAAGCTTTTGGAAGGTCTAAAGAACGAATTTCCAGATGCCAACTTCACCGACGGAGCAAGGATAGACTACGAGGACGGGTGGCTTCTTATAAGACCATCCGGCACCGAACCGATAGTCAGAATATTCGCAGAAGCTAAGACTAAGAAGAGAGCCAACGAGCTCTTGGAATTGGGAATGCAGGTTGTTAAGAAGATTTTGAGCTGATCTTTACCTCTTTCCCAAAAGATGGAGCAGAACTTCCAAAGCTAAAGCGATTGGAAGGCTTAGAAGTGCTATGAATTTAAACATCTCAATTAGGAACGGAAATTTCAGGCTTCCAAAGTATTCTATCGTTATTATTATTCTGTCGAGTATGTCAAAGGTTGCCCAACCAACCATCCCGACGAAAAATAGTATCACTCCAAAGACTATCGGTCTCATCAGCAAATTGTTCTTTAGATGTCAGAAAATTTAAGCGTTTCTTTGGGGTAACACTTTTATTCTCCGACGTAGAGCAGGTTTAGGATGATGATTCAGGCAGGATCTGAGCAAAGGCGATGAAGATGGCCGTACTCTCTGATATTCTTTTCAGAGCCTAAGACTCTCATCATCGTTCCCTCAGCCGAGAACCGATTCATCATCCAAACGGTTTAATTCGGTAGTACAATTATCGTTTATGCTCTGCATAGTCGTTTCATCGAAGCTTGAGGATCAAGTTAGGGTTGGTTTGGAGATAAGGGAGAGGGTAGAATCTCTCCTCGGAATAAAAACCATCTTTACAACTGAATGCAAAGATTTTGAAATCGACGATGGGGCGATAATCATCCCAGCAACTGGCGGAACCGAGAGGATTATCGAGAGCATAATCGAATCCACGGACAAGCCGATAATGCTCTGGGCTCTGCCTCATCACAATTCTCTACCTTCAGCGTTGGAGGTTTACTCCGTTTACAGGCGTAGAGTCAAGCTGATATACTCCCCAATTAGTCATGAAGTTTTGAACGAGGTTGGAAAGTTCATTGGAATCTGCAGACTTCTGAATTCGAAGCTCAGGCTTGGAATCATCGGCGGTATTTCTGAGTGGATTTTGGCTTCGAATAGGCAGGATGCTGAAGATTTGGGTATAGAGATCGTTGAAATCGAATTGGATGAAGTCCTTCGCTACGGAAAGGAGCCAGATCAGATCTACAGGGCTTTAAAGGAGATCGTAACGGGATACGGCCTTTCAGCTTTGACGATCAAATGCTTCGATCTTCTTAAATATGACACGACAGCTTGCCTTGCAGTCGCCAAACTCAACGATGAGGGGATAGTTGCCGGCTGTGAGGGAGATATCGGAGCGGTTTTAACCATGATGATCGTGAGCGGGATAACCGGGAAACCATGCTGGATGGCCAACGTATGCAGGATTGGAAAGACAATTACCCTAGCTCATTGCACGGTGCCCTTGACCATGACCGAAAGCTACGAACTCACAACCCACGCTGAATCTGGGAAGGGAACGGCCATAATTGGTAGACTTCGTAAGGATATCGTTACACTTGCCCGTTACGGCAGGAGAAAGATGCTTTTGGCTTTGGGTAAAGTCATCCGAAACCTCAGAGAAGAAGGCCTGTGCAGGACGCAGGTTGAAGTTGAGCCGTTTTGCAATATCGATGAACTGATTGAAAACTCCCTGGGCAATCATCTGGTTCTCGCTTACGGAGATATAAGGAAAGATATAGCCGATCTTTGCAAGTTTAAAGGAATCGAAGTCATCAACCTAAGTCCGTACAGGCTTCATCATCATTCAGAAGCGGATCAGTTCATCATCGGCTAAGGTATGATTGTATCACTACGCTTAAAGCTTGTGCGTGTTAAAAAAGCCTCAGACCGGCGAGCTGTCATCACATCTCAGCTCCCACTCTATTCATCATCGGCAAGCCTCAGAACTCAGCCAGTTCATCATCTCAATGTTAATACTCAAATACTTTTAAAGTTTCTCCAAGAAAGCTTTTTATTATTTTGGCTTAAGTAGATACCATGGAAAAGACGATCAAGCAGGTTTCGGTTTTCGTTGAAAACAAACCTGGAAGACTTGCAGGTGTTACAGAGGTTTTATATAAGGCTGGGGTGAATTTGAGAGCATTTACGATTGCCGAAGCTGGAGATTTCGGAATAATCAGGATGGTCGTAGATAAGACGGAAGAGGCATACAGAGCTTTAAAGGAGGCCGGATTCACAGTCACCCTAACGGATGTTTTGGGTGTTGAGGTTAAGGACGAGCCCGGTGGACTTTACAAGATTGCAAAGGCTTTGGGAGATGCAAACATAAACATAGAATACGTCTACGCCTTCACATTCGGTGGAGATAAGGCCCTGATAATTTTGAGGGTCGACGATACTGAGAAGGCGATCAAAGTTTTGGAGAGGGAGGGTGTTCTGTTTAAAGGCGAAATTCCGTGATGAGATGCCCAAACTGCTTCGCTGAACTCAGCAGCCCCACTGCCTACTGCCTACACTGTGGAAGTAAGAATGCGATCGGCTGTGGTTTATTCATCACAGAGGACAGAATTTACCTATTTTTCATTGGGAAGAATGCAGAAGAGGAGCTGTCGTTCAAGCTTTACGAAGAAGAGGAATCGATAAGGAACACGTTTGAAATCATCGCAGAAAGGATTCATGAGAGAAGGATCGATGAAATCTACGTTTCCGGAATAAGCATCGAGTTGATTGAGAAAGCTTCCGAGATGCTTAGAAAAACGGTTTTATCTCCCGTTTCGGTTTACATCACAGATCCGTTTCGTTTGGCTGAGGGTTTCTTCGGGCATTTAGTTGAGCACATCAGAACGGTCAAAGAGCTCAGGAAAGTATATATCAAGCCTGAAGACAAGATACATGGAGCTCATTCTACTATAATCGGTGGTAGAGAGGGTTTAAAGTTCATCCATAAGATTGCCTCCTCCGAATACGTTAAAAAGATTGTTCCCGGCGTTATTGAAGCTAAGGGTTCTGCGGTTGGAGGGGGGGTTAGATTTAAGCTTACGAGGTGTGATGAGAGGGGAAACATAAGAGGATTGCTGATAGATGGTGCCACGGTTCAAGAAATTCATATCGTAACTACTGCAAGAAATAAGGAGGAGGGTGAGGCTATCCTAAAGATTCTTAGGGGTTTACTTGAAGATTGAAAAGCTATTAACAGGAACGATCCGCAATCGTTAATGCTAAAGGAGAAGCTAATGAGGAAATACGAATCGGAATTATCAGATGAGGAAATAAAGAAAGCGAGGAACAACGATCATACAAGGAGAAAGCCAAGACCTTGCGGATTTACAGTTCATATCGCAAAAGGCTGCAACGGGGGATGTCTATACTGCTATGTGAATTCTCCACCAAAGCTGATAGATCTAAGTCCGAAGGCTTTGGTCTACTCTCTCTTACTTAACCCACTGTTTGAACCGGGAAAAAGTTTTATCGCCGTTGGAGCAATCTGTGAACCTTTGGACTTTCCAGAGTATACGAAAGAGTTTCTAAAGGAGATAATCAAACTTGGAAATCCAATTCAGATTTCGACCAAGGTGGTCGATTACGACCTAGTTGATGTTTTAAAGAAGGTAGATGCGTTGATATCGATGTGCATACCTTTCGACGACATCTGCAAGAAATTTGAGCCTAATAGACCACCTCCCTCGGAGAGGCTCGAGTTTTGTAAGGAGATCGGTGGAGGTATATTTTTAAGGCCGATTTTACCCACGATCGATTTGGAAACTTACAAAAAGGGGATCGAGAAGATCGCTGAATTTACGGATAGGATAATACTGGGGAATCTTAGACTGACAGGTGACGTTAAGAAGAAGCTCGGAATAAGTAGCCTATCAAGAGAATACTACGAAAGAAA
>CAYMEG010000021.1:1380-4497 GCA_964389535.1 uncultured archaeon | reverse complement strand
ACGTTAAGAAGAAGCTCGGAATAAGTAGCCTATCAAGAGAATACTACGAAAGAAAGAAGATCCTTGAGGATTTTGCGAAGAATGAACTTGGATTGATAGTTTTTAGATCCGCCTGCTGCTCGAACGCCTACAAGCACAACGTCACCTGCTGGAACAGGTGCTGGGAGAAGGGTTTCTGTGCGAGATGCCCAAACAGATGTTGGCTTAAGATTTTCTCTTCCTTCTGATCACGACTATGTCTCCGAGGGTTGGAGTCATATTTACCCTTTTCGTTTCAACCTTAACCTCCTCAACCCTCTCTCTGAGCTTGATATCGAAGACCCTCTCCAGCTTCTCTATTACCTCTGGCTCTGGAGTTATTTCAGCGTTCTCAATCTTTTTAATCAATGAAACCTTCTCCTGAATCTTCTTAGCTAAATCCTCCTGACTCCACCCTCTCCTCTCCCTCTCCCTTCTGATTATGATGTGAAAATTCTCAACCAACTCCTCACCCAGATCTATCGAAAGATCTCTCGGCCTATTTGCTGGCTTTGAAATGATTGGTCTCGGGGCAAACGACTTCTTTTGAGAAACTTTTGGCTTTTCTATCCCGTAATTCTTACAATCCTCGCATACTGTCATTTCAGAACCCTCAACGAGAATCTTAAAGCCTTTACCTCTAATCGGCCTACCACAGATCTCGCATTCCATGATTTACACCTACCGATTCTGTGATTCACGAAAATATTTAAAGGTTGAGTAAAACGATCCAATAAGTACTTATAGTTGATTGAATATATAGTTAATTGGAGGTTCTGAAGTGGGCGGAGAGGACATTCCAAAGGAGGATGTCACCGTAGAATCTCTAGATTACTCGTATTTACTTGACAGACTCAAGAGATTGGAGGAAGAATATGCTAGACTTAAGAGAATCGAGGAAGAGTATTACAAGCTTAAAGAACTTTATCGCAGGCTTGAAGATGAAAAGAGATTCGTTGAATCTGAAAGGATCAGATTTGAAAGAGAGGTTAGAAGACTTAGGAGTGAGATCGAAAGGTTGAGGTCTCCTCCACTCATAGTTGGTGTAATTTCCGATGTTCTTGACAATGGAAGGGTGGTTGTTAAAAGTTCGACGGGTCCAAAGTTTGTTGTTTACGCTTCTCACTATATCGATCCGAAGGAACTCAAGCCGGGTGTTAGAGTTGCCCTAAACCAGCAGACTCTAGCCGTTGTTAGTGTTCTTCCTCCTTCGAAGGATCCGATGGTGTACGCCTTCGAAGTCGAAGAGAGGCCAAACGTCACTTACAACGACATCGGTGGCTTAGACAAGCAAATCGAAGAGATTAGAGAAGCTATAGAGTTACCGCTGTTAAAGCCACATCTGTTTGAGGAGGTCGGCATAGAGCCGCCCAAAGGAGTTCTGTTGTATGGCCCACCCGGCACCGGAAAGACCTTGCTTGCCAAGGCTGTGGCTCATCATACGAATGCTACGTTCATCAGAGTTGTCGGTAGTGAATTCGTTCAGAAGTACATAGGTGAAGGTGCAAGGCTCGTAAGGGAGGTATTTGAACTTGCAAAGGAAAAGGCTCCTTCAATAATATTCATAGATGAATTGGATGCGATAGCAGCGAGAAGAACAGCAAGCGATACTAGTGGAGATAGAGAGGTTCAGAGAACTCTGATGCAACTCCTTGCCGAGATGGATGGCTTCGATCCGAGGGGAGATGTTAAGATCATCGGTGCCACGAACAGAATCGACATCCTGGATCCGGCCATACTCAGACCGGGCAGATTTGACAGGATAATAGAGGTTCCGCTACCAAGCTACGAGGGCAGGATCCAGATATTCAAGATCCACACGAGGAGGATGAAGCTTGCTGACGATGTCAACTTTGTCGAACTTGCAAATCTGACTGAGGGTGCAAGCGGAGCAGACATAAAGGCCATCTGTACAGAAGCAGGTATGTTTGCCATAAGGGAGGATAGAACTATCGTTAAGATGGATGACTTCCTGAAGGCCATAGAAAAGGTTCTACGAAAGGATACGAAATTCGGAGACATCAAAGGTGTCATGTTCGTTTAGCCCACTTCGGAACCTCCCCTATTTTTGAACCGCTTATTTGCCGAATTATTTTTAAGTTCAATAACTCGTACAGCACGCATAACGTGTTGCTGGGATTCTAAGGCCAAGCTTAGAAAGAACGAGAAGAATATAGTCTGTAATCCTAGGATAAATACCGTAAATCCAAATATATCTTGATTGAGCATAGGTAAGCTTTTAAATCCGCTATCGATCCACTGTCTTATCAGTAGTAAGATGTAGAAGAAACCCAACGCCGTTAGGAATATTCCGAGTAGAAGTCCCCTCTCCAGAGACATCAACCTAGCAACCAATCTCGTGATCCTATCGTACTCAACCATCCCCATCGATCTCGCATACACCGCCGAGAACAGCCCGATGAATATCAGCTGATATCCCGCCAATGCTAAAAGGGCAGATGCTATCATCGAATGTATTCCCAGCCGAATTCCAAATATTCTAACTTCCGTTACGGCCATTGCAAACGTTAGAATGAATCCGATTGAAAACATCATAATGCCGGGGATGTAAAACAGAAATTTCGGAGTTTGTAATAGCATGAATCTAAGATGTCTCCAGCCGTCGCTGAAGGAACTGAGCTTTGATTCTCCTTGGCGTGGATAATAGGTAATCGGAACTTCCTTAATTCTCAATCCCCTCCTAACGGCTTCGATTATCATCTCGCTTGCGAACTCCATCCCGTGGCATTTTAGATCCATCCTTTCCAAAGCCTCCCTTGTGAAGGCCCTAAAACCGCTGTGCGCATCGCTCACACCAGTCTTAAAGAGGATGTTCAATATCTTGGTTAAGAGGGGGTTTCCGATGTATCTATGCAACCAAGGCATGGCTTCGGGCAGTATCTTACCCTTAAATCTGCTACCTATAACCAAATCTGCTTCTCCCCTCTTCAGTGGTTCGAGAAGCTTAGGCATCTCCAAAAAGTCGTAGGTGTCATCTCCATCCCCTATCACGATGTACTTGCCTTTAGCAAACCTGAAGGCGTAGATGTACGCGTAACCGTAACCCAATCTATCCGGATTCACAACCTTAGCTCCCAA
>CAYMEG010000021.1:0-1280 GCA_964389535.1 uncultured archaeon | reverse complement strand
CTTTATAAGCATCCACCTTACCGTAGCCATAGTATTTATCCCATCCTGAAGTTCCAAGGTCTATCGCCGTAGCTCTGAGCAATTCCCTTATCTGCTGGTTTGTGAATGTAGGATGTGTAGCCCATGCCAAAGCCGCAACCTCTGCAACATGAGGTGCCGCCATCGATGTTCCAGAGCCATACACATATATGTGGTTGGTTCCATCGTAGTATGTAGATAAAATACCCTCGCCAGGAGCAACAAGCTCTTGCTCGTTGCCATAGTTGCTGAACCGACTCAGTTGATCACTCTCATTTACCGATCCAACAGCTATGACGGTATCGTAAGCTGCGGTATAATATTCGATTACTTCTATCGTTTCCAGATGCTGCAACCAACAACACACCCCTATTCCATGCATACAAGCATGCATTCTTAAGCGTTTCAGAATAATTCTCACCACCTAAACTCATGCTTATTATCTTTGCTCCGTTGTCAACAGCATGGACTATTCCAGACGCTATATCAGAGTAGTAACCTATGCCACTTTCATTCAAAACCTTTTCGGCCATTATCTTAACATCCGCGATCCCAGCAATACCTATGCTGTTGTTTATAACGGCGGCTACGATTCCAGCACAGTGCGTACCGTGACCGTTGTCGTCCATCGGATCGTTGTCATCGTCACCCAATCGTATCCCGAGGATATGTAGTTTTCACTCAAATCTGGGTGAAGGTAGTCGATGCCCGTGTCGATTATAGCTACTACGATGGATTCGTTGCCAAGCGTGACATCCCATGCATTAGCCACGTTTATGCTCCTCAAATTCCATTGATATTCAAAATATGGACCATTGGGTATATAAAATGCCTTAGCTACATAATCTGGTTCGATGTAAGCGACAAGATTACTCAACTTTTTCCTCAGGCTATCTATGGACTCGTTGGTCTTTATGACGGCAAATTTCGGCTTATCGCAAACCCTTATAACCTCTGCGTTCACTCAGCCTTATGTAATACTAAGCTGGCACATTCAGCGGTGATTTGTGCTTTTGCTGACTTGAAACCGATTATGTACCTATGTTCTGCGTTAACCAAACCGATCGAAGCTATCAGCAACAACATCACTAAGGCTAGAGCTCGAATTGTCATCGATCGATTGAAGTCGTTTGTAAACAAAAAGTTTGTTAAAAAATTTAAACCTAAGATCGATGTGGTGGTTGGAGTATACTCGAACCTATACTACCCAACGAGATGGGTTCCACTTAAGAGGAGGGGCTTGGGCTGGCACAGGTGCAACA
>CAYMEG010000020.1:9100-13742 GCA_964389535.1 uncultured archaeon | reverse complement strand
CAAGATAAGTGCTTTATAAATTAATTCGCTGAAATCTAACTTAAATTTTATAATGGGGGTTTGCAATTGCTAAGGTGAAGTTCGCAATTAGCTATAAAATGCTCATACACATAAGCATACTTTAATAAAAATAAAGTTATAATAAATGCATACACCTACTATACTGAGTATATTCTATATAAACTTTATAACAAATATAGTCCCGAGTCGGGACAACACTTGTTATGATTAAATTAATTTATTAAATTCTATTTAAGAAAATTGAAGTACATTTTTGCAATTGCAAGGAAATACATCGCAATTGGGTGATGCTGCAGTAATGTTTATATTTAGTTAGGTATATAGATAGTTGATGATCTGTCCACATTGTAAATCGATGGAAGTGGTTAAGATGGGTTATTATTTCACTAAAACGGGAGAGAAGAGACAGAGATACAAATGCAAGGTATGTGGAAGGACGTTTGTTTTAAATCCGATAAAGCCTAGGAATTATCCTGAGGAATTTAAGGAGATGGTAATTAGGGCTGTTGTGAAGGAGGGAGTAGGGGTAAGACAAGCGAGTAGAATTTTTAAGATTTCTCAGACGACTATAATTGCTTGGAAGAGGGAATTTTCAAAAAAAGGATCTGAGAAATGAGATTAATGTGAAAGATCCTATTATTGAATTGGACGAGATGTGGACTTTTGTAAGAAGTAGGAAGAATGAGATATGGATTTGGTTAGCTTTAGAGGTTAATTCTCGTAAAGTTATTGGTTATGCTATAGGAGATCGTTCTATTAATACATTTAAACGATTGTGGGACGGAATAAGTGATAAAATCAAACATAAAGCTGTATTTTACACAGATCGCTGGGATGCCTACAACTTAATCCCTTACAAGCAAAGAATAGTAAAAAGAGGAGGAACTAACCACATAGAACGATTATTCTTAACCCTGAGAAACGATAATCCCAGATTCACCAGAAAAACAATCAGATTCCCTAAATCCTTAGACTCGAACACTCCCTTAAATTGTGGATCCATTACTATAATTCATCAACATTATCATAGCATTCACCCGCAATTGCAAACCCCCATAATGATTCTTAAAATTTAGAAAAAGTTTATGATAAAATTGTTGACTGAAAAATCTGAGGTAGAAATGGATGAAAAAATTTCTGAGTTTACTACTATCTTGGATACGTACAAAATACGATGCAGGAATACATGCCAACGCCAAATACCACCGAAACTTCTAAGCAAATAGTTAGCCTCCTCCAGCTATAATGACACGTCTACCACCAGAGTTCCATGTTAGAGAGTTTGTCAGATATTTCAATGAGAAGAACGCAACCGAGCTATATGAACTATTTTCCGAAAGAGCTAAGTTAAATCATTCAATTGAAGAGCTTGAAAATGCTTTGAAATTCGCTGAAGAGTTCAATATAACCATCGTTAAATGGAAGATCATCAATAATAGCAAGAATGATGTAGTAATAAACAAAACGATTACTGTTCCGTTTGTATATAAGAGCTACAAAACATGCGAGAAGATCATTATTGACGGTAAACTCGTCAATCACACGAAGATACACTTTATCGGCTACATTGACAGATAGTTAATTGAAGATATAATCAATATAAAATTATTTTATATAGATAATATAAATATTTGTAACATTCGAGACAATTTTAGATGTTTTCGAGCTAACCAACACACAATCGAAATAGCTATATCCCTACTAACCGATAAATTCGTATGGACGACTTTACAGCAGTCTTCTTAGCATCGACGATCGTAATGGTGATAATAGCGATGCTCTTTCTGTTAACTTTGAAGAGGGTCATCGATCTTGAGAAAAAACTATCCTGAGAGCGTAAAGTTCTTCGAAAAATAACCTTCGCCTTGCAACGATCTCAAACTTAAATCTTCTTTTTTTAATCTCCTCAAAGATGTACGGAATGTTGTAGGATGAGATTATCAGAATTATTCTTCCATAATCTGCAAGCACATCTTTAACCTCATCTAGAAATCGAACCATAACCTCTATCCCGTGCTTTCCACCGTCGATAGTCTTCTCAAACCAGTCCCCTTGTTTCTCCTCCTTGTCAAGCTCCAAATATGGGGGATTAAATAGAATGAGTGTAAATTTCTTTTTAATTCCTTTCACAAGGTCCGTTCTGATCACGTTCAATCCCTTCTTCTTAGCTTCCTTCACTGCATAAGGCGAGATGTCCGTAGTTAGCAAAAATCTGCACTTATCTTTAAGTCTCTCAGAAACGAAACCGCTACCAACCCCTACCTCCAAAACATCATCATCCGGCTTGATCTCTTTTAAAGCTACTTCAAGCAGTAGTTCCGAATCCTCCTGCGGAGGATAGACTGCGTTCATACCTCTACTGAATCTGCTATCTCAGCGTAGAATTCTGGTGGAATCTCCTCAGGTCTCTTTTTCTTCAGCTCATCTGAAATTTCAACTTTAACACCTTTTTCCTCGCACCACCCCTCAACGATTTTACCAAACATCTTCCTCCGCTGAGAGAATGCGAATCTAACGAGATCTTCAAAGATATCCAAATTTTTTACTTCTATCTCTGGTTCTGGGATTATTCTAACTATCGCAGATTCAACCTTCGGCCTCGGCCTGAAAGCTGTGGGCGGAATGGTATCCAATACCTCAGCCCTGCAGTACGCCCTTGCAACGACACTGAGTCTACCATATTTCTTGCTTCCAGGCTTTGCTATAAGTCTCTCAGCGAACTCCTTCTGATATGTAACCACAGCAAGCTTGAAATTATGCTTTAAAAGCTTAAACGTAAGCGGAGAGGAGATCTGATATGGAATGCTTGCAATAAACTTGTCAAATTCTGGAAATTCAACCTTAAGTGCATCTCCGTGGATCAAAATAAATCTGCCGGATTTAATCTCATGCTCAAACCTCCTTTGGAGGTATTTGACCATTCTCTCATCTATCTCTATGCCATAGACCTTCTCAACGCTTTTAAGCAGTAACCTTGTGAGTCTCCCGGTTCCACATCCCACTTCAAGTACGACATCATCAAAATTCAACTCAGCATATTTGATCATCTTATGCAGATACCTTTTGTTGATCAGAATGTGCTGACCCTTCGATTTCAGAAGTTTCATTGAAGCTTGAACGTCGATCGTTTAGATATACCTAACGATGCTTGTTTGATTTGTCAGTGATAAGCTTAAAAATAAGGCAGAAATTTTAGCCAATCTTAAGATAGAAGCTCACGCAATCTTTTAACTATCTCACTCAAGCTGTCAACATCGAACAGCTTTTTGCCAGTTATCTCATTACAGCAAGCTTTATACATGTCTGAAACAGCTTTCAGCAAGTCTTCAGGCAATTTTGGCGGTTCTCCAGCCAATTTCCTCCAGTTCGGCCTACTTTTTGCTTGTTCAAGTCTCTTGTACCAGTCGGTTTTCCTGTACCACCTTCTTAGCACTTCCTTACTTATCTGGATACCTTCAAAGCTGAATCTGCACTCATCTGGAGTCCCCACAGCATCTACAACCATCAGATTCCTGTCCGCATCGAATGCGAACTCGATCTTCCCATCATCGTTGCTTATTCCAACTTTCTCAACTTCCTTGGTTATTATCTCATCGATCTTGAGCGTTGTGGATTTTATCACCTCAAGTTCCTCATCGCTCAAGTTTGCGATCTCCTTGGCCTCGTCCCAACTCAGATACCTATCTCTATCCTCAAGCTTCGTGCTGACATCCAAGATAGGCTTATCAAGCCTCTCGTTCGGCTTAGGGTAGTGATCTAAGCCCAGCTGCTCCAAAGTTATTTCCCCTCTCTCAAGTCTTCTGAAAACGCTACTTCCCTCGGGCAAAGCGTTTCTATATATCACCTCAAGCGGAATTAGGAAATTTCCCCTCTCTCTCCTAAATATGGAATAATCGTAGTGTTCGTTTACTTTAGTGGGTCTTAAAACTCTTACAAGCCTGATCTCCATCACGTTCGTGGGGCTTTCGATTTCATCGAATCTCTTAACCTTTCCATCTTCAACCAGTCCGATATAGTGTGTTTTAATGCCTTTCTCCTCGAGCTTTTCGAAGAAAAATGCAGAGATCATGCAGAGTGAAGATCCTTTTCCTTCGATCTCATCAGGCATCCTTCCGTAGTCAAATACGGAGTATCTGTCAGAAAATACGAACCTTCCCAAACCCAATTCGTCGGTCTTTGGCTCCTTGATGACTACGAGATCCTTCACGCTTCCCATGATACACCCCCTCATGAGTATCTATAAAACGGTTGCTAAGGTGGGCAAAAATCCGAGCCCCATTTTGAAGGGCTCTGACTGACTGCTTTTTTCACAGCGATCCAGATTTTTCTTTCCAATTCGCTTGCATACCCAGCATATTCGTAGCATCTACCTTTTCTGGTCTTTGCGACTATTATCACATCTGTGGAGATCCCAATGAAGTTCAAACCAGCTTTTAATAGGACAAACGATTTTGCTTCAGTTGCTGTGATCACAGCATTTATCATTGCACTTTTCGGCATGGCTTCTTCCACAACCACAATTATGTTTATGGTTCCGATCTTTTCGTTTGGATTTTTAACTCCAGCCGTAACGAAAGCAGTAACATCCTCAACTTTAACGATTGCAAGCTTGTCAATCGGA
>CAYMEG010000020.1:0-9000 GCA_964389535.1 uncultured archaeon | reverse complement strand
CATGTTCTAGTGTCGAGGGACATACTGGGTGGAAAGCCTCTGTATTATAACCCATTTGATCTAACCTTTTCGTCCTTCAAGTCGTACTTTGATAATGAACCGATGGAGGTTTTGCCTGGAGAGGTGATAAAGATCGATTACAGCGGGGACGTAATCAAAAGAAAGATCTATCATTTTGATGACGTATTTAAGAAGATAGATGCGAGTTTGGAGGAGCTTATGGAGATTATAGAAAAGAAACTGATTAGTTTTAAGCCTGGTTATGCCTGTATATCCTTCTCAGGCGGTTTAGATTCATCTTTTTTAGCTTCCCTCTACGATCTACAACTCATAACCGTTACAGCTTCAAAGGATGAGAAGGAATGGGTTCAAAAGGCTGCAAAGATGCTTGAAAAAGATCTAGAGGTCTATGAATTCGGTGAGAAGGAGATCATGGAGATTTTGCCAAAAGTCGTTTCCGCAATTGAAACGACAGATCCTTTACAGGTTTCAATTGCAATCCCCATCTATCTATCGCTTAGGTTCGCCAAAGAGCTGGGATACAATACCGTAGTTTTTGGACAAGGAGCAGATGAGCTGTTTGGTGGATACAGGAAGTATGTGGATATGGATCCCATCACGCTCGAAAGCGAGCTTATAGATGATGTCAGAAACATCGGAAGGGATAACTTGGTAAGGGACAATAAGGTCGCATACAGCTTGGAGATGAAGATTTTAACTCCATATCTACAGTGGGATATCATAAGGGCAGCGATAAGCATTCCAGTTGAATACAAAGTCAGAAGGGAGAACGGTGAGGTCATAAGGAAATACGTACTAAGGCGGATAGCATCGAAGTATATGCCGAAAGAGTTGGTCTTTAGGGAAAAGAAAGCAGTCCAGTATTCAACGAAAACTTCTACAATTTTGAAGAAGATTGCAAAGAGAGAGGGTGCCAAGCTTGAGGAGTATTTGAAGAAGTTAGCTGGAGATAAACATGAGAATTCGAAAGGATTTTGGAGTTAGAGTGGACTGCATAATAGACGGAAAATTCTGTGGAAGATGTTGCTATCAAACCGAGATGCCACTAACTGAGGAGGATATAGAGAGGATAAAAAAGTTGGGTTTTAAACGGGAAGATTTTGCGATAAGGGTCGACGGTGTATACAGACTTAAGAACGTTAACGGTAAATGTTACTTCTTGGATGATTCGAATAGATGCAAGATCTACGAGCACAGACCGATCGGTTGCAGAATCTACCCGGTCGTTTTTGATATCGAAAGCAAAAAAGCTGTAGTTGATGAACTCTGCCCGATGAAAGATAAGATAAGCAAGAAGGACCTAAAGAAAGCCGAATTTCTGCTTAAAAGGTTGATCAAGAAATTATATCCGCAACTGCTTCAGCGATGATCCTTGCCATCCTCGCCTTGATGAACTCCTTAAATCTTTCTCTATCCACAATCTCCAACCCTCCCGCTTTTCTTCTCACAATCTCTCTCTCCATTGCGATCTCCAAATCCTTAGTTTTTGAAGGTTTTAGAAATGCCAGCTGTAGGATGTTCTGAAACTTACGGATGATACCTTCATCGATGCTTACGTAAGCCGATTTTGAAAGAATTCCGGCTATCTCCTTCGAGGCTTTATACTCATAGCCAAGGAATTCACCGTAATAATCGTAAACAGGAACTTTTGAAGCCAATCCGATCGTAAACAATCTTTCGAGCAATTCCTTAGCCTTATGATAAAATACGGTATATGATAGAACCTTACACAATGCTGTGAGAGGTGTGAACGTTTTCCTGTAGAACATCTTTAGGATCTCGTCTATATCGATGTTTGCAAATATCGGTAGAATCGAGTAGTAGATTTCATCTAAACTCTTTCCAGAAATTTCAGCTTTGGCCACGTTCATTTCTCTTAAAACCAATCCTTTTCTTTCTGCTAGACCGGTGGTAATTACAAATACTATCCTCCTTCCAATTTCGTCTATGATCTTATCGAGTTCGTCTCTCATATCTTTGAGCTTCTCTCTGATCGCAACCTTGGCTATTCTGACACCATCTCTGGTTAAGGATGTCATGAAAGTCTTAGGCTTGATAACCTCCCTGGTATCCCTTACCGCGAGACCACATTCAACGAGCGTCGGGTAAAGTCTAACGAATGGTATCCTTTCCGTAACCTTTCCCGAATAATCCTCAATAACCTCTTCAGCCATGTACAGATAAACGATAGCATCTATAGCTCGTTTTGCAACGATATCGTTTGATAACATCTTTGTCAGATGCTTCAAAACGGTTTGATAGAATCTGTAATCTTTGTCCTGCTTGGCTTTCAACCATTCATCGAACGACGGGTTACAGTTTATCTTCAGGACTTTGCACAATCCGTTAACATCCGTGATCACTATACCTCCGTTAACGATCTTATGACCAGCATCCTCAAATATCACGATTCGAACGTCGAAGGGATAACTCATCAGCTTAGATACGACATATCGTGGATCTCCAATTTCGATTCCTACGGATAGTCCCGTTTTGAAGCCAGCGACATCGATCCAACCTTCTGGGCACCTAAAATCCTTTTTAACTCTAAAACCGTTACGTTTGAGGATGAACACTACGTAATCCTTAAGTTCATCGTACATAATCGTTAATGTTAATACAATCTTATTTTAATCATTCGGAATTAAAAAGTCGATGTAGTACGCATCAAACTCATCATACATCTTCAATCTCTTTGCTATGAACATAGCCAAGATATGGGCACAAGGCTTTTGACATTTCAAGCGTAATTGAAAATCTTTGCATGTGCAGAAATCTTCATCAACTACATACTCCTCCCTTCCAACTACGACGAAGAAGTCTTTGTACTTCTTGATTCTACGATTCTTAACGTAAAAGAATGCTTTCTCCCCTCTTTTCCCGTAGCTAAGCAGTAGAGCCTTGTACAATTCATAACTCAACCCGTACTTCAACGCTTCAACAACACTGTCATCGATCTTCAGTTTCATCGCTCGAATCGATCTCGTTAAGTCTAACGATCATATCTATCATCTCGATACCATCAAGCCAGTTGATCACGAAACCGTCTTCTGGGATTTCCAAGTTTTCTGGCAACTTCTCCCCTTTCAGAATTTTTGCACCCATCCTCGCAATAGCTTCAAAAGCTCCTCTGAAATCTCCACTATGTTCTTTCTTAACAGCCTCCTTAAGCAATGCTTCAAAAGATTTCTTGCTAGTCTTTCCCTCTATGTACAGCTTCGTTGAGTATATGACCGCCTTTATACTCTCCCTTATAAATTCGAAGAGTTCGTTCTTAACATCATCTCCAAAGTCTACGCTCGTAAGAATTAGCTTGCTCATGTTATCGAGTTCATTTAAAGCCTGCTTTTTGTTGATCTCCCTCTCCCTTAAGGCTCGAATGACGTTTAAGCATGCTATCGTGAAGTCCTCAACCACCTGATCGAATACGTTCAACGATTCTGATCTTTCAAGATTGACCTCAGTTTCAGCGATCTTGTTTACCCAATTTCTGAACCTCTCTTCAGTATAGAATTCCATGGCATAAGCATGATCATGCGAAGATATAACGGTTACGTAACATTTTTAAATCTGTTTAGAGTTTATTCTATCGAGGGCCCGTGGCTCAGCTTGGATAGAGCGACGGCCTTCTAAGCCGTAGGTCGCGGGTTCAAATCCCGCCGGGTCCGCTTTCGTTTATTCCCTCATGATACCAACAAACGTTTAATTATTTGTTGGTGTCTCCATAAACTCTTAAAATCTTCCAGCCAAACCATTCATAGAATGATCAAAGTGTTCATCGAAACTTACGGATGCACGATGAATCAAGCTGATTCGGACATCATGCGGGGGATAATTACCAGGAAATTCGAGCTAGCCGATACTGCCGATGATGCGGATGTAGTTGTTATCAATTCGTGCGGAGTTATAGAATTCACGGAAAGGAAGATAATCAAGAGAGCCTTGGAACTTAAGCGATTGGGAAAGAAGATCGTTATGGCAGGTTGCTTGCCGAGAATATCGACGAAGAAGGTCGAAATAGTCTCAGATGCCATGCTCAGTCCAGATAACATTCACAAGATCGATATGGCAGTTGAATCGGCCTTGGCTGGGAGGAAGTTCGTACTCATCGGTAAGAACAGTACAATTGACAAGTCCGAGCTTCACACTATCAAGTGTAGGCTTAGGGAAAATGCGATAGCGATAGTTTCGATATCTGAGGGATGCGTTGGAAGATGTGCCTTTTGCGCAACGAGATTCGCAAGAGGAAAACTTAGAAGCTTCAGCCTCGAAAGCATAGTTGAGGAAGTCAAAACTTGCGTCAAAATGGGTTTTAAGGAGATTCAACTCACATCGCAAGATACTGGAGCCTACGGACTTGACAAAGGCAGATATATGCTTCCAGAGTTGCTGAACGAGATTTCGAAGATCGATGGGGATTTTAGGGTTAGGGTTGGGATGATGAATCCGCGTCATGCTGTTGAGATGCTGGACGGTCTGATAAATGCGTTCAGCAGTGAGAAGATCTACAAGTTCATACACGTTCCAGTTCAAAGCGGAGATAACAAAGTTCTTAAGGATATGCGGAGAGACCATACCGTTGAAGATTACATTGAAGTTGTTTCAACCTTCAGAAATGAGTTTAACGACGTTATGGTATCTACAGACATTATCGTGGGTTATCCTACGGAGAGCGAGGAGTCTTTCTGGAAGAGCTACGAATTGCTTGAAGAGACCGAACCAGATATAGTAAACATAACGAGATTTTCAAAGCGTCCGTTCACGCCAGCTTCTAAGCTCAGGGATCTCCCAGATTGGATAAAGAAGGAAAGGTCAAGAAAACTCACAAAGCTTGCTAGGGAGATTGGACTCAAGAGGAACAGAAGATTTATCGGCAAGAAGATGAGGGTTCTAATAACGAAGAGAGGAAAGGGAGAAACCTTCATGGCAAGGGCAAATTCTTACAGACCGGTCGTGCTTAAGGAAGGAGAGATCGGAAGATTCGTTGAAGTTGAAATAGTCGACTGTGCGTTCAACTATCTCATCGGTGAGCCTTGCGTAAATTAGTTATATACCCTATGGCTATTTTTAATGCCATGCTCGACATGCTGAAAGCCGAAGCAAGAAGAGCGATAAGGCTTATAGAAAAACACAACTTCGTAAGGATCTATACCCATTACGATGCGGATGGAATCTCAGCTGGAGCTATAATGGCCATAGCTCTCCTCAGACTTGGTAAGCAGTTTCAGCTAAGATTTTTACGAGGTTTGAACGATCCTGTGGAGTACGACAGCGATGATCTGGTCATTCTGGAGGACATGGGTAGTGGCTATCCAGATGTAGTTTCGGAGATAGATGCGGATGTTATCATCATCGATCACCACTATCCGGTTGGCAGAATTGAACCCAAGAAAGAACTGGTTCATGTAAATCCGCATCTCGCAGGCTTGGATGGAACCTACGAACTCTCAGCAAGTGGAACCGCCTATGTGGTTGCCAACGTTCTGGGGAACAACAAAGATCTTATCGGAATAGCTTTGGTCGGAATGATTGGAGACAAGCAGAAGGTTGTAGGTGGAAATGCCGAAATCGTTAAGGAGGGTTTGCGGGAGGGATTCATCGAAGAAGTTAAGGGTCTCAACTTACATTCTGGCAAGGTTAGGGATGTCTTGATGCTTTCTGTGGAACCATTTTTGGACTTTTACAAGAAGGAAGATGAATTGGACGAATTTCTGGCTAAGATAAAGATAGATGGGGATAAGGAGATCGACGAACTTAGTAGGGATGAGATCTACAGGCTTGCAAACGCGATAGTTCTGAGGCTATTGAAGCAGGGGGCATATGAGGGTGTCATCGACGAATTCATCGGTAGGAAGTTCATCTTAAAGCACGAACTGATAAGGAACGCGATCACGTTAACGGATGTTGTTAACGCGTGTGGAAGACTATCAGCCTGTAGCATAGGATTGGCGGTATGCATGAGAGATAGAAGATATTTGGATAAGGCCATGGAGATATGGAATAAATACAGGATCGATCTACTTGAAGAGCTGAACAGAAGGAGGGAAGAGATCAGGGAGGGATTCTGCATAAGGTACATCGTGATGGAGAACGCTCCTGCAACTGGCCCCATAGCAACCATCTTCTCAAGATACCTCTACGCAGACAAGCCTTTCATCACGATAAACATCAAGAACGGAAGGGCTAAGGTCTCTGCAAGGGGTAACGATAAGCTTGAAGTTAATTTGGCTGAGGTGATGAGAAAGGCGGCAGAGAAGGTTGGAGGAAGAGGAGGAGGACACAGAGTAGCTGCGGGAGCAAACATAAACCCCGATAAGGTTGAAGAATTTTTGAAGGAGGTGGATAGGCTCTGCTGTGCTACCATCTAAGAAACCCATATAAGCTGAAAGCTTGAACAAGCTAACGATGTTGTTTGGTAGGCTTGTGATTGAAATTGAAGATGCAGAAATCGTTGCGAAGGCTTTAAAGCCCGACGACTTGGATTGGTGTTACTGTTACGCCGAAGATGATAAGATAATCGTAGAGGTCAAAACGGATAAGATCGGAGCTCTGTTGAATGCGATCGACGACTACTTCATAAATCTTAAGGCCGTTCTGCCGGTTCTGAAAGTCTTGAAGGAACATTTATGAATCTTAAGCTCAGACAGATTTCATGAAGAGAATTCTAATTTGTCCGGTTTGCAAATCCAAGGAAATCGAACTAGATACTGGTGGTTACACTGGAAAATACTACTGTAAGAATTGCGGCTATGTCGGCAGCTTCATAATTGAGCTAACCGAAGGAGAATACGAAGAGCTGTTGAAGGCTGGAGAGCTTGAAAGGTTTGTCGAAGAAAAGGCCAAAGAGACTCCAGAAGATGAGAAAAAGCCAGAGAGATACGAAAATCCTTGATCGTTCCAGCGTTTAGATATATGCTAACTATTGACAAGCATCTTAACAATGAGAAGCATCTCAAAAATTATATATAGTCGAAGGTAGCCCGATCGCTATGAAAGAAATCATCCGAGCTGTTAAAAGCTCAAAACCCGTGGTCATCTACGATGAAGATCGTGCCGTTATTTCGATTCCTGCTAAAATCGTTTCCGGGTGTATCATAAACTTCATGATGAAGAACTGTGATGAGATCAGGGTTGCGATGCCTTGGAGGACAATAGCCAAATTGGGATTGAACAGATTCAGATTCTACAACGGTAATCTGATCCCAATCGATTTTAAATCAAACGGGATTTCCGCGGATGAGAGGGCTAAATTCATCAGAGATCTCGTATCTGGCAATATAGATCTTGAAAGGATCATATGTCCTGGTAGGATATTTGTTGAAGAGGCAAAGGAAGGTGGAGTTTTGGAACGACCTTCCTTTGGTGAGGCGAGCTTGGACATTGCAAGAATGTCAGGTTTTAGCCTAGCTGGAGTCTATTCGACACTGATGACAGAAAGCGGTGATGTCGCCAGTAAGGAGTACGCCATGAAATTTGCGAGGAAGAAGAATTTACCAGCGGTTAGCATAAACCAGCTCATAGAATTCAGACTCAAACATGAGAAGTTGGTCGAAAGGGTGGTTGAAGCTACTTTGCCGACGAAGTTTTACGGAACGTTCAAAGCTATAGGTTACAAAACTCCGATAGGCGAGATGGTAGCGTTGGTTAGAGGAGACGTATCCGAGGGAGACGTTTTGGTTAGAATTCATTCCGAATGTTTAACCGGTGATGTCTTTCATTCGTTGCGCTGCGACTGCGGAGAACAACTCGAGAGATCCCTCAAACAGATAGACAAGGAGAACAAGGGTGTCCTGATTTATATGAGGGGACATGAGGGAAGGGGGATCGGACTTATAAACAAGCTCATGGCTTACAAGCTTCAGGAGGAAGGGAAGGATACAGTCGAAGCAAACATAGAGCTTGGTTTTCCTCCGGATTTAAGAAGCTACGGGATCGCAGCTCAGATTTTAATGGATTTGGGAGTTAAGTCGATTAGACTGATGACGAATAATCCATTGAAGATCGAGGAGCTTAAGAAGTATGGATTTAACGTTGTTAGAGAACCGATCGAGATAGAACCAACCAAGGAGAATTTAAGCTATCTAAAAACGAAGAAGGAGAAGATGGGACACATGATATGCATCAACGATTGATCTCCGTAACTAGTTTTTGAACAAGTTCACTGCAAATCTTTGAATTCCTACCATCTTTGCATACCATCGTTCTAACCCCGATTATATCCGGCTTAAGCTTTTTGATTAAGTCGATGTGGTTCCAATTTAGGCCACCGGCTAAAGCGCAGAACATACCATTTTCATGAGCTCTATCAATAAATTCGGCTAAATCTTCAAAGCTCATGAATTCAAATGTCGATCTTCCATCCTTTATCGCCGTATCGATCATAACTCCATCCGCATCGGCATCGCTCGCCACTTCTGGCAATTTTAAAGGCGAAAACGTTTTAGCTCTGATCCAATCTGCATAGCTCGCCGCTACAACTTTAATATCAAACTCTTTCACAGCTTTAGTTACACATTTTAAAATTTCCAACGCGGATTCGATCTTGCCCGCAAACAATCCAACTTTAACGTAATCAACTCCCAAGCTTGCAACTCCATAGCTTGCTAAGCTTGCAGTTCCAGCTTTATCCAAATCGCCGATGGTTGCGCTCACGTCTTTTCCATACGATTTCGCAAGCTTTGTTATTTCTTTAATCACCCAAGGGAAGTTTGCACCCAAAGAACCTTCTCTAGGATTTTTTACATCGATTATTTCAGCTCCTCCCCTTATGCATTCTAGGGCTTCTTCGACGTTCGACGGGCTAACCAAGACACGAATCATCACGATTTTTCAAGTAATTTACTATATATTTTATTCGGTGGCAAAAACGTTTTAAATAGCATGAAGATATATGTTACTGCTGGCCCGGATAGCTCAGGGGTAGAGCGCAGGACTGTGGATCCTGTCGTCCCGGGTTCGAGTCCCGGTCCGGGCCCTCCT
>CAYMEG010000019.1:0-14128 GCA_964389535.1 uncultured archaeon | reverse complement strand
TCTTCGAACGTATACTCCCAACCAAAAATGTTAAAAATTAAACCAAACATTGTTCGAGGAAAAATTTATATACTACCAACCAACCCATCCATTCAACCATTTTTATAATTCAAAATGTTCGATAAGTCCAAGTTTGTTGGAATGAAAACCTAGTAAATGACTAACCGAAAATATGGCCGTTTAATCAAGTTTTCAGAGATTAATACTTATAACATACATTCAATTAAAGTGAAACTCAACCAAATTAATCATTAATTAAATTTATAAATTATTTTTAATAAAATTAAAAATGAAAAATCGATCCAAAATCATAGTTGCATAAAAATAATTTCTCATGAATCTCATTACTGTGTATGATGTTCGAAAGCTACCTTAACGACAATAAATGTGAACTGTAAGAGTTAAATAAATCAATCCATAGAAGCTTTAATAAGTTCTTCCAAGCTCATACCAAACTCTTCAGCCTTCTTAAGCTGATGCTGGAAAATTACGGCTGTATAATATGCATCAGCTAGCGCTGAATGTCTGAACATCCCCTTCAACTTGTACCTATCAAGTAAGTCGTCGAATGTCAGTTTTGCAAATCCAAAACCCTCTTTTCTCATAAGCAAACATTCGACCTTTGCAATGTCAATGGTCTTAAAGTTGATCTTGATCTTACACCTGCGAAAGTGATTTTGCAAGATTTTAGCATCGAATTGAACGGCGTACCCGACTAATACTGTACCTTCCAACAACGATCTGATCTTTTCAGCGACTTCGTTAAACGTTGGAGCAGAATTTAAGACCTTAAAGTCTATCCCATGGTATTTGATCGATCCACCTTTTAAATTTTTTGGTTTTATAAATGTAAAGAAATACTTTCTGATGAGTATCCTCGTTCCAACCATCGGAATTATGGCTACGGAAATTATCTCATCTTTCTTCGGATTGAGTCCTGTGGTTTCCAGATCGATAACGCTAAACTTCATAGGCTAAGATAACCTCTTTAGCCTTTAGTAGAATCTTTGAAGCCTCCTTCATCAAGATTTCATCGACCTTACCGATTCCAAATGATTTCCTCGTTTCTATATCCATCACAACGTTGTAAGCTTCTTCCACCTCCCTTTTAAGCTCACCATCTATTCCCAGAATCTGAATGGCCTTTAGACAGTTGAGTAAGGATGTCGAAAGTCTACCATCATCCTTGACCATCATCTTAGCGATATCTTTCCTCTTAAGCCTTGACGTTTCATCCCTCCATACTCTATACAATTCCTTGTCACCGTACAGATATCTCGCATCCAAATACATCGAGATCTTTTCGACTTTTGGATTTATCAGCATGGCTCTGATCTCATTTCTCCATTCATCCAAACTATAGTTTTCAAAGATTTCAATTCTAAATCCTATACTTTCCAATGTTGATCGGATATCATCAACGATCTCCTTACCCTCAATAACCAAGCTTGAAACTTCGGGATAGATGTTCTCTCTTCTTCCAGATCTTCCGATTTGAATCCAGCAGAAATCTGGCCTGTACTTTTCCAAAACTCTCCTGATCATCAAATCGTATATGCCGGAGGCGATCTCAGCCAACTTGGAGAAATCGATTCCCTTCAAAATCATATCCTCGATAGAATCTACGACCGAACTCAATATCTCTCTAAGTTCTTGAATAGATGCCGTAGAGATCCTTCTTGAGAGAGATAGGAGAGACGAGGACGCACCAAGCTTTAACAGTATATCTCTCGTCGAGATGACACCCTTAACGCATCCATTGCTGATCACCACTATGTGGTTTATTCCGCTCGATGTCATGGCCAGATAGGCATCCATGACGGTCGCATCCGCATCGATTTCAACGACTGGGGATGACATGTGCTTTGAAATTTCATCGTCAAGTGGAACGTCGTTGGCTACGAGTCTTATCAGATCTTTCTGTGTAAATATTCCTACTGGTTTGTTATTTTCAATTATCACAATCGATCCAACCTTATTTTCATGCATGATCTTGGCAGCTTCAGCGATCTTCGTATTTGGGAAACAGTAAACAAGATTCTTTGAAATTAGGTCGCCAACTTTCGTTGCGTAAAGTGTATTTAGATCACCGCTCGTCTTTTTGGACAGTTTAAGCAATGAGACCAACCTCCTTTCAAGTAGCTTCGTAAAGAATTCTGAAAATTTCTGATTGGAATTGAAGACTTTTAAAAAGTTCTCCCTTCTTATTAGAAAACATACAGACTTTTCCAAAGCTTTTGCTGTAAATCTTGGCGAGTTTCCGGTTATTGCAGAAGCCACTCCGAAGATGTCACCTTCAGTTAAGATCTCAGAATTCTTCCCGTCGCTAAGCTCGATCTTTCCATACTTTAGAATATAAACGTACTTCACGGGTTTCTTACCCTTTTTAAAGATTACCTTACCTCTATCAAATATTTCGGATTCCAACCCATCCAAGATCATCTTTAGCTCAGAATCGTTAAGGAATGAAAACGGTTTCAGGTTCTTTAGGTACTCCAGCGGTGGCAGCATTTATCTTAAATAATTTATCATGGTATTTAAACGTTTTGAAAAAATAGTTTGATCGATTATGATGATTGCTACGGTCTTGATCTTTTGAGATCTAACACCTGTGGACTCACTTCTCGAAGCGAAGGTTTAGACCTGAACATGGTCTCAATTCAAAAACTTTGGTTAGATACTATGCCACCACTAAAGCGGATCTAGCTCTTTTCACTATCCTTAAGTGTTCTTCTCCTCTTAAGAACAGCAATATCATTAAAAATCCAGCAAGAGTTAAGGGTATTGCGCTTACAAATACACTTCTGAAGCTTCTCATGAAAGCTTCGGTAATTACAATCAATGGTGCTCCGAATCCTTTCATAGCTAAGATTCCAAGGATCTTGATTTGCATCGGACTTGGAAGTCTGTTTCCATAGTTTGGAATTAGATCGTTCATCTTACCTGTAAACAGAACGCCTCCAAACGCTACACCCATGGCTTGAGCTAAAGTATTGAATGTTCTGATAGTTCCGCTTGCCATTCCCGCCTTTTGGGGTGGGACAGCAGTTATCATGACGTTCATAGCCGGAGCCATCACAAGACCCATTCCGGTTCCAAGCATGGCGAGGGTTGGAGCAAGCTCCCAGAAGCTCACATCGATTTCCAGATGACTTAGGAGGTAGAGTGCAGCGGAAAAGATTATAGGGCCTATGCACATTACGATCTTTGGATTTATCCTGTCACTCAGTCTTCCAGCTATTGGGGCGACTACCGTATTCAGAATCGAAATCGGCAACACCCAGTAACCTGCCTCCTCAGCTGTGAGCCCCTTTATCCCTTGCAGGAAGAAGGGAAGTAGGAACATTGACAGGGATAACCCCATAAACATGAAGAACAGGGCAACTATGCAGGTTGCAAAGTTCCTTATCTTAAAAAGACTAAAATCTAAAATTGGATACTCATACGTAAGTTCTCGAACAGCAAATGCTAAAAGATATGGAAAAGCTATAAGGAAGCTGGCGATCGTTTTTTCCGAATTCCAACCCCATTCCTGCCCCTTTATCAGTCCAAGAGTCAAGAAACCCAAACCTACTGCTAGAAGTGAAACTCCCATGAAATCTATCGGCTCCCTTACACCCCTACCTAAACTGGGTAGTAATGTCAATCCCAGCAATATGGAAGTTATACCTATGGGAATGTTAACGTAGAAGACCCAATGCCAGCTGAGATGTGTCGTTATCCAACCCCCCAAAACAGGGCCAACGCTGAAACCAGTAGCGATAAGGATCGACTGAACACCCATCGCCATCCCTCGCTTACCTGGTGGAAAGAGCTCTGCAAGCATGGCAACGGCATTGCCGGAAATCACGGCACCACCTATCGCCTGAATGACTCTGAAGAGGATGAACACATTTACGTTCCAAGACTGGGCACAGAGGTAGCTTCCCAAAATGAAGATAGACATTCCAAGGCAGTAGAGCAAATCTCTTCTGACCATGTCTCCTATTCTGCCAAACGGAATCAGCAGAACTACCAACGTTATCGTGTACGCGTTGAGAATCCATTCGACATCTGAAGCGCTGGCCTTGAATTCCTGAGCTATACTCGGCAGAGCTATGTTCAGAACGCTGGTATCTATTAAAACCATGAAAACTCCCATAGCAACTGGAATCAGAGATATCCACGGGCTAACCTTTCTCACGTTTGAGCCTCCCTTTAGCGAACCTACCAGCTATGATCAAGCCGATAACAGCTAAGGCTATTGCGGTAGCTATTAGTGGAGTTATCAGCGGTTTTTTCTTAACTTCGACGGAAGCTGTTATTGGGCTTGATGTGTGTTTGTATCCTTCATCGTCGTAGTATTCGACGATTACGTTGACGGGGTAAAAGCCAGCTCCTGCATCCTTGTCAACGTGAACCTTAAATCTGGCTAAAGCTATATCTCCAGGCTTTATTGTTCCAACGAAGTATAAACCGGGCTGAGTTACACCGATCAGACTGCTCAACGAGCTCCCACCGGCTATGGTTAGGGGTGGATTCAGCTCGAGCTTGACGACGGCGTTATGAACGGTTAGGCTTCCAGCGTTCCTGATCTTAACGATCACATCTCCCGTCTCATCTGGATAGAGATCGCTTTGAATGGATAATACCTCAAAGTAGGCCATCTTTGATTCCACAAATACCGGAATCTCCGTTACGCTCACAAAATCCTCAGCATCTCCCAGATCATACCTCTCTACAACGTAAAGCCTATGGAATCCACTAACAGCATCACCTGAAACTGAAAGCCTGAACTTTGCTCGTCCAATTTCTCCCGGTTTCAATTCACCTATGAAGTATGAGGAACTTATTGGTGTTATGGTTGATTCGGGTGAGATGATGAAGAATGTAATGTCTCTAATGGAGTATTCCATCTCATTTTTAACATCAACTACGAGCTCACCGTTCAATCCAACTCCAACGTTTCTCGCTTCCACCTTTACGATCTTTAACGATTCGGATGAATCGATTATGATTTTGAAATGATGTCTCTCACTTACAACCTCATCACCGAACGAATTTTTGTATTTCAAGATCAAACAGGCCCTATATTCTCCAGCTGGTGCCATCGCTTTGATGTAGAAGAGTGCCTGCTTTGTATCACCTCTTTTTAAATGACCCAGGTAAGGATGATTTTCAGCTTGGATTGTGGGATCTTCGAAAGATAGCATAGCTATCGCATCGTACATATCTTCGTTTGCTTTGATCGTAACTCTGACGAAACCTCTCGATGGAATCGTGATATGTTGAAAGCCACTACGAGCCGAACTCTGTTGTTTCGTTTGCATGAAAGGTTGTAGGGTAGGAATCATTTGCATGGAGGACCGCTGCTTGGGAATGAACTTTGGTGCTGTTATGAGGCTTTCCACATTTAAGACTTCGAATACATCCTCCCTTAAGACCTTCAATCCAATCTGTTGAGTCAGAATTATCGGTATTTTGCCTGTAGTTTTGAATTTCAGGATGAGTGTAGCGGGGTAAGTTTGATTTAGGGCTCCTTCGGTGACATAGATCTTAAACTCCGCTTTGGCAGTTTGATCGGGATTTAAATCACCCAAATAAGCGGACATGGCTTTTGGATCTGTTATCAGGGGTGGGGTAGTGTTGAGTATCAATACGGCATCACAAATCTTGTTTAACCCTGTATTTTTGATTATGATGCTTACGATACATTTCCGATTAGTTTTAAGATTAGAATCGATTGATATAACGCTAAAATCGTAATCCCTCTTCGTTATGTTTATCGTCACGTATTCCGTATCAACGTTGTCGGTGGAGTATGTAACGATCACACCGGTTCCAACGCTCGAATACTCTACTTTCGTGTACTTCAGCCTTACTGGAACTTTATACTCTCCCAATTTTGCGTTTTCATCAACCTTAACCTTAAAAGCTGCCTTTGCGACCCTTCCAGCTGGCAGATCCCCTATTAACACAGGATTAGTTGATTCAACCTCAATGGGGATGTAATTATCCTCAACCTCGACCCTTAGATCCTTGGCCGTGGTTACAAGTTGCAAAGCCGTCGCAGTGCTTTCGTTCAAATAAAAACCACTTACAGTCCCCTCATTTTCAATTAAAAGCGTTATAACCACATTATCCCCTGGGTGAAGCTTGACCTTATCTACTGTAACGTGAAACGTTATCTCACTCGATGCGTTGGTTAAGCCGATCGAAAGGGTTAGAACCGCTACGATTAGCAGAATCGATCTAATCATGCTTAGTCTCCTCCTTCAATAAAGCTTCAAGTCTACTTTTAGCATCTTCAAGAATTGCCAAAACCTTACTTTTGTCAACATTCGATTTATGGAGCTTCTCCAGAATTTCGATCAAATCTCGTGGGATTAAAGCAAAAATAGGAATACTACTTCTCTTAATCTTTTCATCTACCCTCTTGGCCACCATAAATAGATCTGGATCATCGAAGATCTTAGCTAAGACGATGTGCGCATTTCTTATCTTTTCGAGCGTCTCTACCTTAACCTTGTAAATCTCCTTCAACGCACGTTTACCCTTTTCGGTCAATTTGTAGACTGCTCTTCCGCCAATTTCGCTCTTCTTGATTAAACCTTTATCGGTGAGATTTTCAAGGAGTGGATAAATCGATCCCGTTGAAGGTTTCCAAAAACCTGTTTTCTCCTCTATTCGGCTTATGATTCCGTATCCGGTATCGGGCTTTTCATCTAGAAGCTTAAGTATGAGGTACTTCAGTATTCCACGTGGTATCTTTTCCATCGGTATCGATATATCGGTATCGATATAAATTTTGCGAAACCTCACGTTCATTAAGGATGACGTATTCCCGGCGAAAAATCTTGCTTGTACACCAGCTAAGAGGCATTTTTTGAAATAAAGGTTTTAGAACAGTTAAAATTAGAAGTTAAGCCACGGGCGGGATTTGAACCCGCGACCTTTGCCTTACCAAGGCAACGCTCTACCAGCTGAGCTACCGTGGCTTGATAACTAATTTCACGCTCGAAATTAAAACTTTTTCGTTGCTACACCAAAAGACTTAAATTATACGTTAGCCTTCGATCAAACTATGGAAGATATCGAGGAGATACTCTTCATTGAAGATGAGGAAGAAGAGGAGATCGATGTTGAAGACGAAGTTAAATTGGCTGAGATATACAGGCTTGCGAATAAGCTGATCAGACTGCTCGATGAGCTTAAAAGTTATGAGTTAAAGGAGGCGGCATCTCTCATGCTCATAAAGGAGATAATAGGTGATGATAGGCTTTTGCTCGGCCTAGCCTCGAAGATGTTGCAGGATATCTCTTTGGGATTTGAGGATGATGAGAGTTACGTCTCTTGACACATTCATTTTTGATTTGGATGGAACCCTCATAGAGTTGAATTTGGATTTTGACAATATTCGAAGAGCTTTGGGTATAGGAGATCGCTACATTCTCGAAGCTATTTTAAAGCTGGATAAAGATACGAGACGACAAAAGCTTGAGATATTAAAGGAATTTGAGATAAGAGCAGCTTTAACAGCAAAACTCATGCCCTACGCAAGAGAGGCACTGCGATTGCTCGATGATCTGGGCTTAAAAAAGGGTATAGTTACGAGAAACTGCAGAGAGAGTGTTGAGATAGTGATCGACAGGTTTGGACTCGAGTTAGACTTCGTAATTACGAGGGAAGATGCAAAACCTAAACCATCGCCCGAACCCGTTCTTTTGGCCTTAAAGCTTGCGAGATCCAAGCCTGAAAGAAGCATAGTCATCGGAGATTACAAATTCGATCTGATAGCTGGAAGAAGAGCCGGAACAAAAACAGCTTTGGTTTTGAACGAGAGAAATAAAGGGTTCTCATATCTGGCCGATTACGTCTTGTACAGTCTGAAAGATATTGAAAAGCTCTTAAGATGATGGTGCCAACCAAAAACCATGATCAAAAAACTGAGACTCTACGCAGATTTCATAAAGATCGAGCATACCCTGTTCGCATTGCCATTCGCTTACGCTGGAGCGTTCTTGGCTAAGGGTGGATGGTTCGGCTTAAGATTGTTTATACTGATTCTGCTTGCATTCACGGGATTGAGAGCAGCTGCGATGTCATTGAACAGAATAATCGATAGGGAGATAGATGCGCTAAATCCGAGAACAGCAAATCGACACCTTCCAGCAGGATTGATTTCTCTAGGGGAAGCTTATGCGATCGTGATAGTCTCTTTGGCCGTCTACTTCACTTCGGCGTATCTGATAAACGATCTAGCATTTAAGCTATCTCCGATTCCACCGATCATAGCATACATCTATCCCTATTTAAAGCGCTGGACTTGTCTTTGCCACTATGTTTTGGGTCTAAACCTCGCCCTAGCTCCTCTGGGCGGATGGATAGCCGTAACGAACTCCTTAACACCTAACGACTGGGCTATAGTTCTGTTGAGCTTGGGAGTCGTATTTTGGGTTGCCGGGTTTGACATGATCTACGCTTTACAAGATCTGGATTTTGACAGAAAATATAGAATCCATTCGGTAGGAGCTCACTTCGGAGTCAAATTTGCCTTAGTCCTTTCGGCTTTGAATCATACAGTTTTCTTGATACTGACATCGATCGCACTGATCGAACTGATAGGAGTCAAAGCTCTGATAGGATTGATAGTCATCGCAATACTGCTAACTTACGAACACTACATCGTAAAGGATAGGTTCGATGAGAGGAGAATTCAAATAGCATTTTTTCATTTAAACGCAACGATAAGTGCTGTTTTGCTGCTTACAATCCTTCTTGGATTGCTCTTTTAATAGCCCTTTCAACGGCAAGTTTATGAATCATGGCAGCCTTATGAATACCTCCCCCAATTCCGCGAGAAGCTAGACATGGATATATCTGAGTTAAATAGCCGGCCTTAATCGGTGCCTCCTCGATGCTAACTCCTTTAAGCTTATCTGCAACGAAGAAAGTCGCTCCACATAGGGCAGATCTTATCACCCTAACCTCCTTAAGTCTATCGAAGTCATCTATCCTAACTTCAAGTTCTGGAATTCCAAATCTCTTGAAGAATTCACAATCCTTAACCAACGTAGAGCAGCATACATCCTCAACTATAACCCTAATTTTATTCGACAACTTTCTCAAAAATTTAAAGTTCCCGGCAATTAAAACGATTTTAACACACCTTTCTTTAGCCTTTTTAATTAACTCTACATTTACATCTGGATGAAATGCGTAGCTTAGAACTATATCGGTTTTGAATAACTCTTTGGGAAGATCGATCTCATCATCGATAACTTCCGGCAGATTTTCAGGCAACCTGTAAACGAATACATCGAAGAATCTCGATATGGTTTTGACGAAGATCTCCCTAGCCTTATCTCTTAACACAATTCCGACCCTCATTTGGCAAACGTTAACGATTATCAATTTAAGACTTGTGCTTATATGATGTCGACACCCATCTTAAGAACGATATCGAAAAGCTTTAATATATTTTAGCCAAGTAATAAACATGGAGATAGAGGAAAGGATCGTCAAGGTTCTCAAAGATGCCGGAGTTCCACTTGTAACTTCCGAAATCGCAGAGAAACTTAACGTGGATAGAAGGGTGGTTCTACGAAGACTTCAAAGGTTGGCCATAGAGGGCAGGATAAAGGGGAGAAGAATTGATGCGGCCAACGGAATCTGGATCTGGTGGATTTAGGGAAAAATTATAAATGAATTGTTATTCTTATATCTTTCGAGGTGATAAGCATGATAGACGCGATACTTGGCGGAGAGGTCGTAAAAACTGCAACAAAAGCTATAGTTTCGCTCGTAAGTGAGGCTAGGTTTCACTTTAAGGATGAGGGTCTACATTCTCGAGCAGTTGATCCGGCAAACGTCGCCATGGTTATCGTCGACATTCCGAGGGAATCCTTTGAAGTTTACAAGGTGGATGAGGAGAAGACCGTCGGAGTTGACGTGAATAGGGTTTACGATATATTGAAGGCCGTGAAGAAGAAGGATCTCGTGGAGTTGAAGGTTGAGGATGAGAGTCACATGAAGGTAAAATTTGGGAGCGTCGAATACACAGTAGCTCTAATAGACCCCTCGGCAATTCGAAAAGAACCAAGAATTCCAGAGTTGGAATTGCCGGCGAAGATAGTGCTGGATGCCGGTGAATTCAAGAAGGCAATTCAGGCTGCCGATAAGATAAGCGATCATGTGGTATTTAAGAGTGATGAAACGGGATTTTACATTGAAGCCGAGGGAGACATAGATAAGATCACGTTCCATATGGGGGAGATGGAGCTGATAGAATTCAATAAGGAATCGGCAAGATCGATGTTCTCGGTTGAATACCTGAAGGAGTTCGTTAAGATAGCATCATCTGGAGATATACTGACGATATACTTGGGAAACAACTATCCTGTCAGGCTGATCTTCGACGTTGCGGATGGTAGGTTGAAGGTTGAATACATTCTGGCTCCAAGAATAGAGGCAGAATGAAGCCATATCTACCAATCCTACCCTTTTTGGCGAAATATCCTTTCTTAAAGGTTGCTGGAAAATTTTTGGAATACGAGTACGGTAGTCTGGATAGAATTCTAAAATCCAACGATGAACTAATATCTTCTGCCAAAGAGCTTGGAATCAAGATCGTTGAATCTGCCTTAAAGGGAGAAAGATTTTCCGAGCTTAAAGTTCTTAAAGGTATAACTAAAACCTTCCTGTGCGCGGAATGTGAGGTAAAGGATTGCAGGAGTAAAGCCAAAGATTTATTCGAGATGTTCAGGTTCTGTAACTATCCGGTTCGATCTGACGAATACTACAGATACCTCAAGCTCGCAAAGAAGTTCACAATAGCTTACATCTTTTCAAAGATCGCCGTATCGAATTTGAGCGATGCATTGAGGCACAAATTTGCCGTTAGAGAGGCAAGGAGATACAGAGAGATGCTCGAAAGTGAAAGCGTAGAGTTTCTTAAAATTGTCGCTTTGGACTTTGGAATTAGGGTTAAAGTTATGGGTAATCCCAACGCTTATGTTTTTAAAGTAGATGTTGTCGACTACTTAAGGGGAGCTGTAAAGATAAGGGACGACGAATGGAAGTTGGTAAACAGAAGGCTTGAGGATGGTTTTGTCCATCTAACGAAGGTTGAATTCGTCAGAATTTTGGAGGAGTACCTTAGGGAAAGGCTGAGCGAAAAGATCGGCATTAAGATTAACCTCGGCCTTAAACTTGAAACGAAGGTTGAAGATTTCGACTTCAAGGGTTTGGGAATCAAAGCCGAATGTTATCCACCATGCATGAAGAAGATTCTATCCGATTTGAGAAACGGTTTGAACGTTCCACATTCTGCGAGATTTGCGATAGCGGCATTTTTGCTTAACATAGGTGTCAGCATAGAAGATGTGGTCGATATATTTAGGACCGCCCCGGATTTCGACGAGGATAAGACGAGGTATCAGGTTGAGCACATAGCTGGGCAGAGAGGAAAGAGTGAAGAATACGTATGTCCGTCATGCGAGACCATGAGAAGCTATGGGAACTGCTATCCCGATGAGAATTGCTCCAACGTGAATCATCCCATTAGGTACTACATAAACTGTCTGAGGCGTAGGAAATAGTCAATCTTCAATTCTGAACCCGTTTTTATCGATCTTCAAACTGTAAAAATCGGTGGGAGGCAAGAGGCAATTTTTCTTAATTCTAATTCCCCTCTTAACCTTTAAACTCTCCACAACCTCTTCGATTTCGATGACGACATCTGCCAGATCCTCAAACATGGCAAGTGTTCTTTCATCCGTAAATCTCTTATCGATAGTTAAGACGGTCGTAACCTCGGAGTCTTTCAAAGTCGATATTATGTCTGAAAATAAAGAGTATATTTTTCTTGGATCGTACAAAATTAGCAAGATCTGTAGAATGTCGATATATCCGAACTTTGATCTTTGTGCAAGATCCTTTATGGTACGACTTATCAAAAACAGTTCATCCAAATTTAGCCTTTTATCACCTTTTTCGGATGTGGTGACTACGACTAAATTTGATCTATCTACTTCCTTCTTCCTTAAAAATTCCTCAACATCCTTCACCCTTTTTCTCCCGAGTATTATGAAGGTTTTAATATCCTTCCTTAAGGCGTCGGCAACGAAGTTCAAGGCTATGATGCCTCCTATTTCGGCAACTGTTTCGATTAAGACGATCTTACCGAAGTCCACTCCCCCACCCAACAGCTCATCCAACTTCTCTATCCCCGATGAGAGCATACTCGATCATTCGAACAAATTTTCGGTCCAGTAAACCTCAATCCCACCCTTCTTAATCTTGTAGGGGCGGATGGAATCATCGAAGTCCGTACCTCTCATCTTCTTTATTCTAATTCCCCTTATGACCTTGCCCTTAACGTCAAAGGTTAAAAGCTCTATCACTCCACTTGCCATAAAATCTTCAGCGCATTCGTCAGTTCTTTGGGACGTAACTATTGTAGTCGCGCTGAACTCCCTCAGAAGTTTTAAAAGATACAGTATCTCTCTCCTATACTCGACCTCGCTCTTGGAGGCTACTTCGAGCATCGTTATGGGGTCTATAACAACCCTCTTAGGTTTTATTATCTCCAATCTAGATTCAAGTGCAGATTTTAAGCCTTGAACATCTGGAACCAAATTCTCGAAGAACATATCGCTGAATATGCTCATGTCTCCGGTTGGAGAGGCATCGATAATATAAAAATTATCATAATCATTTATGTTTAATCCCAAAAGCTTCATGTTCTCTTTAACCTCATCCGCCGGTTCTTCAAGGGTTATGTAGATGACGTTTTCACCTTTCTTGGCTCCTTCCAATAGAAACTGAATTGAGAATATAGTCTTGCCAGATCCGGCTCTGCCTTTCACAAGATAGGTTCTGTTGGCAATCAAACCACCCCCGAGCATCTCGTCAAGTCCCCTTATGCCCGTATTAACTCTCATCATACCAAGTGTATTACAAACTAATATTATAAACATTATGATCATGCTTTTAATGCAAATACGATCTAGCATGAACGATGAAAGATTTGATAGTTGCGTGGGGTCATCCGAACATCACAGCAAAGCATAGAACGACGCTTGAGATTACGAAAGAAAGCGAGCTTACACCGAGAGGAGACTGTATAATAGGAGTTAAAGCGGATAAGGCTATATGCGATATCGATGATAAGATCAAGAACTGGCTTAAACTTGGCCATGCCGTTAAGATCGAAATCGTTCTTCCCCAATATGGCTTAAAGGATTCGTTGATAGCTTTTGGCTCGGGCAGGATGACGTTTAAGCATAAAACGGATATAGTGGTTAGGAAAAGCGATTTCGTGTGTGACAGAACACTGGCAATAAAAGCCGATAAGGCAGCGAAGGACATAGATAGAGAGATGGTGGAACTGTTAAGAGATCCTACAACCGAGCTTAGATTTATAATCAGAAGAACGTAGTTCTTCTATTTTAGATTTGATCCTATCCTTAAGGATGAACAAAGTTTCAAGCTCCTCTCCAGCTATCGTTTGAAGCTCAACCTCCTTTTTACCAATTTCATTAATAATCTTATCACATAAAAATGATACACATATAACTTCCCTTGCCCTAAGCCTGCAACCGTTTGGTCCAACGAAAAAGCATCCATCTTCCTTATATCTCTCCTTCGGCAATTCAACACCCAACAGTAAGTTTATCAACAGTAGGTATTCGTCGTACTCGTCTTCGACCCACCTCTTACAGCAACTCCCCGTCTCCATCGCACATCGTCTACAGATCTCTGTAACTCCGACCTTACGCATATACTCCCAAGTCCTTTCAATGGCGTAGTTAAGCTTATCAAGAAGAATTCTGATCTCATCGTCCTGAAGTAATTTGTATCCGTATTTCTTATACAGCTCTTCCGCTCTTTCAATCCTTTTTAAGACATCCACAGCGATCATTCGATTACAAGGTTTTAATACATTCTCAATTTCATCGTTTCTGTCTTACGGTTGATCAAGTTAACACCAGTAATCCCAGCACTCATCGTAGTAGTTTCTAAGCGTTAGAAGGCTGAGAATTAACGTATTAAGGTTTTTGAAACTACCGAACAATTTACCTTAAAATGATTGGAGAAGCCTTAGCTTTATTCTCTGCGTTCTGTTGGGCAGCGAATGGAGCCATAT
>CAYMEG010000018.1:0-14435 GCA_964389535.1 uncultured archaeon | reverse complement strand
TTATTACGGCCACGGATGTTGATTTGATGCGAAGTATAAAACCGTTGCCCGCTGTGAGCTATGAGAACTTAAGTGAATTGATGCCGATGATGCAACTGAAATTATTTTCAGCTGATGATCTCCTTTGTAACCTTATCTATCTCCATCCTTGAGATGTACCTTATAGCTGGCAGAAGTGAAACTGTGAGCGTTATGAATATTATCACAGTCGTAGGTTCTGGGATAAATAACAAAGGGCATGTTGAACATCTTGCTTTTGTACATCATCTTAAATCCGTAAAGCGTTAGAGAATGGCCATCGGAAATCCCACAACAAGTCCAGCAGCTCCAACTATGAACGTTTCGATGAGCAACGAAACTGCTATCTCCTTAACCGTATATTCGAGCATCCTAAGCGTTGCAATTTCTCTCCAATACGTTTATCATAGTCGTGTTAAATATCTCGGCAAAGGCCAAGGAAGCTCCAAAGAGAACGGAAAACACGAAGAACTCGTACATCATGCTCATCATTTCTAAGATAGAACCTCTAAGCTTCTTCATCGAAACTACAGTTCCAAATTTCTTTAGCTTGTTTTCATCACCTCCCTTCACTATGACCTCGTTCGGCTTAAACCCAAGCCTTTCAAGCTCTCTTTGAGGTTTGCATAACATACGGGCATCAGTGGCTGGGAAACTATGTCGTACAATTTGAACTTAACCTTGCCAAGCTCGGTAAAAGCTTCTATGGTTTCACCTTTAGCTATGCTAAGGTTTTCGGCCATGTACTTCGGTAAGATTATACCTTCGGGCGATGGGAAATGTCTCCTTCCTTCGATATCGTATATGTTGTACAGTTCCTGATTAGTCGATAACCACCAAAAAAGATACGGCCAAAAACTGCCACTTCTGAGCCCTCAAATCTCTGATCGCTTTGATGAAAAGGGTCTTCATCATCAGCTCAGCTCCTCAGGATTCTCTTCTATCCTTACTACCTGTCCATCTCTGAAGTGGATTACCCTGTCTGCCATCTTCGCAATCATGGCGTTATGTGTTACGAGTAAAAACGTTCTACTCTCCTCTCGATTTATATCCCTCATGACCCTGAGAACCCTCTTACCAGTTTCGAAGTCTAAATTTCCGGTCGGTTCATCGCAGAGTATTAAATCGGGATTCTTGATCAAAACTCTCGCTATGGCAACCCTCTGTTGTTCTCCACCGCTCATCTCCGTCGGCAAATGATTTGTCCTATGCTTCAAACCTACTATCTCAAGCACCTCATCGACATCCCTCGGATCATCGACTAGCTTGACGGAAAGTTGAACGTTCTCTCTAGCGGTTAGGGTGGAGATCAGATTGAAGACCTGAAATACAAAGCCAACGTGTCTTCTACGGAACATCGTAAGTTCATTGAGCGAAGATATCTCAAGATCTCTAAAGAACACCCTACCTCCGGTCGACCTATCGATACCTCCAGCTATGTTCAGTATCGTCGTCTTTCCACTCCCAGAGGGCCCAAGCACGACTACAAATTCTCCTTCCTCGATGCTGAAGCTGATTCCCCTCAAAGCAACTATATCCCATCTTGTATACCTTCCAAACATCCTTAAATCTTAAAACCGCCATGTTCTCCTTCTAAACTTTAAAACTAAACCTATTGCAAAGATAACAGCAATTGCAAGAATTATAGGGGTGTAGTTTTGAGAGGGAAAAACGTACAGCATGAACTCTTGAGTGACAGTGTGTCTTTGCAGCGTCGGGTCGAGATAAGCTATCACCGCATATACCTTGCACTCCCCAGATCTCCTAGCCTTAAGCTCGAACGTTGATGTGGCGGAATCTCTCTCAAGGGTACCTATGAAGTACGACCTTCCACCTTCAAATCCCTCGAGCAACTTGAGTTCAATTCTGACGACCTTTGCAACCCCCCCTTCCGCCGTTCTCCACAGCCAAGTTGAGTGTGAATGGTCTGTTCTCTTCCAACCTATTTGGGATCGTGTAAACTTCGGCTATTCGATGTGAATCGGCTTAAGAGGAAATACGAACAAAGTTAGGTTTTCGATCCACATTCCCTCATCCGACAGCATATCTACTTCAACCTCATAACTACCGCTGACGTTCTTAGCAACTTCAAGCTCGAATTCGGCGAACTTCTCTTCACTCCTCTCTATCTCTCCCAAATACGCTTTGCTTTCACCGCTAAAACCCTTGGGCAATTTTAGCTCTACCCTGACGTTCTTTGCGGTATCTTTGCCAACGTTCTCAACACCGACCTTCAATGTGAGGTTCGTGTCTGGATGTATCTTCGTCGAACTCGTGACGAAGTTTAAAATTATCAGCTTTGGTAATCCTTTGACGGTTAAGCTTAATGGAAGATCGAACGAATATTGATTCCCAAATTCATTCCTGTTATACTAAGTTTAGCCTCGTGCTCTCCCATCTTCGCACCATCATCCGCATATATCAAGAACCTCAAGATCTTTACCTCATTCTTCTTCCAGCTTTTGAAGAATTCGTCAGGATCTTTGGCCAAAAGTCCGCTGAAGATCAATCTAACATCCTTCACGTCTCCACCCCTGTTGATAATCTCAACCGTAACGTTTCCGCTTTCTCCTGGCTTAACAAATCCATCAACGCTTAAAATTTCAAACTGAGGTTTTTTCTACGATCGTTATTGCATGGGTACATCTCATATGTCTGCTTTCCAGTGTGCCGTTGACCAACTCCAGATAGCTCAGCCAGACCTCAAGCTACGTTAGCTTCAAACTCCACCGATGCCTTGCCGGCAAAATCCCCCAAGCTTAAACTCTTGCTTAAAAGTCCGGAGATGTACGGGTTTACATAGTATACGGGATTTTGCTTACGAATTTGCCAATCAAAGGTTGTTCGGGTATCGTTCTGATAGAGATCTCGACGGCGTTTGAAGTTTGAACGACCAAAATCAAAAGTGTGAAGATGATCAGGAGCTTACTTCAGCCTCCTAAAAGCTTCTAAGATCAAGTTTTCAAATTTTGAAAGATCCATCTCCATGTATATCGAATAAAGAGCTATACCGTCCAAAGAAGCTAGAAGAAATATCGCGAGGTCGTAACAGTTTTTAAAACCTTCCTTCTCCAATATCTTGGCAATCCTGTTGAACGACCTCTGGCGAAGATCTTCGATGAACTTTGGATCGTTTCTACTCAAGTTATCGAGCAACGTGTAGAACATCCCTGCCAAACCGGGATGGTCCCTCATAATCTGGAATCGCCTTTTAATAGCCTCCTCAAGGCTTGAGGCCTTCCAAGGTGAGAACTTATTGATTGCATACAGCAACAGCTCCCTTTCCAATCCATTCTTGTTCTTGAAGTAGTAGAAGATTGTGCTCTTCGAAACTCCAGCTTCCTCAGCAACTTCGTGAACCGTAGCGTTCGGATTTCTCAAATACACTCTCAAAGCAGCTTCAAGCAGATCCTCTTTTCTCATCGTGGTACTGACTGATCGGTCAGAATATTAAATCTTTTTGGTGCTTTATTTGGTTAAATCTAATTATACAAAAAATTTAAATGTTATCATCTAAGGTTTACAAACATGGTCAAGGCGATCATTCTGAGCTGTGACAACATAAGGGATAAGAACTGCATCGGTTGTGAGAGATGTCTAACGGCTGCAAGGGAAAGAAAAGGGGAGTTTGAAAGGTTTGATAAGGTCGAGATCGTTGGAATTGTGAGTTGTGGCGGTTGTCCCGGCTTTATAATTCCAAGACTCAAGTTGTTCAACAAGTGGATCGAAGGTTTCGATGAGTACGATGTGATATTCATTGGGAAGTGTATGAAGACGGCAGTTGAGATGGGATGCTGTCCGCTCAATTTGGAGAGGGTGGTGGAAAACATTAAAAAGGTTGTAGGTAAAGAGGTCATAATAGGGACCCACCCATGGTAGCGTTCAATATAGAGAAAAAGAAGAAAGACGTTTTGAAGGATTGGGTGAATTACTTTTTGAGCAGACATCCAGTCAAGCTACCGCCTGAATTCGTTGAATATTTTGAAGACTGTACATCCAGGATCATAGATAAACTGATCGAATACTACAACGGAGGTAGTTTGAAGGGAGTTGAGGATGCTTTGGATGATCTGATGAGGTATCTCGCCAGTGATACGAACCTCTCAGCGGGGGGAAGCATGGCTTCGATATTCTATCTCAGGAAGATCTTCCTGAACAGATATCCAAACATGAGTAAAGATGATCTAATCAAGCTTAACGAGGCGATAGATCTCCTGGCCTGCAAAGCCTTCGATGCCTATATGGCTTCGAGAGAAAAGCTGTACGAACTTAAGTACAAGGAAAAGGAGTATTTACTTAAAATGGAGATGAGAGCCTACGAGTTCTGCAAAAAGAGATGTCCATACATAAAGAAGGCTCAAGAATTGGGCATAGATCCATGGGATCTTCCGATGGAGGAGATGGATAGACTGCTAGCTGAGAAGAGATCCGATAAGAAGTGATATGTACACGATCCCCAACATCATACTTGCGAGCTTGTACATCACCCTTGCCTTCTCTCTGCTAGGCGATCTTGCAAATCTTATGGCTCTGCATAGGAAGTAGCCAGTTATGAACATCGAAATTATCAGATAGATGGGATTCAGATCGGCGACGATGTAAAGTGAAGGTATGAGGAACATCATCAAGATCGTACTCAGAACTATCGCCCAAGATGCCTTCTCCATTCCCACAACAAGCGGGTACATGGGAATCCTCGCATTTCTGTAATCATCCTCGTAGTGCATCGTTATGTACCAGATGTGGGCCGGGATCCACAGCAGAACGATCGAAGCGAGTATAAGCCCGCCCAAAACGTCTCCACTTTTCACAGCAACCCATCCTGCCAAAGCCGGCATCGCTCCGGCGAAACCACCTAGAACTATCGAATACGGACTCCTTCTCTTTAAGAGGATCGTGTACACTATTATGTCAAAGAACAGACCGAGGAAAAGTACAACCGCAAGGTAAGCGTTTACTGTAAATCCCAGAGCAAAGCCCATCGTAAATAGTGTTGAACCGTAGATGGCACATCCTTTCGGACTCAACCTGCCGGAGGGAACGGGACGATTTTTGGTTCTGCTCATTAGGGCATCTATATCCCTGTCAAGCCACATGTTCAAAGCTGTGGTTCCTGCTATCGCTAAGGTCGTTGCCACACACGTAACTATAAAATGATTCAAATTTATAGTTTTGCCAGATGCTACGAGATACGAAACTATGCAGGTTACCATCAGTAACATCGTCTGTTTCGGCTTTATGACTTCTATGAAGGATCTTACATCTGGCACAAATCGAGATCAAGGCTAAGATAAATCAACCTTTCGATAACACTACAATGTATGACATCTTTATTTTTTAAAATTTATAAAAGTTAGAGCCTTCTACCCTTAACCCTCTCCATATCGAACTTGGCCTTCTCACTTACATGCATTACAGCAAGAGTTCCGGCCATGACAGGATCGCTTACAACCAAATCCGAAACCTTCGGAACAGATCCGAACATGTTGAGGGATATCACCGGTATGCCTCTCTTCCTCAATCTCTTAACCTCCTCGGCGATCTTTCCTCCCATCAGACCACCTGCCAAAACCAAGATCTCCGCCCTGTGCAGCCTTGCAACGGCTCTAACAGCCTCAGCCAGCTCCTCCTCACCGACGATGGGCATGGTATCTACGCTTATCCTCTCACCCCTTAGGTTGTGTCTGTCCGCCTCGCTTATGGCTCCAAGAGCAACCTGAGAAACCAGCGCACCTCCTCCGAAGATGAGCACCCTCTTGCCGAAGACCTGCTCAAACGGTTTCTCCTCTTCAGCCTCGATTACGGTTCTAAGCTCTTTGATTTCTCTGAGCATAGCTTCGAAATCTCCCCCCTCGATTTCCAAGTATATCAAAGCGTTTCCGGAGTATTCTCCATGTTTTATAATAAAGGTCTGAGCATACGTTATGTTTCCCCTATACTTCGCAACTATCGTGGTCACATCTCTAAGCACTCCAATTTCATTCTTGGCAATTATCTGGATTGCTCTTAACATGGCCTAGTATCTTCGATGTCTCAGAATTTTAAACTTATGCAAACTTTAGGTTTGCCTAAACTTTAAATATCGCTCCAGTCAAATCGGTTCTATGAAGATTGCAGTTTCTACGATGAGCGGAGGCCTTGATGATAAGGTTTCAGAGATCTTTGGAAGAGCTGGAAGCTTTACGATCGTTGACGTTGAGAACGGTGATATAAAGTCGGTTGAAGTCGTTAGAAACGATTACGCCGTTAGAGGTGGAGGTGCGGGGATAGCTGTATCGCAATTCCTAGCAAACAAGGGTGTGGATGTAGTTTTAACCGGAAACGTTGGTCCTAATGCTTTATCTGTTCTGAACTCGGCTGGAATAAAGGTTTACAGAGCAAGTGGTATGAAGGTCAGTGAGGCGATAGAGAAGTTCCTGAAGGGAGAGCTTGAACCGATTCTGATTCCGAGTGAGCCGAAGTTCGGTAGGCATAGGAGGTCGATATGAGGATAGCCGTCGCTTCTGGCAAGGGAGGGACAGGTAAAACGACTTTAGCAGTGAATTTGGCGTATTTTAACAGAATAGATCTCTTCGATCTGGACGTTGAAGAGCCGAACGATCACATATTTATTAAAGGTGAAAGCAGAGAGGAGATCGTCTGCAGAAAGGTTCCTAAGGTGGATGAATCCAAGTGCGACTACTGTGGAACGTGCAGAGACGTTTGCGAGTACAACGCGATAATCGTGCTCAAAGATAGGATCTACACCTTTCCAGAGCTCTGCCATAGTTGCGGGGCCTGTAGCTACTTCTGCCCAAGAGAGGCTATAGAAGAGGTGGACAGACCGGTCGGAAAGATAGTAGAAGTTTACTCCGAAATAAAGCTCACATACGGAGTACTCAACGTTGGAGAGGCCAGGCCCATACCCGTGATAAGGGAGATAAAGAAGAGAATTGGTAGAAATGCGATCATAGATTGTCCTCCGGGGACTTCGTGTCCGATGGTTGAAAGTGTGAGAGACGTAGACTTCTGCATCCTTGTATGCGAGCCCACACCGTTCAGCTATCACGACCTAAAGATCGCGATGGAAGTTTTGGATAAGCTGGAGATAAAGTATGGAGTCGTGATAAACAAGTACGGATTGCCGTTCAAAATGGAAGAGAAGATTTCAGCACCTATATTGGGAAAGATTCCATTCAGCAAGGAGATAGCCGAGAGATACTCGAAAGGTGAACTCCTACACAATTACGCGGATCTCTTCAGGCAGATATATGAGGAGGTAGTTTCGATATGAAGCAACTCGTCGTCATAAGCGGAAAGGGTGGAACCGGTAAGACGACCGTGACTTCTGTCTTTGCAACTCTTGCGGAATGCGTCATCGCGGATTGCGATGTCGATGCTCCAAACCTCCACATACTTCTGAAGCCTGAGATAAAGGAGGTAATACCTTTTAAGGGTTTAAAGAAGGCTAAGATAGTTGAAGAGAAGTGCGAGAGATGCGGATTGTGCATGGATCTTTGCAGGTTCGATGCCATATACGTTGAGGATGATAAGTTTAAGGTAGATGTATCGAGGTGTGAGGGATGTGGATTTTGCCATAGGGCCTGTCCGAGCGAAGCAATCGAGATGGTGAGTGAGGAGAGAGGAAAGATCTTCATATCGAAAACTGAATACGGAGACTTCGTTCATGCGTTGCTTGAGCCGGGAGAGGAAAACAGTGGTCTTCTGGTCAGCGAGGTCAAAAGGATTGCAAAGAAGATAGCTGAGGAGAACGGAGTCGATCTGATTTTAATAGACGGTGCACCCGGCGTAGGCTGCCCGGTTATAGCATCTCTATCGAACGTAAACGTTGCTGTCATAGTTGCAGAACCGACCCTTTCGGGCATAAGCGACATGGAGAGGATTCTACAACTTACGAGACACTTCAGGATAGAGTCCTTTGTGGTCATAAACAAGTACGATCTCAATATAGAGATGAGCAAGAGGATAGAGGAGTTCTGCAAACACGAAGGCATCGATGTTATCGGCAGAATTCCGTTTTACGAGGATATACCGATGATGATTGCAAATCTACAAATACCGATTAAGGATGAGATTGTTGAAGTTTGGAGGAGATTGGAGGTGATCGTATGAACGAGTACGAGAATGTGAAGGAGAGGATGAAGTTCGATCACGAGGAGATAAAGAAGAAGTTCATGGAAGGTTTGGACATGGTTGCAAAGAGGCTGAAAAAGGTTAAAACAAAAATTGCAGTAATGAGCGGTAAGGGAGGGGTTGGAAAGAGTACGGTTGCAGCTCTTTTGGCGATCCACTATGGAAGAAACGGTTACAGAACCGGAATAATGGACTGCGACTTCTGGGGTTCGAGCATTCCGAGGATATTCGGTGTCACAAAGAAAAGACCCGTTTTGATGGGTGAAGAGATCGTACCGGTTCATACGGACAGATGGGGAATTGCAATAATGTCCATACAGTTCTTCCTGCCATCCGAAAGTGCTCCGGTAGTTTGGAGAGGGCCGCTCGTCAGTGGAGTGATAAGGGATATGCTTGCCAAGACAGATTGGGGCGAGCTAGATTATCTTATATTCGATCTTCCACCGGGAACTGGAGATGTGCCGATAACGATATTGCAGGAGATAAGACCGAACGGTGTCGTGCTTGTAGCAACACCTCAGGAGTTGACGACGGTGATAGTTGAAAAATCTTTGATAATGGCTCAGGAGCTTGAAACTGCCGTTGTAGGCTTGATAGAGAACATGAGCTACTACGAATGCCCTCAGTGCGGGCACAGGGAGTACATATTTGGAAGGGGTAGGGGAAGCGAGATAGCATCCAAGTACAGGATACCGTTCTACGCCGAGATTCCCATCGACCCAATTTTAACGAAGCTCGTAGATTCAGGCAAGATAGAGGCGTTCGACACCGACTACTTCGAAGGTTTTCCGTTGTAATTACTCAAAAATCTCCCAATCGCCACCTTTTTCAATTCATATATAAACTTCATAGGTCTTGATAACATGTATCCACGGTATATAAGTATGGCTCTGTTCCTTGCGAGCGTTATTATTGCCGTTGGTCTGCTCAAGCTCGATCTGATCCTATAGCTAACAGGTTTTTCGTTCCTAATCATCCTACTCAAGTTTAAAGCCAGATGCTTTGCCTGCATCCTAGCCTCCAAAGCCGTTTTCGTTGCTATTTCACCATCTATGCAAACGAACGCGCAGTCACCTATCGCAAACATCTCTCTGGCCTTTAGAAATTCGTCCACCTCTATCCATCCGTCCACCTTCGGAACGTTCAATCCTTCAACGAACCTATGCGGCTTGATTCCAGCGCACCATATCACGACATCGCATTCGATTCTTCCCCTATCTGTAACTATTCCCTCGTTGATTTCCAGAACCCTGTGGGATGTGTAGATCTCGATACCATCATCTTTCATGATTTTATATACTAAATCAGAAACTTTTCGACTAAAGGTTGGCAGAACCTTGTCGGCAAGCTCCACAACCTTAACATCGTACCCAACCTCTCTCAGCTCTAAAGCAACCTCAACCCCCGTTGTTCCCGATCCAACCACCGCAACATCTTCGGCATTCTCCAAAGCCTTCTTTGTCTTAAGCGTAGATTCTAAGGTGTTTACGTTGTAAGTTCTATCCGAACCTCTGATTCCATAGTAATTCGCCTCTGCTCCGACTGCTATCACCAGTCGATCGTAATCGATCTCTTTACCCCTCTCGGTTACGATCGAACCATCCCTCACTTCGACCGCCCTATCCTTGACTAGTTCAACTCCGACGAGATCACAGAACTCACCTATGTTGATACGGATGTCATCCACATCAACCTTATCGCTCAGAAGCTCGGGAAGCAACGCCTGACAAACCATAAATTGCTTGGGCTCAATTAGGGTTATGCCGATAGGCAATTTATGAGCATGCCTTACGAATTCCATTCCGGCGATTCCTCCCCCCACGACTACTACCCTCATATCCTCCCCTTATAATTTATTTTTGCCAACTTAAGATTGATAAGTGATATTTAAGCATATTGATTCGACAAAATTTTATTTTAATCAGTATATTGTAAATAGATGAGAATTCAGATAATGGGTGCCGGTGCTTTGGGCTGTCTATTCGGATATCTAATCAAAAAAGCCGGTTATGATGTTGTTTTTGTTGCCAGAGGTAATCAGCTCAAAGCTTTGAGAAATGGCTTAAAGGTATCGGGTTTGATCGAAGATTTCGTGAAAGTTAACGTTACAGATAGGCCGAAAGATGCGAATTTAACGTTTGTAACCGTCAAGGCTTACGATACCGAAACAGCTGCAATGCAACTTGCAAAGGTTAAATGCGGGATCGTCTGCAGTCTTCAAAATGGGATTGGAAATGAGGAGATATTGATGAGGTATCTGAAGTCTGTCGTTGGAGGTGTGACCACCTACGCATCGAACCTCATCAAGTACGGGCACATCGAATACGCCGGTGAGGGTGTGACCTACGTGGGAGATATAAGCGGAAGGATTACTGAGGATGTTTTGACGGTCGTTGAAGTGTTGAGGGATTCCAAGATAAACGCAGAAGCTGTGACGGACATAAGGAAAAGGATATGGCTTAAGGCCGTGATAAACTCCGCAATAAACCCCATTACAGCGATATGTAGAGTTAGAAATGGTAAAGTTGTTGAGATTCCGGAGCTTTGGAAGATCGCTGAGAGAATTGCAAGGGAGGGAGAGGAGGTTATGAGAGCCTTGGGATTCGATGTCGAAGATGTAGCTTCAGCTGTCAGAGAGGTTGCGATGAGAACCAAGGACAACAGATCTTCGATGCTTCAGGATATCGAAAGGGGCAAGAGGACCGAGATAGATTTTATAAACGGCGCGATAGTTAAAGTCGCTGAGGAGTTGGGTATAGACACTCCGTTCAACAGGTTGATGTACTGGCTAGTTAAAGGGGTTGAGAGACTTGAACTGGCTTGAGGTGCTGATAGTTTCAGCGATGCCTTTCTCAGAGCTCAGGGGAGGAATTCCGCTTGCGATCTATTTGGGATTACCGCCAACGGAAGCATTTCTGCTTGCCATCTTGGGGAATCTACTGCCAATTCCTTTTCTGCTCATGTTTCTGGAAAAGATCGATAGGATCGTGATCAGATGGGAACCTCTGGCAAGGATATACCTCAAGGTGGTTGAGAGGATTGAAAGAAAGAAGATAATAGTTGAAAGATACGGCTATCTAGGCCTGCTAATGTTTGTAGCTATTCCATTGCCCATGACAGGTGCTTGGTCTGGTAGTCTTTTAGCATTTCTTTTAAGGCTGAACAAAACGAAATCCTTGATTTTCATAACTATCGGGGTTTTAATCGCTGGAATTCTAGTACTCTCCGCAAGTTTGGGTGTCGTTTCGATCTTTTAATGGGCTTCTCAATCATATATCTTACAAACAGCTATTTATCTCACCAGAAATTTCAACCACTGCTCTCTGCATAAACGCTACAATAGGAAGTGAGCCTTCTACCATCTTCCTCTGTGACTATGATGGATTTCCCGGCGTCGAATATGAATCTAGCTCTTTTTAGCTCTTTAGCAACCGAGAGAACGAGTTCGGATTTTTGTAGAAACTATCACGATCTCCTCTCTTGCTTCCATTATGGCATCCTTGATCTTTCCCGGGATGTTCCAGTCTCTCCTCATCAATACATCTTTACGACTTAGATTGATCGATTTCATCGCTCCAGCCATCTTAGGTATGATAATTTAGATTCTGGGACTAATTCTGTCTTCAAGCTCAATTGCGAGGGAAAGAGAAGAAGGAACGCCAGAATTGATCCTTTCGACTCCCATAAGGAGCTTGGATTTAATTCTCGGAAAGTTTCTGATCATAATCGCGCTCATAGTTATCGACATCCTTACCGTCATGCTGATAGTCTCTTCCTCGTTCAACTCCTATTCCTGACCGGTTCGATTGGACTTGTGATATCATCCGTTTCGGCGACGCAACTTCAGGGGCAAGGCCCCCTTGAAAGCATGCCAAAGGCTATAAGGATTATCGCCTACTTCATACCCTTACGCCAACTTTGCATTCAGGAACATCACGATCAAGGGTAACGGGCTGACTATTTTGGTCTTGGCAATTTTGCCTGCGAATGCGGCGATACGAGCCCGAGATAGATGCGTACGTTACAAGCAGCGTTGTACCTGCAGGACAGACTTATCCGCTGTAGATCGTTGTGGTAAACACTGTAAAGCACGAATGGGTGGAGAGAGAAGTATTGAGGAGTTGCTGCCTATAACGTTCCGTGGCCTGAAGGGGATGAAGGGATTGACGTAAAGACTGAACGAGTAAGGATCCCCACCGGCAAGCCTTCAGCCCGAATACGCAAGCGGGACAGTAACGTTTCTGATAAGCGTATCGCCGGATGCTGTAGGGTACGTTAAAGCTCCACGTAAGCTATGAGAAAGCTAAAGTCGTCGATGTAACTGGAAACATCTCGGAAAGCTACGATGTGTCTTATTACTATAAGAAGGAGGAGAAGATAATTCCGATAGGGGTTGAGGTCTGCCAGTCTTCAAAACCTATTCGATTAACAATATCGGATTTTTCTTTCTCCTGTACATCAACAAGAACCTTATAGCCTCGTCGAAATCTACCCTCCTCCCAAGCTTCAGCTGTAATTCAGATGCAAACTTTAGTAGTTCTCTCTTTACATCCTCGCTAACAGATATAGTTGGCATAATAAAAGTTTATGATGTTTGTTCTCATTATTACCTCGGTCTTGCGATCGATGGTTGATTTGGTTTTAGATCCTTCCACACTATGGCCTGATATAGAGAGTTAATACTTTTTGCCATTTCAAGATCTTCAAGTAAAAGGCCTGGATCCAGGGTAGCAGTCTGGTGTAGCCATTTTAATTGTTATCTCATAGTCCTATATCAACTTTAGGATCTTCCATATCATATCTAAACTGTATGTTCCTCCTCTTTAGCTCTTCTAATTTCCTATACGTTATCCCAGCCATTTCACCCGCTATACCTTTCCTGTATAACTCCAATCGCGATGCTTCCTACTTTTAAAATTAAAACACTTCTGCATTGGATCCAACTTTGTTGAAATCTCTCAAATCGAATACCAAGCCATCCTTCCTTTTAGCACTCTTTGCAACGACTCCAAAGTATTTTTTGTAACCCTCAAGTCCAACAAGCTTGGATTTCTTCTTTAGATCGTTGATGATCCTTTTAACGGAGGTTAGATCCTTCCACTTGACTTCCACAAACAGGGCAAACTTTTCGCGTTCGTTTAACGCTATTAGATCTATCTCCTCACCTTTATGCCATCATCTGCCGATCTTCAGAAATCTAAACGGTAATCTATTGCGTTTGTTTAACTCAATGAGAAACTGCTTAGCTACCTTCTCGAATATGTAGCCGAGATAGTTGTCAAGATCTTTCATAACGATGTCGAGCAACAGGTCACCGTTTCCGCTTTCGATCAGATCTGCATTCAGATAGACGAATCTGAACCAGAAGTTGAAGTAAAGATCGTTGATGAGATACCTCCCCCTTCTACTTTTGTAGCTTTCTGTAATCGGAACCTCCCTTCTAACTATATCCAGCCCACGTAGAACTGAAAGGTACTTTCCGACGAGACCTCTATCCAAACCGGTCTCGTTTACGATCTCACCCAAGATAATCTTGCCTTTGGCTATAGCTTCAATTACCGCGAAGTAATTTCTTGGATCTTCAAGCTCCTCCTTTAAGATGAACAGCGCATCCTGATGGAGGATTGAATCTACTCTAAAGTACTGCAGAAGATTCTGCTCTATACTAAGCCCGTCCTCGAATTCGAGTAAATATGCGGGATTTCCACCCAGTATTCCGTAAACCTTGATCAAATTTTCCCAGTCATATAAAGAAATCTCTTATCTGGAAGAATCCTAAAGGCTCAAGTCGTAGTTGTGCAGTCCTTCTTCCGTAAATCGGGCTTTTATAGCCTAGGAGCTTTTCCATCATGGAAACGACAGAACCGCATATTATCAGAAACAGTTTTGGGATACTAAGCTGAACAATTACGATACTTCTGAATGATGGAAGGTAAAGCTGGATTAGCTTTAACGAGATATGGAAACTCGTCAATCGCAAGATAAACCTTCCATCGATCTTTGCCAAATATTCAAAGAACGCATCCCAACTCCTAAACGGGTTTTTCAGCAGAAACGAATAAATATTCGGCAATCTTTTGGGAAAACCGTTTTAGATTCTCAATTTCACTAGTTTCCAAGGTAAATACCCTTCTTATCTTCCAAGAACTTAAGAATTAGGGTAGTTTTGCCAACTCTACGTCTCCCGTATATTATTACGAATTCTGCTTTATCAGATCTATATTGCTCCTGGTGCTGACCCTTTTATGATTTAATTGAGGTAGCTGGGATATTTTTCAAGGATT
>CAYMEG010000017.1:5749-14825 GCA_964389535.1 uncultured archaeon | reverse complement strand
GTAGTTCCTCCATTATTATCACCTCTTATTTTGATTAACCTGAAACTGTTATGTTATAAATTGCAATAGTTACATTTAACCTTGCATTACTAGGATTTGGTCTAATTTGTATCCAATTGCTATTGCCTGGAATTGAACCATTTAAACATCTCATTATTGATGTTCGCCAAAGTTCAGAAAGCTCAGTCGTATTGATTCCTAATGCTCTTGCTTTTTCATTAACAATTATATCTTTCCATATTTTAATCATTTTAGCATTTGGATAATATTTTATTTCAGAATTTATATTTTTAAAAATTATCATTTTTTGACCAGAAAAACTTAATTCTCCAGTAACATTAATTATACTAATATAAACATTATTTCCTATTCTGAATATTCTTGTGGATATTATCGGTACATTACCTACATATTTTAAATTTGCTGGTAACGGTTGAATTTTATCTCCAGTCCAGAACAGTACAGCACCATTATCAAGTACCAAACCTCGATTGCCGCTACTACCAATATAGACAATTGCACCATACGTTACGTTTGACAATGTCCTATTTACTTCATTACCACCTTGCTTAATTCCAACTACTTGAATTTCTCTGAAAGTGATATAGTCAGAAATAACAGCTATTGATCCTCCTTCCGCTCTAACGGTCACAGCCTTCTCAGGGGTTATGTTATAGGCAACTAACCTTTCGACATTCTGCAAGATGTAAAACGTATTTTCCATGCTCCTAAATACAGCAATATCCTGCTGACTCCTCACCGCAGGCATACCAGCTGCGTAGATCACGGTAATAGTAGCCACCACTATCGCCAAAACTAAGATGTATCCCAAAACCTCCGAAACAGCCTTACAAGCTCTCATATCTATCTACTCGCGTTTATCCAGATCTTACCACCGCTCGTCGTTGCGTTTATGCTCGTGTTTATATCTACTTCATATTTGATGCCACCTATTATATACCTTGCCGTGTATCCGAACGTCGAGACGTTTACGGATTCCTTACTAGAATTCAGCTCGATCCAATAACTCTGCCCGGCAACATCCACCGGCAGAATTTCCATGTATTTTATCTTACCTCCATGGGGAAGAAACAGAACTATCTCCACAACGTCATTCGCAAGTATGTTTCCTACGTCGTCAAACTGATGTCTCACAACCACCTTCTTTGGCGCATCCGTCATGACGTTGTAAAGCTGTAAGGTTGCCATGAACATCACGAAAGCTGCCAAAGTCATGATGACGAAAAGTATGGTTGCTACTCCACGTCTATCATGTCGTAACACTCTTATTCACCTCCAATTCAACCCTATCGGTTTTGAAGGTTAGATTAAGCTTATACAGGTTGCCAGTGACATTGCTAACACTTACAACGAGGAAATATCCGTGTTTTGCATATATCTTAGACAGGTTTTTGTTAAATTCTGATATCTCATCCACATCACCGTACAGCTTTACAGCCCTCGTAGACTCATATAAGGCCATCCTCATCTCATAGTAAGGCAGATCCCAAGGAGAATAAGACACCCTATACCCCGACATCGAAGCCGTCGTAAGATAGAGTGAAATTAAGGCAACTCCCATCGCAATTAACAATCCAGAAAGCAGTAAGAGTTGGCCTCTATTATCCATAAGATCACCTCACACATACCATAGATATAGCCTTACCTCATATGCTGAATGGTAGACATTTTTAACGGGAACTACTCTGAAGCTTGAAACAGCCCCTTCCGGAGGTGGTGGGCCATATGAGTATACTATGATTCCGTTTGGATTTAAAACTTCAACGTGCATCATGATTCTCAGATTTCTTCTCAAATTATCCTTAACGTTGTCCCAGATTGTATCATCGAAATTATTGTTTTTTATTCCACTTTCGACCCACTCAGAAAGCAAACTTTTATGATCCACTCTTTCTAAATCCAAAATCTCTAAGATGTCATCAGCGTATTTCTTGAGTTGTAAGGATGTGAACTCCTTCGTTTCCGTTCCGAATTGAGGAGATGCCGTTATCGCGAAAGTGACGACTCCAAAGATTATTAGAGCTGCAATTAAGGCTTCGAGCGTATACATCTGACCCTCCTTACCATACATAAACAACAAGCCTCCTGAGCGAGTTTATAAGATCATCAGACGAATCAGAATCTGGGTTATAATCTGAATCTACAACGACGATTCTCTCAAACTTGCCAAATTCCTTGGGAATGAAAATTTTTTCACCATTTCTATACATGTAGAGCGGATAACCGATCGTCCAGTTATCAACAATGCTACCATTCATATAGCATATGGATATGTTATAACGATAGCGCTTAACCGTTGAGTTTAATCCTATAAGATTTGCAAGTTCCTCCTTCCAATTATCACCCCAAATCTGTTCCCACAATGTTACATTGAAGAACACATTAACTTTAGACCAGTTATATTTTGAAGATCCATTTAAATAGCAAGGAATTTTTACCTCGTAGCTCAACTTGGTCAAATAGGTTGTAGACGTGTTTGCAAGTCCTATTCTCTTTAAGCACTGTTGTATAGTATTCGTATCACCTTTTAAGTAGTACTCCTTAACCTTCTCAGCCCAATTGGACTCAAGCAGATTGGGACTTACGTACCATAAGCCACCATCCTCACTCAATATCATGGCAACCCTGTAAGCTGAAGCTTGAAGATCTATGTCTCTGCCCGAATAGGGAACGAAAGCTGAAATTACATAATAAGAAGCCATGGTAATCGTCAGAACCATTATGGATACAGCTATCAGCAGATCTACACTGACCTGACCTTTAGATTTCACAGATTGTTATCGATTTTAAAGAACATAAAACTTTGCATCGAAAGGAAAATGATAAATAAGATTTTTAAATGATCGATCAGTATGATCGAACTCGTGATCGGATTCACACTCATAACGATCATGACTGTTGTAGTATTTAGGAGAAGGAAAGGTGGCGAGGCTGAGATAAAGGTTGTCAGGCTTAAAGATCTCAAAAGTAAGGGTGTTCTCGCGGAGATCGAGGAAGAGCTTGAAGAGTTTGAAAAGATCGATGAGAAAGAAAGTAAGAGAAAGTTTGAGGAGATCGTCATTGCGAATGGATTCGGCGAAATCGTCTATACGACTGGAAGGGATTCGCTTGTAGATCCATTTTACGTGTTCCCCTATGCCGATAGGATAATAGTTGAATCGGATAAATTCGAAACGTTTGTAAAGCTTGAAAATGGATTTATCTATATAAAGTCTGATAGACCGATCGATGCAAGGGTTGCGAGAAGGGTGGCGAGAAAGATTATTAAGGGGAAAGTCGTAGAAAAACCATTAAGGGGATTAGCATTATAATTGTAATGAGGGTGAGCATGATGGCAGAGGAGGGCGAGGTCAAGCGGATCAAGCCCAAGAAGGTTTCCAAGCAGAAGCTCATCGAAGTCGTTAGTGGAGTTAAAGCTCCTGATAGGATCTCTGAGAAGGTTCTTGAAGACGTTACCGACGTTCTCAGAAAGATCGATGTTGAGGAGATATCGGAACTGTTCAAGCAGGTCAGAGAGGTAGCCAAGTACGGAGCGATTGAAGAGTTTTTGGATACCTCCTTCCCGAGCGGTTATGATGTTGTTGAAGAGTATTGGGTTTACAGACCGTTTGCAAAGGTCTTCATACTCTACAGCAGAGAGCAGAACGATTATCTATACTTCCTTTCTGAACCGAAGCTCGATAAGGCTGAAAGATATCTTTTATACGAGGTTAAGGAGTTGATTAGAAACAAGTTGATTTACGGAAAGGAGGATAGGAAGGGTGACAAGGAGAGGGTGTTGGAGAAGACGCTTGAGGATGTCATGGAGGAGTACGACATATACATCGACAAGCAGACGTTTCACAAGTTCTTCTACTATGTCCGAAGGGATTTCATTGGATTCTACAAGATAGACGGGATGATGAGAGATCCGTACATAGAGGACATATCATGCGACGGCTGGAACATACCGATATTCGTCTATCATTGGAACTACGGAAACATGCAGACAAACATAAAGTTCGAGAGAAGGGAGCTCGACTCCTTCGTGATAAGGCTTGCTCAGAGAAGCGGTAAGCATATATCGACATCTAACCCGTTGGTCGATGCAACCCTGCCGGACGGTAGCAGAATTCAGTTGACGTTGGGCAAGGATGTGACGACGAGAGGTAGCACGTTTACGATAAGGAAGTTCAGAGAGATCTTAATCACGCCCGTCGATTTAATCAGATGGGGAACATTCTCTGCAGAGCAGATGGCCTACCTTTGGCTCGCCGCCGAAAACGGCAAGAGCATGCTGTTCGTCGGCGGGACGGCAAGCGGTAAAACTACATCGCTGAACGCGGTAGCTCTCTTCATACCGTTGAACGCCAAGATAGTTACGATTGAAGATACAAGAGAACTCAAGTTGCCACACATGAACTGGATTCCAGCTGTAACGAGGGAAAGCTTTACCGGAGATGAGAGAGGAAAGATAGACATGTACGATCTGCTTAAGGCGGCTCTAAGGCAAAGGCCAGAATACATAATAGTCGGAGAGGTCAGAGGTAGAGAGGCTCAAACCCTATTTCAGGCTATGAGCACGGGGCATACAACTCTTTCGACGTTCCATGCTGATTCAGTTGAAGCTGCCATCCACAGATTGGAATATCCTCCTCTGAGCGTACCACGTTCGATGATCTCGGCCTTGGACATAGTCAGCGTTCAGGCTCAGACGTTCGTTGAAGGTAGGAAGGTGAGGAGAAACCTCGAGATAGCTGAGATCACGGAGATAGATCCGGTTACTAAGAACATAAAGACCATGACGATATTCAAGTGGGATCCGATGACGGATACGCATCGCTTCCTGCTGAACGATGTCTGGAGCTCGAAGGTCATGAGAGACATAATGCTGTTTAAAGCATGGGATGAGAAGAGACTTGTTGAGGAATTTGAAAAGAGGAAGATGGTTCTTGAATACATGGTCGAGAAGGGGATCACTGCCCACGAGTTCCTGAGGTTCATCAAAGCTTACCATGCAAATCCAGAAGAAGTGTTTAGGATGGTAGAGGAGGAGTATGAAGCCAGAGGCTAAGATAAGCAAACTTGCTTATTCGATTTTTGGGAAGAAGCTCAAAGCTGAGAGATCGAAGTATGCCAAGCTAGACCGTCTCCTCAAATCTGCAAGAATTCCAAAGACGTACGATTACTACTTGGCTGAAGCTAAACTTTACAGCCTAATTTCGGCAGTATTCGGTGCCTTAACTGGAATAATCATTTATCCACTCGTTCAACCGCAGCTCATGAAGCTTACAAACGTCTACAGACCCACTTATCCGTACAAACCTCCTATAAACCTTCCATCTTTGCCAAAGATAACGATAAACCTGGGTGATGTGGCAAATTACATCTTTCTGATTTTGATAGTCATCACATTCACAGTAATGTTCTACTTCCTAGTTTACGGGTTGTTCTTACTATATCCATCGATAAAGGTCGACGAGAGGAAGAGAGAAATCGAGAGGATGCTTCCCTACGCCGTAAACTACATGTTCGCATTGAGCAGAGGAGGAGTGAGCATTTTAGAGATAATATACTCGTTGGCCAATCATGAAGAGACATACGGCGAAGTCGCTAGGGAATTTCAGTTCGTCGTTCATCACATGGAGTACTTTGGGATGGATCTACATTCCGCGATGATGGAACTCTACGATGTCACTCCCTCTCCAACCCTCAAAGAGTTGATAAGCGGTTTGTTAACTACGATAGACAGTGGAGGAGATATATCTGTTTTCTTGGCCGGAAAGTCTGAGCAATATGCTGAGAAGGCGAGAGTCGAGCAGAAGGGTTTCCTCGACACTCTGGCATTGCTTGCCGAAGCTTACGTCACGGCTGCTGTAGCAACTCCTCTCTTCCTATTCATAATCGAGAGCATAATGCTCGCGATGGGTAGCGGAGACATGATGACTATGTATGCGTTGGCCTACGTAATGGTTCCGTTGGGCTCGATCTCGTTTGCTGGCCTGATATACTTCATAACTCCAAAGGGAACGGAGAGGATCGCTCTGCTGGAGGTTGAGGAGGAGAGGGTTGAGCCCAGCGAGGAGGTCATGAGGAACGAACTCTACAAGAGGTTTAAGAGAGCTTTGAAGAGGAAGAAGAGCCTTCAGCTACTCAAAGCTCCGCTAAAGGTTATAAGGGAGAAACCGATATATTCTCTGGTGTTTTCTATCCCAGCCGCCCTGATTTATCTCATCATAGCCATCTATGCGATCCGTCCAGAATTTGCCTTAGTTATAGCCACGGTGATAGCCCTTGCCCCACTTTCATTCTTCCATGAGGTTAGGAAGAGATGGATAAGCAGAATTAAGGAGCAGATACCAGAATTCCTGAAGGATCTGGCCGGAATATGCTCAACGGGTGCGACCCTTCAGCAGGCAATCGAGATTGTCGCAGAAACTGGAAAGGGTGGAATCTACGATGAGGTTAAGAGGATGCAGAGGGATGTGGAATGGGGAGCTGGGTTGGTTGAGGCCTTTGCCAAGTTCAGCAACAGACTAAAGGTTCCTGCTTTGACTAGGGTCGTTGTAGTTTTGATGGATGTCTTGAGGATCGGTGGAGATCTAACCGAAGCTCTACATCTCTGTGCAAGGGATGCTGAGCTTGAGAGGACTCTGGCTAAAGAAAGGAGGGTCAGCATGCTGATCTATGTGATAATAATCTACATAGCGTTCTTCGCATTTCTGGGAATCATGTACATGCTGTTTACGAAGTTCTTCCCGTCGATGTTTCAGTCTGGAGGGGGGATATTCAAGAAGACCGTCAGCAAAGATGAGCTCATATGGGTCATGAGCCAAGCAACTCTATTCCAAGGACTGTTCTCTGGAATAGTCGCCGGTGTCATGGGTGAGGGAGATCCTTTGAGCGGTATAAAGCACTCGATAATAATGTTGTTCGTAACGTTGGGGGTGTTAATATCGGTGATCTAGTCAAAACTGGTATCAGGGTAATAGATAGAGCGATAGGGGGATTTCCATCACCCTCTCTAATCTTAATCCTAGTCGATCCCCTCGCATCTCCAGAGCTGATAATTTACAACCTAAGCGACGGTAGCTACTACCTTCCAACCTTAAAGTCTCCCGATATAGTTGAAGAGGAGCTCAGAATTTTGGGATTCAACGCGATCATAATTGAGAAGATCGATGATTTGGAAAAACTTGCAAACAGCAAGGTTGTGATAGAGTTCACGTTTAGAATTGAAGATGCAATTAGAATCAGGGAGATTGCCATTAAGAATAATCTACTCGTCTATATGGTTGTACTTAAGGATTACTACGACGAAAAGACGTTGAGCCAGTTGAAGTACATCTGCAACGGGATAATGCTCGTAGAAGCTGAAAAAATGGGTGAAAGATTTGTCTACAGATTTGCGATTCCTAAGATGATCGGAGGTCAATCTCTGTCAAGCTACGTACGATTCAAGACCGAAAGGAGCGTTCTTGAGATCGATACATCGAGGGATATAGTTTAATACCTTTTCACGATGCTTAAACCCTTAAGACTCATGTCGCATTGAACACCTTCGGTCTTGTAGCTCTTGAGCTCCGTCTTCATCGTTATTTCGGTTTGATCGAACTTCGCAGAGATTTCGGCTTTGAACGGTATATGATCCTTCTTAGAAATCCAGACTTTTACGTCTGCCTTTTCGGCAAAGGAGATCGTAGGATAGCTGAGCTTGTAAGATACAACGTAAGCTTCATCCCCAACTTCCAACGTCGGATCTTCGGCCTTATCGAAGAACCTTGCCAAATCCAAGCATGTCATTATGGGTATGAACTTGTATCTCGGTAAGCCCTCTGCAGCTCTGTATTCACCCACCCTATCTTTCATGTACAAGAGGTTTGGTGTGTAAACGTAGTATACATCACCCCTATCGAGGATCCAAGCATCCTTCAACGCTATCTCCGTCTTCTTGTGAACGTCAGCTTGAGATTTGTCGGTCGTATTGTACTCATAGCCTAAGAAGAAAATCTTCGTGGTGTTGCCGATCTTAACGATCCTCAAATCGTAGCGAGTAAAATCTGTCAGCTTTGGAGTTTTGCATAGCATCTCAAACGTAGCATTCGCATCCAGATTTTTGGTGAGGACGGACTCCTCAGATTTCTTTAGAATCTCATTGACATCGATCTTTACTTGCCCGACACATCCCAGCAGGGCAAGAGCCAATATCAGTATAATAATCCTTCTCATCATTCAAAAATCTAACTCGAAAAATATTAAATTTACCCCCTCTTTTCCCTCGGCATGCATCTGCATGTTGAAGAAGCTGTTCGTGTGAGCCGGTCTTACCACTACGGCATTCCCTTCCAGCCGCTCAATGGGAATAGTCACGCTGTCAGTAGTCATGATCGTGATCCCAACGCAGACCTCCAGACCATGCCCAAACAAAGCCTTTAAAGCTTCGAGTCCTCCAAATTTCTTGGTGAAGCTCTCCAAACCGGATAGAACGTGAGAATGTCTAACGATCGTAACTCCATTCCTGCGAAGGAACTTCTCAGTTTGTGGATCCATCGTATTTAACCCCTTCAAATCCGGTGTGGTAACAACATATCCTTAACTATTTCTAGAGCCTTCTTGGCAGTTTCTCCTGTTGATGGACTAGATATCCGATGCCAACTCTCTACATCTCTCGATGGCAAGTCTCAAAGTTTGCTCGGTGTTCTGCTTTCAAGTTCTCACCTCCAGTAAGGAGCTAGCATTAGCATGATCGCCATCAGCATCAAGACTATCGTTAGAATGAGTGCATAAACTGCAAATCTCGACTCACCAAAAACTATCGGAATCGGACCGATCAAAACGACCCCACCGGCCTTAACTTCCGTCTTCTTCTTCCTCCTTTCCTCCTCAAATTCAGGTTCATGTATTTCTTCATACCTACGAACTCTCCTTGGTTCGTACCACTCAAGTTCTTCATAAGATTCGGTCAAACCCCGAAATATCAGAAATGTTCCGAGGATTACCAAGGCTATTGCGATCAATTCAAGTAACATGCTACCACCTCAGCATTGCAAGCATTATCAAGATCATTATTACGGCA
>CAYMEG010000017.1:0-5649 GCA_964389535.1 uncultured archaeon | reverse complement strand
AGTAACATGCTACCACCTCAGCATTGCAAGCATTATCAAGATCATTATTACGGCAAACACGATTCCAAACACAGCCATATCCAAAGATGAGCCGAATATAATGGGAAAAGGTCCGATTATCACAACCCCACCGTACTGAACGTTCGCCGCACGCATGGCTGAGGATATCATCAGTAGGGCTATACCCATGAATACGAGAACTATGCCAGCGAACACCTTCTCAACTCGCATATCATCGCTTTAAACGTCTGTGAATTTAAGGTTAATCTCTGTACTTTACTTCGATGGTCATGAAATCTTCCGCAACCATCACATTTTCGAAGATCCCCTTGGCTTCTTCAAGCAACGGGGAAGCATCTTTCGAATACCTAGCACTTATGTGCGTGAGGATCAGTTGCCTTACTCCAGCCTTCTTTGCTATTTCGGCAGCCTCCCTTGCAGTGGAATGCTTCGTCTGCTCAGCCCATTCCTGCAGATCGGATGTGAAAGATGCATCGTGAATCAGAACATCGGCATCCTTTGCTATTTCGACCACCCTCTCGCACGGCCTTGTATCTCCGGTGTAAACGATCTTTCTTCCCGGCCTTGGTGGACCTACGACCATATCCGGAGTTATTACCCTACCGTTGATCTCTATGCTCTCACCCCTCACGAGTTTTGCATACAGAGGCCCAGGAGGAATGCCCAAAGCTTCAGCCTTAGCCCTGTCGAATTTTCCCGGCCTATCTCTTTCTATGAAGGCATAACCCAAGCTTGGAGTTGTATGCTCGGTTTTGAATGCTACTATCTTAAACCTACCGAAGTTCACCTCATCTCCATCGCTTAAGCCGACGACCTCCACGGGAAAGCTGAGGTTGTGGTAGCCGAACATCCTAAACAAGGTTGCCAAAAATTTGGCCTTCTCAGCCGGAACGTAAAATGTGAGCTTATCCTTCCTTTCATTCAGAGATAAAGTTTCGAGCAACCCGAAAACACCTATGAAGTGATCTGTATGCATGTGCGTTATGAAAATGCTGTTCAGCCCGCTGAAGCCAGTTCTTGCAATCATCATCTGCCTCTGAGTACCTTCACCACAATCGAATAGTATCCTCTCACCTCCGTATTGGATCAAAATTGCTGATGGGTTTCTGTTTACGCTTGGAACTGTCCCTGAAGTTCCTAGGAACGTTATCTTCAGTTGCATGATCTTGATAAATCGATCACTTCTTAAACTTTTTATGGAACTCGCGATAAATCCGAGCAAGATAATGAGTTCCCTCTGTTATTCGATATTCAGACTTGAACCCTACACAAACTGCTCATTCGGATGCAAATACTGCTATGCTAGATGGTATCGGAGTGGAAAGATTAAGCCACGTCCAAAGGCGTTGGGGATGTTTTTGAAGGTTGCAAAGAAGTTGAAAGTGAAGATTCCGTTTAGATTGGCTACACTTTCCGAACCTTTGCAGGATATCGAAGAGAACGCGAAGTATTCTCTTAAGCTGATGAGAATTGCCTTAGATTATAAAATCCCAATAATTCTATGTACGAAATCCGATAGGATTGCGAAGGAACCTTGGAAAAGCGTGATCAACCAATTGGCTGAAGAGGGACTTATAGTTGTTCAGATGTCAATAAGCTCTTTAGATAGAACCGAACTCGAGCCGAAAGCTCCTCATCCAATAAAAAGGCTTGAAGCGCTGAATGAGATCGAAACTCCTAAGGTCTTAAGGTTGCAGCCCCTAATTCCAAATTACTCCTTCAGCAACGCTGAGGAGTTCGTTGAAAGGGTTAAGGATTATGTAGATCAAATTACGGTTGAGTTTCTAAGAATTGAGAGATCTGAGCTCGAATTCTACTCTAAATTCTGGCAGAAATGGAGTTTCTATTCGTTCGAAGGAAACCTGATAAAGGTTGAGGCTCCTGAGATCTTGAAAGAGCTTAGAGAAGCTTGCGATAGGTACGGTTTGAACTTTGGACTCTGTAAAGAGGGATACTTCGATCTGGAAACAGCAAACTGCTGCGGGATGCATCACCTTGATGTAGAGCTTAGGCCGACACTCAGGGAGATATACAGAGAACTCATTGAGGTTGGAAAGATTAGAATCGATGAAATCGGTAAGATATTTGAGAGATACCTTTCCGGCAGAAAGCTTGAGAATCTTCCGGGGCCAATAAGAAAGGCCTTAAAGTATCATGAAAAGGTTCTGCTTAAGGTTTTGAGGGACCAAAACGTTCTTTCACATCTAACACCACTGATGAAGCTCGAAGATTCTTTCATAACCCTTATAAAGTGAAAGTCTAAACGGTCAACATTATGAGGAGGGAACTGCTGAATATCCTAGCCTGTCCGATCTGCAAGGGCGATTTGGTTTTGGAGGTTGAAGAGGAAAACGAGGAAGAGATCATTTCTGGCAAGCTCATCTGCACGAAATGCGGAACGGAGTATCCGATCGAGGACGGTATTCCTAACATGCTTCCCCCCGAATTGAGGAAGTGATCGTCATGAAGTATATCGTCGTTACTGGTGGAGTTATGAGCGGTCTTGGAAAGGGGATAACGACAGCCTCGATCGGCAGGCTTTTGGTTGACATGGGATACAAGGTTGTTCCGATAAAGATCGATCCTTACATAAACATCGACGCCGGAACGATGAACCCCTTCCAGCACGGTGAGGTTTACGTACTCAAGGATGGAACTGAAGTTGATCTGGATTTGGGTCATTATGAACGTTTCATCGGAGTAGAACTGAGTGGAGAACACAACATAACAACCGGAAAGATCTACAGGAACGTCATCGAGAAGGAGAGAAAAGGGGAGTATCTAGGCCAGACTGTCCAGATCATTCCCCACGTTACGGATGAGATAAAGAGCTGGATTAGAAGGGTTGCCGAGAAGAGTGGAGCAGAGATCTGCTTGGTTGAGATAGGTGGGACAGTCGGAGATATAGAAGGAATGCCGTTTTTGGAGGCTATAAGGCAGATGAGGAACGAGGAGAAAGAGGAGGATTTCATGCTCGTCCACGTAACCCTTGTCCCCCTCGATAAGGGTGGAGAGCAGAAGACTAAGCCTACTCAGCACAGCGTTAAGGAGTTGAGGAGTATCGGGTTGCAGCCCGATGTTATAGTTGGCAGATGTATTGAAAAGCTTCGCCCAGAAACCAAGAGGAAGATATCCCTATTCTGTGATGTTCCCGTCGAGGCCGTCATAAGCAACGAGGATGTTGAAGAGATATACGAGGTTCCATTGAAGTTCAAGGAGGAGGGACTTGATGAGTACATATTGAAGAGGCTAAAACTTGAAAAGAGGGATGAAAAGAAGGAGTGGGCAGAGATAGTTCGAAAGCTCAAGGAACTTAAGGAGGAGGTAACGATAGCCGTCGTTGGCAAGTACACTCACGTTAAGGACTCTTACATAAGCATCAGAGAGGCGTTGAAGCACGGAGGAATCGTTGCCGGCTGTAAGGTCAAAATCCTTTGGATCGAAAGCGAAGAACTTGAGAAATCCGATGAAATCGAGATCGATGCCGATGGAATCCTAGTGCCAGGAGGGTTTGGAAAGAGAGGAGCCGAAGGCAAGATCAAAGCTATTCAGTATGCTAGGGAGAACGATATTCCATTTCTGGGAATTTGCTTCGGATTCCAGCTTGCGGTAATCGAATTCGCGAGGAACGTGATCGGTTGGGAGAATGCAAATAGCAGTGAGCTTGCGGAAACTTCTCATCCCGTAATAGATCTACTGCCAGAGCAGAAGGAGATCGATGCCTTGGGTGGGACGATGAGGCTTGGAGAGTTAGAGGTCACTTTAGTTCCGGGCACGATGGCCTACAAGCTTTACGGTAGGGAGAAGATATATGAGAGACATAGACATCGTTATGAGGTAAATCCAGAGTACAGGGAAGATCTAGTGAGGCACGGACTCGTGATTTCAGGTTACTCAGACAACGGCAGAAGGGTGGAGATAATCGAATATCCGAAGAACAGATTCTTCTTTGGAACTCAGTTCCATCCTGAATTCAAGTCCCGTCCGTATGCTCCTTCACCACCTTTCGTAGGTTTCGTTAAAGCCGCCTTAGAATTTAAGCGGGAGAGGGTAAGTTTTTAATAACTTTATCTATAATAATTGAGATATCATCGTTAAGCGACAAGCATTTATAATTTTTTCAAAGCCTAGATTGGATGATGTATATAAACTCGTATCTGGATAAGATTGGAGAGTTGATACACAACGCCATGAGGGTTGCGAACGACATTGAAAAGGTCGTAAAGGAGTTAATAGACGAAGAAAATATAAAGGAGATGTTCAGAAGTGACGTCGAACTCATAATGAACAAGTTTCACAACGGAGAAGTAACGAACGAAGAAGCCCTGAACAATCTAAAGATGCTTAAACTGTATGTGATCTCCCAGCTAAATGTACATCTTAAGCGAATCGTTGAAGTTTTGGACGACTTGGAAAAAAAGATTAGAAGGTTGAAGGAGGAGGCTTCGAAGCAGGAGGTTATGGCAGACCTCGTTGACGATATCGTGAATACGATTAAGAAGGCTGAGATGGAACTGAAGCATTAGAGTAATTCCAAGCTTCTAAGGACTTCTTCAACCTTTTTGGTCTTTTCTTCATCCAATTCAACGAGCGGTAGCCTCGGCTTTCCGGCTGGAAGTTCCATGAGCTCGAGGGCCTTCTTCACGGGGATCGGATTTGTGTCTATGAACAGGACGCTGAATAGTGGCATCAGCCTATAGTGTAGTTCTCTCGCCCTTTCGATGTCACCCTCCTTAAATGCAAGGTACATCTCTTTCATGAGATGAGGTGCAACGTTGGCAGCGACGCTCACAACTCCCTTACCACCGAGCATTAGGATGGGCAGAGTTAAGAAGTCGTCCCCGGACAGCAGGACGAAGTTGTCTGGAGTTCTCCTTATGATTTCGGCGATCTGCTTTAAGTTTCCACTTGCCTCCTTGATTCCCACTATGTTGTCGAAGTCATTCGCAAGTCTCTCGACGACATCGGGCGTTATGTTGCAGGCCGTTCTGCTTGGAACGTTGTAGATTATTATCGGGATCGAAATCTCCTCGGCTATCTTCTTGTAGTGCTGATACAATCCCTCCTTGTTCGGCTTGTTGTAGTAAGGTGTTATGAACATCGCAGCATCTGCACCAGCCTTCTCTACTTCCTTGCCCAAGAATATAGCTTCTCTCGTCGAATTCGAACCAGCTCCTGCTATAACTGGAACGTTGGAAACTTCACAGACATACTTAACTACTTCGATGTGCTCCTGGTAGCTGAGCGTTGCAGACTCGCCCGTTGTACCAGCTGGAACTACAGCATCTACATACTTCTCAACGTAGTCCAAGAGCTTCGATATTCCCTCGTAATCCACTTCGAAGTTCTCCTTGAAAGGAGTTACGAGGGCGGGAATTATACCCTCAAACATTTACCCACCCTCTGTTAACCTTTCTCGTTATATAACCAGCCACCCTGTTCCTAACCTTCTTGCTCTTTATGTTCGTCAGTTCCTGGACCAGCTTCTTGTTTATGTCAAAATCGCCAGTCCATACGTCCGGATACCTCTTCAACAACTCCATGGCTATGTTTTTAATGTAAGCGGGTTTAACAGTCCCCATCCAATCACCTCCCCTACGATTTAGATACAACCTTATTTAAATTTTC
>CAYMEG010000016.1:0-15180 GCA_964389535.1 uncultured archaeon | reverse complement strand
CCAGATGCAAAGATAAAGGTGATTCCCTGCGAGAGAGGAAAAAGAGTTATCACTGGTACTGGAGAGAGCTCTCAATGATTATTCCACACCATCGCTTGAGTTGCTTGAGTTTAAGTTACCTCTTTCTTGATTGGCTTAATTATAATATTTAAAATTTATATTTTTATTGTTTGTTGATTTTATATAATTGGAATGATATCCTAAATAAAGGTGGCAAAAAGCTTAAATATCATGATTGTGATTATTATAATTAGAGAAATTGTGTGGAGGTGGTGAAATGAAACTGTTTAAAGGTAAGAAGGGAGTAAGCCCAGTGATCGGCGTCATACTGATGGTCGCAATAACCGTCATACTGGCTGCAGTAATTGCGAGCTTTGTCTTCGGAATGGGTTCAAAAGTCAAGAGTGCACCACAGGCGCAGTTCATGCTTGAGGATGCATCAAATGCCCTAACTGGGACTAACAATCATGAAAAAGTTTTGTTAGCCACGCTATATGGAGGTGAGGATCTAAGATGCAACGATATTAGAATACAGGTCATAGATACAACAAATGATCAGACTTACACGTTAACGTGGAGTGGTAATGATGTATTTAACGGTAACAATATTAATGCTACATTAAATGATGCAAATAATGATGATATGATTAACGTTGGAGAAACTCTCACTGTATGGGAAAATGGCACAGATATAAATTCAGGAGTGACTATAGAATTTAGAGTCATTCACATACCAACGGGCACTGTAATCTACGACGGAAGAGTCCTAGTGAACTAAAAATAAAATTCTAATTTAATTTTAAGTTAAAAATATTAAAATTATATTTTTATTCTACATATTTATTTTAAATTGAAATATAAGGTGAAGCAACATGAACTATGAGAAAGGTGCATCACCAGTCATAGGAACGATGCTCATGGTAACCGTAGCAGTCATACTTTCAGCCGTCGTTGCAGGTTTGGTTTTTGGAGTTGTTCACAAGGTAAAAAGTCCACCACAGGCTAAGTTCGTTCTTGAGGATGCCCCCTCTAATATCAATTCAAACGGTGGTGATCTATTCATCGCAACGTTATACGGAGGAGATCAACTCATTTGCAAGGACATCAAGTTTCAAGTTGTAAACGCCTCTACCAACACCGCATACGAATTGACATGGAACGATTCGCTCAGATGCTTCGTCTACCACTGGAACTCAACCCAATACGATATGTACGCCTACGATGACGATATCAAAGATAGAATTATCTCACCGGGAGATAAACTCATATTCAACGAAACTGTAGCTCTAATTCGATCAGGAACGACCGTAGAACTTAGAGTTATCCATATTCCAACGAATACGATCATATACATAGGAGAGATTATTGTAGAATGAATCAATAGTGACTATAATCGATCTTTTGATGTGTTAACGCCATTTCCAAATCGTTGACGGCAAATTCCTTCTTAAGTCTAAGAACGGCATCGAACAGTGTTGAAATTAAAAGCTCGCCTCTTCTATCTTGCGCGCCTTCTATTAGCATTCCCAACAAACTTCTCGTACGGTTGATAAGTTTAAGAAGAAGACAGTAAACCCTCTCTATCCTGTGAAGCATTAAAAGTTCGGATATACATGATAAGACGACACATGCATCTTCTACATTCTCAGATTTAAAAACGGCACAGATGTCGTTCAAATTTGTAGGATTGACAAATTTACCACAATCCCTACGAAAGCCGAACAACTTTAAATCACCCTTATAGGATAAGGTCTTGAGCATCCTGTAAGGGATGCAGGGATTGGAAGCGACCCAAATTACTCTATCATGTTCTGACGCCAATTTCGCAAGAAACGAATATCCATCCATACCGAACTCTGTGATAACCAGGAGCTTTCCTTCAACCATCAAATTAACTTAATTTTTTTTACCTTAAAAATCTTTCCAGCAATAGAATAATAATCCTTATTATAATAATAATCATAAGCTAAATTTCTCAAACGGTTGCCAACATGAGCTCAAATGGCAATGAGTTTATAAACTTTTCCGTTATATAACAACATGTTTCATGCTTTCAGTATGTTAACGCTTATAAATCGTTTACGAGCTTGCAGATATGTGATAGCATGCCAGTGATAACGCTCTACTGGGACGAACTTGAAAGACTCGTGGGTGTTGATAGGGAAACGATACTCAAAAGACTGCCGATGCTTGGATGTGATATCGAGAGGGTTGAGGAGGATCACATCGATGTTGAGTTCTTCCCAAACCGCCCAGATCTGTACAGCGTTGAAGGAGTTGCAAGAGCCTTGAGAGGATTCTTGGACATAGAACTCGGTTACAAACACTACGAGGTTAAGCATGGAGATTGGAAGATCTACGTCGATCCCTCAGTTTTGACAGTTAGACCGAAGATCGCAGGATGTGTCGTCAAAGGCCTAAAGATGAGCGATGAAGTTATAAGATCGCTGATGGAAGTCCAAGAAGATTTACATTGGACGATCGGAAGAAACAGAAGGAAGATGGCCATCGGTGTTCACGATCTAAGTAAGGTCAACTTTCCCCTAACATATAAGGCTGTAGATTCATCCTTCGCATTCGTTCCACTCGATTTCGATAGAGTGATGACCGTAGATGAAATTCTGAGAGTACATCCAAAAGGAAAGCAATTCGGGTACATCTTAGCCGGAAAGGACAGATATCCGATGATAATCGACGCGAAGGGCGAAGCAATTTCATTCCCACCGATAATAAATGCAGAAAAGACAAGAGTTACCGAAGCTACGACTGATCTGTTTATAGACGTCACGGGATTCGATGAAAACGTAGACAGGGCTTTAAACATCCTTGCAACGATGCTTGCAGATAGGGGTGGTATCGTAGAATCCGTAGAGATAATTTATCCCGACAGATCTTACAGAACTCCCGATTTAAGCCCAAGGAGGATGAAGGTATCAAAGTCCGAAATAGAGGGCTTGCTGGGATTCAAGCTTAGCGATGACGAGATCAGGCTTGCGTTGGAGAGGATGAGATTTGGAGTTGAAAGTATGGATGATAATTTTGTGGAGGTTCTCATACCACCCTACAGGGCAGACATAATGCACGAATGGGATATAATAGAGGATATCGCTATAGGCTATGGCTACGACAGAATAAAGCCGGAATATCCGCAAACGAATACTATAGGGCTAACTCATCCGTGGAACGAAATTAAGGAGATTGCAAGAGAGATCATGATAGGCTTGGGCTTCTTAGAGGTCATAACGTTCACGCTTACGAATGAGAGAGTTCAGTACGATTACATGCGGAGAAACAGACCGAAACCTTGGGAAGGCTACGTTCCGGTGATGCATCCGCTTACAGAGGATCACACGATAATAAGAACGGATATACTGCCAAAGCTTCTGGAGGTTCTATCTCAAAACAAGCACCATCCGATGCCTCAAAAGATATTCGAAGTGGGAGACGTTGTAGTCGGTATGAAAAATAAATTAAGGCTTGCCGCATGTATAACGCATTCAAAGGCAAATTTCGCAGAGATTAGGAGTGTAGTTCAGGCTGTCATGAAGGAACTTGGCGTTCAATGGTACGTCGAGGAAAGCGATGATGAAGCTTTCATCGAAGGAAGAAGAGCAGATGTAATGGTAAAGGATAAGAAGGTCGGAGTATTTGGTGAGATTCATCCAGAAGTCCTTGAGAGGTTTGAACTCGTAAACCCGGTTGTCGGTTTTGAGATAGATCTAACGGAACTCTTTGATTGTGGTGAACTCATTTAATTAAAAACCTTGCCGGCTCTATCCATTCACTCTTACATTTGGGACATTTACTTACCTTCGGCTTATCGAACGTAAACCCACATTTTTTGCATTGTGGCGGTATCATGACAAGCTCAAGCCCCTTCCTTCTAACTATCTTCGCCGCCTTCAAAATCGCCGAATAGACTTCATTCTCCCTACTTGGATCGAGCTTCAAGGCATAGCATATCTCCCTCGCCGTTAGACCATCCTTACGCTCCATAAGTACCTTGATGACATCCTCAACCAGTGCCATGCCTGAATATAGCAACACATATTTAATATGATCTTTAACCGATCCTCATGGCGAAGATATATTACGATTCAGATGCGGACTTAAACTACCTCAAAGACAAGGTGGTTGCAGTTTTGGGTTACGGAAATCAGGGAAGGGCACATGCACTGAACCTTAAGGATTCGGGGATAGATGTAATTGTAGGATTATACAGACAAAGCAAAAGCTGGAGGAGGGCTGAAGATGATGGATTTGAAGTTCTTGAGGTAAGCGAAGCTGTGAGCAAGGCTGACATTACAATGTTTCTGATTCCAGATATGGTTCAGCCAGAGGTGTACAGAAGGTTCGTCAAGGATTATCTTGAGGAGGGAGACATGCTGATGTTCGCACATGGCTTCAACATCCATTACAATCAAATTGTTCCGCCGGAATGGGTCGATGTGACGATGGTGGCTCCGAAGAGTCCCGGACATCTGGTTAGAAGAATGTTCGTCGAAGGAAAGGGTGTTCCTGCCTTGGTGGCAGTCCATCAGAACTACACGGGTAAAGCACTTGAGATCGCCTTAGCCTATGCAAAGGCGATAGGATGCACGAGGGCGGGAGTTATCGAAACTACATTTAAGGAAGAAACTGAAACTGACCTCTTTGGAGAGCAGGTAGATCTATGCGGCGGAGTTACAGAACTCATCAAGGCGACGTTCGAAACACTCGTCGAAGCTGGCTACCAGCCGGAAGTTGCGTACTTCGAGGCTTTACACGAGTTGAAGCTAATCGTTGATTTAATCTACGAAGGAGGACTTATGAAGATGTGGAACGCCGTAAGCGAAACTGCAAAGTACGGAGGACTTACGAGGGGCAAGAGGATAATAAACGAAAGCGTTAGGGCTGAGATGAAGAAGATTCTCAAGGAAATACAGACTGGAGAGTTTGCCAGAGAGTGGATTCTAGAAAATCAGGCCGGAAGACCGGTATACAATAAATTACTTGAGATGGAGAAAGAACATCCAATCGAGAAGGTGGGAAGGGAACTCAGAAAGATGATGCCATGGCTTAAAGAGGAATAATTTTTAAAATTATTATATTTTATGATTTAAAAATTCTCAGGCATGCCCCGAAACACCAAAAGAGTTTTAAACAAATGTTTGATATTACATTCTGAGCTCCGGTGGTGTAGCCCGGCCAATCATACGGGACTCTCGATCCCGTGACCCGGGTTCAAATCCCGGCCGGAGCACTTTTCCAATTTATCAATCTCTCCGCACTCGTGACAAATTTTTTTTCATGTAAATATTAGGCTCAGGGGCGGAACACATCATCATTATTCAGTGCGTTGGCCCATCATCATCGCCATATTCTTTATCAACGTCTTGATCTAATATACTTAGCCACGATGATGAATTCGAACCGCTGATCTGTGATGAACTTTACCACTTCTGAGTGGCTAAAATCAGACCGGATGCAAACACTATACAATTCAAAGCTCCGATTATGTCTCCGTTGACGCCACCGAAGGATCTAATTACGAACGATCTGTAAGCGAGGACTAATATCAGGAGTATCGGATTTATCAAAATCACTCTTGGATATATCAACGAGCAAACGCCTGTCAAAATAACCACGATCATGGATCCAAGAACTAGATCTCTAACGCTAGCAAACTCCATCATATAAGATGCCAATCCATTCCATAGGGGTTTTGTAGTTGTTAGGAGTAACAACATACCGTACTTGGCCATGATTTGTGAATTCACTATGGCAACAACGGATTCGATGTTCATGAAGGCGTACATCAACGTGAACGTATATATGCAGACGGTAACCGTTCCCCCTACACCAGTCTTCGTATCTTTAAGTGCCTGAAATCTCCTATCCCCGGGAGCAAAGATTGCATCACCAAAATCGGAAAGACCGTCAACGTGATTTAACCCTTCAAAAACCAAATATATTAGGACTGCCAGAAACAGAGCTTTATTGCTTAATATTTTCAGAAAAAACGTCGGAATTGCGATGATTGTCCCTACAACCGCTCCTGTTATCGGCATAATCCATAGATTCCTTCTCAAAGCTTCAAAACTGTTAACATCCCTACCGATCGGAATTGTTGAGAAAAATCCCAGCGAACCTATCAAAGCTTTCATCTTCTCTTCGCAATTAGATAGGCAAAAACAGCCGCACCGAACCCGTTATCTATGTTCACCACGGCCACCCCAGAGGGACAGCTGAGGAGCATTGAGAAGAGGGGCGTTATTCCGCTCAGGTTAACACCGTAGCCTATCGAGGTTGGAACTGCAATTATAGGTAAATCGATCAGTCCAGCTAAAATTGAAGGTAATGCTCCTTCCATTCCAGCTATAGCTATTATAGCATCGACATTTTCCTCCACAACCCTCTTAAGTGGTTCTATAAGTCTATATATGCATGCTATTCCGACATCGTAAAACTTCAAAACCTTCAGGCCAAGAAATTCGGCCGTGGTTGATGCTTCCTCAGCAACGCATACATCGGAAGTTCCGGCCGTAAATATCGCAACTTTTCCGACATGTTCGATTTTTCCGTTTCTCAGCAACTCCGCCTTCTTCCCAACTACTGCAATCCTCCCCCTTTCGTTTATGTACAGCTGATCGAACGTCCTTCTTAGGGCTTCGATCTGCTCATCGTTTAACCTCGTAATTAAAACGGAATCCCGACATTCGAGGTAACCCTTAACGATCTTGATCAGCTCCTTCGGCGTCTTAGATTGTGCGAAGATAGCTTCCGGCTTTCCGGCCCTGAACTCTCTAAAACAGTCCAATCTTGCAATTTCATCGACCTTCTTTATCACAGTCATCGGCAATCAACCTCACTCTTATCATCTCCTCAACCTCCTTGTGATACTCCTGAATGGACTTTATAGTCATCTTGGCCTTCTTAACAGCCTCAATCCCTTTGACAGCAGCCATAGCTCCAGCTATAGTAGTTATGTACGGAATTCCGTAATCCACCGCTGCCCTCCTTATAAGATAACCTTCAGTTCGTCCTCTCTTCCCGCTTGGTGTGTTGATTATCAGATCGATCTTCTTGTTTATTATCTCATCGATTATATTCGGTCTACCCTCACTTACCTTCGGTATGACCTCAATCTCAATTCCATGCTCCTTCAAGAAATTTGCCGTCCCTTCGGTAGCTACGATTCTAAATCCAAGTTCCTTAAGCTTCCTAGCCACCCAAACCGTTTTCTCATTCTTATCTTTATCCTTAACACTTATGAAGACCGTTCCTTCAGTCGGCAACCTCATGCCAGCGGCGAGCTCAGCCTTGTAGTAAGCCAAACCGAAGTCGTAGTCTATGCCCATCACCTCACCCGTCGACTTCATTTCCGGGCCCAAAACCGGATCTACTCCGGGCAGTTTTACGAATGGGAATACAGCCTCCTTGACTGCGACGTGCCTTAGATTGAGTCTCTCTTTTACGCCCAACTCCCTCAGCTTCTTACCCATCATGAGCTTAGCTGCGATCTTTGCCAAAGGTAAGCCAGTAGCCTTGCTTACGAATGGAACCGTTCTACTTGCTCTAGGGTTGGCTTCGAGCACGTAAACTACGCCATCCTTTATCGCAAACTGGATGTTTATGAGTCCCACAACCTTCAAAGCCAACGCGATCTTCCTCGTGTAATCTATTATCGTGTCTATTATCTCCTTAGGCAGTGAGATCGGTGGGAGAACGCATGCAGAATCGCCGCTGTGGACTCCAGCCTCCTCTATATGTTCCATTATCCCTCCTATCACAACCTCCTCTCCATCACACAACGCGTCAACTTCAGCTTCGATAGCATCCTCCAAGAACTTATCTATCAGTATTGGCTTCTCTGGACTGACTTCCGCAGCCTCTCTAACGTATCTCTCAAGTGTTTCCTCATCGTAAACTATCTCCATAGCTCTACCGCCCAAAACGTAGCTAGGTCTTACCAAAACTGGATAACCTATCTTTCTTGCAATCTCCTTAGCTTCCTCAACGCTGTAAGCAATGCCGTGCTCGGGTTGGGGAATGCCTAACTTTCTTAGCAACTCAGAGAATCTCTTCCTGTCTTCAGCGATGTCTATGGCTTCAACGCTCGTACCTAAGATTTTGGCTCCGGATTCCTCCAAGTCCTTTGCGATATTCAGCGGTGTCTGCCCACCGAACTGTACGATCACACCTTCAGGTTTCTCGTTCTCATATATGTTCATCACATCCTCATGCGTTATCGGTTCGAAGTATAACCTATCCGAGGTATCGTAATCCGTTGAAACAGTCTCTGGATTACAGTTTACCATTATGGTTTCGTAACCTTCCTCTTTCAAGCTAAATACGGCATGGCAGCAGCAGTAGTCGAATTCTATTCCTTGCCCGATTCTGTTCGGCCCGCTACCCAGGATCATAACCTTCTTTCTTTTGGTCGGAATTGCATCGTTTTCCTGCTCGTAGGTTGAGTAGTAGTACGGAGTTTTGGCTTCGAATTCCGCTGCACATGTGTCAACCATCTTGTAAACTGCAATTATGCCAGAACACTTTCTCCTCCTTCTAACCTCCCTTTCAGTGGTCTTGAATATGTGTGCAAGTTGGACATCGGAAAAGCCGAGTTGCTTTGCCCTCTTTATGACCTCATCGGGCACCTTCCATATGTCGTAATTCGTCTTCTTGGCCCAAGCCTTAAGTTGATCCTCCATGTCGACGATGTTCTTTATCTTGCTTATGAACCAGCGATCTATTTTGGTGAGCTCGCAGATCTCATCCACAGTAAATCCGGCCTTCAAAGCGTACCTTATATAGAACACCCTGTCGGCGTTCGGTGTCCTCAGCTTCTGAATAATTTCCTCCCTCGTAGGATTCTTATCCTTGCCATCGCAACCCAATCCATATCTTCCGATTTCCAAGCTCCTCAAAGCCTTCTGCAAGGCCTCCTCAAAGGTTCTACCGATTGCCATAACCTCTCCAACGCTCTTCATTTGGCTTCCAAGGGTGGAATCCACCGTGGGGAACTTGTCGAATGCAAATCTCGGGATCTTAACGACCACGTAATCTATCGTCGGCTCGAAGCTCGCCGGAGTTTCCTTCGTTATGTCATTCGGAATCTCATCCAGAGTATAGCCGACGGCAAGCTTTGCCGCGATCTTTGCAATCGGGAATCCGGTAGCTTTCGATGCTAAAGCTGAGGATCTGCTGACTCGAGGATTCATCTCTATGGCAACGAACCTCTCTGACTCGGGATGTACGGCAAATTGGATGTTACTGCCACCAGTTTCGACTCCTATAGCTCGAATTATCTTAATCGCTGCATCCCTCAACCTCTGATACTCCCAATCCGTAAGGGTTTGGGCTGGAGCGACCGTTATGCTGTCACCGGTATGAACACCCATCGGATCGAAGTTCTCTATCGAACAGATTATTACGACGTTGTCTGCGAGATCCCTCATGACTTCGAGCTCGTACTCCTTCCAACCGATCACACCCTCTTCAATCAGCACCTGATGTATCATCGACATCTTTAAGCCTTTTTCAGCGATCTCTCTCAATTCCTTCCTGTTGTAGGCTATTCCACCACCGGTACCACCCAACGTGAATGCCGGTCTAACTATGACTGGATAACCGATCTCATCGGCTATGGCCAAAGCCTCCTCAACGTCATGGGCTATATCACTCCTCGGAACATCCAACCCAATTTCTTGCATCGTCTTCTTAAATAGTTCCCTATCCTCAGCCTTCCTTATGGCATCGACCTTCGCACCTATTAGCTCGACTCCGTATTCGTCGAGAACTCCCATCTCATCCAGCTGAACTGCTATGTTTAAAGCTGTCTGACCGCCCAACGTCGGAAGTAAGGCGTCGGGAGTTTCCCTTTCGATTATCCTCGCAACTATTTCAGCTGTCAGAGGCTCTATGTATATTTGATCCGCCATCTCTGGATCAGTCATTATCGTTGCGGGATTTGAATTCACCAAAACAACCTCGTAACCTTCCTCCTTCAAGGCTTTACAAGCCTGACTTCCAGAATAGTCAAACTCCGCTGCCTGCCCGATTATTATTGGACCTGAACCGATGACCATGATCTTCCTAATATCCTCACGTTTGGGCATGTCACCACCTTCTAGCCAAGTTAACGTTGGAAAGATATAGCTTCCGATCGCATCTATACCACAGTTTCGTTCAAAGCTATCAAAATTTCTTTTGCTTTTAAAATCTCATCTACAGCTATTCTCTCCCTTTCGGTATGACAGTAATGGAGCTCACCGGGGCCGAAGACCACAACATCCCATCCAGCCTTCTTCAGGTTTATCGCATCCGTCCATGAGGGCATCTCACCGTATTCGACATCAATTCCTGCCATTTTGATGGCGTTTTCAAGTAAGCTGACGACATCGTTGCTTACGAATCCCTCATCTTCCTCAACAATTCTTACTTCAGCATTTTCCAATAGATCGAGCACGATCTTTTTTAAATCGGAAAGTTTAACGCTTGGTGGAAAAACGAAGTCTATTCTAAGGCTACATCTATCCGGAATTTTGTACTCATCCCCTCCACCTTTAATTTCTTGAACGAAGAATTTAACGGGCTCATTTATTGTCCTTTTAAGCCTAATTATGGCATCTACGGCCAGATCGATGGCGTTTCTTCCAAATTCTGGCATCGAGCCATGGGATGAAACCCCCTTAAATTCGGCCACGATCTCGAGTGAACCGTAGTGGACGTTTGCAATCTTGAGAGATGTAGGCTCCATAACTACAGCTTTTCCAGGCTCAAAAGACTTGACAAAGATCTCTGAACCTTTTCCACCTTCTTCCTCATCCGAAAGTAAGGCGATACCAAGTTTAAGCTCTTTAACTTCATTTAAAGCTAAGAGAATTGATGTTATGCTACCTTTGGTATCGCAAACTCCAGTTCCGTAAGCGTAGACACCATCAAAGCTGAAACCGCGTTTTATTGGAACCGTGTCCAAATGCGTTACGACCCAAACTTCCGCTTCGGGGTTGAGAACGATATCTCTAACACCTTCCTTTTCAATTGTTATCGGCTCATATCCCATCCTGGTGAATGTATCCATAAGGAACTCTATGAGTCTGTCCTCCTCTCCAGACGGAGATGGTATTTCCACCAGATTCCTTAGGGTCTCAAGGACATCCATTATCGTCAGATTTTAAAAACGAGAATAAAAATGTATCTGTGTGCAACTGAGAATTAGAAACGTGAAAAACAGCGATTTGGACGATTTCGTTCAGATATATAAGGAAGCTTATAGGGGACTTGAGGAGTACGCGTATACGAGAACCAAAGACATAAGGTGGTACTTCAGATGGTTGATGGGTAGAGACTGTGATGGGTTTTTTGTTGCTGAAGTAGATGGAAAACCTGTTGGCTTTGTTGCATGCGATACGAATTGGCTGAGTTTTTTTGAGAACGAGGAGGTTGGGGAGATTCATGAGATCTTCGTTCATCCGAACTGGCAGGGAAAGGGAATAGGAACTGCTCTGCTACTCAAAGCGTTAGAATACGCGAAGAAAAGGGGTAGGAAGGTTGCAGAACTTTGGGTTGGCATAAACAACATCAAGGCTAGAAAATTTTACGAAAAATTTGGATTCCAAAAGAGGGGAACATGGGGTAGATGGCTAAGGATGATCAAGGTGTTAGACATCTAGGTTCTTAACTTCCTTGGAATGTCTCATTATGAACTCTCTTCTCGCTTCAACATCCTCTCCCATCAGAATGCTAAAGAGTTGCTCCGCCCTTAGGGCATCTTCGATCGTAACCTGAATGAGAATCCTTCGCTTTGGATCCATCGTCGTCTCCCATAACTGCTCGGGGTTCATCTCACCCAAACCCTTGAACCTCTGAACCTCCACACCGTCACCAAGCTTTCCAAGCAACCTCTTTAACTCCCTCTCGGAGTAAACGTAATACGTTTTCTTACCCTTCTTAACTCTGTAGAGAGGTGGCTGGGCTATATAGAGGTATCCGTGCTCAATGAGCGGTCGCATGTATCTGTAGAAGAACGTGAGCAGTAATGTTCGTATGTGAGCTCCATCAACATCAGCATCCGTCATTATAATAATTCTGCGGTATCTAGCCTTGCTTATATCGAAGTCCTTTCCTATTCCAGCTCCTATAGCCGAAGCTATGGCTTTTATCTCTTCATTCTTCAAAGCTCTCAAAAATCCAGCCTTCTCTACGTTTATTATCTTACCCCTAATCGGTAACACAGCCTGAAACTTTCTGTCTCTCGCCTGTTTTGCAGAGCCTCCGGCAGATTCACCTTCAACTATAAACAGCTCCCTCTCCTCAGGATTCTTCGATGAGCAGTCCGCAAGCTTGCCGGGCAAAGTTATGGACAGTTCACTCTTCTTTCGAACGAGCTCTTTTGCTCTCTTAGCAGCCTCTCTTGCTTTCATCGCGATTATGCACTTCTCGATTATCTTGTTTGCCTCACTCGGATGACCCTCAAGCCATCTCAAGACTTCCGAATATGTGAGAGACTCTACGACCGTCTTAACTTCACTGTTCGTGAGCTTTGTCTTGGTCTGTCCCTCAAACTGAGGTTCCGGAACCTTAACAGAGATAACCGCTGTCAATCCCTCTCTGACATCTGTACCGCTCAAAGGCTTGAACTTCTTGATGTGCTTCTTTCCATATTCGTTTATGGCCCTAGTTAAACCAGCTCTGAACCCGGCGACGTGTGTTCCGCCTTCGACTGTATGGATGTTATTCGCAAATGCGAATAGAGTCTCGAATTCGGTATCCGTGAACTGCAAAGCAACCTCAACCATGATTCCATTCCTCTCTCCAGAGAAACAGATTATATCGTGCAGAACTGGCTTGTTCTTATTCAACACTGCAACGAAACCTTTGATTCCTTCCTCAGAATAGAATTCCTCCCTCCTACCTGTTCTCTCGTCAATTAACGTGATCCTAACACCCTTATTCAGAAACGCCAATTCTTTTAGCCTTTGAGCGACGATCTCATAGCTGAATTCGGTAACTTCGAATATCTCCGGATCTGGCTTGAATCTGACGATCGTTCCCGTCTCTTTGGCTTCTCCAACAACCTTTAGTGGAGTTACCGGCTTACCCCTTTCGTACCTCTGGTAGTAAATCTTGCCGTTCCTCTTAACCCATACCTCAAGCCACTCCGAAAGTGCGTTTACGACCGAAAGTCCAACTCCATGCAAACCGCCAGACACCTTGTACGCCTTCTTGCTGAACTTACCTCCGGCATGCAGCTTCGTCATAACTATTTCCAATGCGGATCTCTTGAAAACTGGATGCTTCTCCACTGGAATTCCCCTTCCGTCATCTTCGACGCTTGCGGAGCCGTCTTTATGAAGGGTCACGATTATCCTGTTGCAATAACCAGCCAGAGCTTCGTCTATACTGTTGTCTATTATCTCCCAAAGGAGGTGGTGGAGCCCCCTAATTCCAACACCGCCTATGTACATCCCCGGTCTTCTTCTAACCGCCTCAAGATCGTCCAAGACTTCGATCTGTTCTGCTGTGTACTGATCTTTCATCTACAATTCCTCCACAGAACTGAATATAAACTTTCAGTATATTATCTTCTCTAAATCGTCTCCTCCGTAGAATAATTCCTGAATACCATCGTATATGTCGTCCATTCCGTAACCAGTGATAGCAGAAACTGGAATTAGGGGTCTGAAAAGTCCCAACTCCCTCAGCATGTGGAAAAGTTCGCCGCTCAGAACCCTTTCAGATTCTTTGAGTAGATCGTCGTATAAGGCATCGGGGTCGCTGCTCCAGCGAAGTATCATGTTTAACTCGTGTTCTTCGAGCAGATCGGATTTGGCAAGCACGGGAATCTGTGGTATGTTCAGCCTAAATATCGCTGAGGAGCACATGAAGAGCAGAGATAAGAAGCCTGAAGGAGTTTTGGAAACAACCGGATCAAAGAGGTAGACCATCACACTACTCTCCCTGCCTAACAACTTTATCAGAATCTCACCGCTACGTCTCATCGTAAATAGTTCCATCTGACCGGGGGTGTCAATTATTACATAAGGCGAACCTTCATATTCAATTTCATCTTTTATATCTTTCGCAATCGTGCTGATTAAATCAGCTCCGATTATCTGAGCACCGTTCGGCCCAACTTCGTACCTCTCCATTATGTCCGCAAGGGTAAACCACTCTCTAACGTCTATATCTGGAGTGTAAGGTAGGTTGTCGGCTCCGGGATCGAGGTTAACCGTTATGTTTTCAAGCTTCTTAAAATCTAACCATTCCGAAAATGCCTTTGTGAGGTACGTTTTTCCAGCACCAGCCGTTCCGACCATGTATATAAATACCTGATGCATAATTCAAAACGTAGGCTACCGATTAATTAACGTTGCCACTCACCTACGACTTCTTGACTATCTCGTCTCTATTTATAGCAAGATCGACAGCTTCCCTCATCTTAACGTCGTTGAACGGCTCCTTCTCGTAGTTAAACGCTATGATCCATGTGAGTGAGGTCACCCTCTTGAAAACCTTATAACCTTTCTGCAAAAGTCCCAACTGATTTCTCGGCGTATAATCACTTCCACCGTGAGAATAATCGGAGATAGCATCAACCTTGCCGCTCTTCAATGCCATAACTCTCGTATCCTCATCCTTTATGAATTTAACGACAAACTTTTTGAACTTCGGCTCGATTCCGTACCTTTCGTACCAGAATTCGTTTGGAGCGTAAACTGCATACTGTTCCTCCTTGTGATCAACCACTTTGAATGGCCCGGTTCCTATCGGCAAAACGAAATTGCCGTTGGGGTAACCTTCTGGCTTAACGCTCTTGGGAGACATTATGCTCATGTGAAACTCGGCCATCTTTGCAAGGTTGAAGAACTTAGCCTTCTTGTAGGTTATCGAAACGTGTAGTCATCGACTTCAGCCGATTCAAACGTTTTAGAGCCTAATGGGTGATTGAGCTTGAGCCACTCAACCGTAAACTTTACAGCATCGGCGTTGAGTTCACTTCTATCTGAGAACTTTACACCCTTGTTCAGTTCAAACGTTATAACCTTTACTGCTCGAACTCCGGACGTGTCCACATAATCGAAGAAGATAAGTTGGATAGAGATTTAGGTAATAATATGATGAAAGTGGAAGAAATAGTTAAGGAACTAAAATTGTTTGAGAGGAACAAGATTTAGAGATTAAGATATTGGGTAT
>CAYMEG010000015.1:11408-15576 GCA_964389535.1 uncultured archaeon | reverse complement strand
TAAGCTTTTTCAATCGAAGTGTCTCGCTGAAACCTTGATCTCCTCATAGCTTATTCCGGTGTAGCCGAGCCTTTCTCTGATGACTATGTAAGCCATCTCCGGAGGAATGGCACCGATTTCAGTTATTATCAGATCGATGTAATCCCTCGGAGTAACGTCGAAAGTTGGATTTCTGACTTTAACGTTCCTCAAATTCAAAATTTCCTTTGGAGCAACCTCTTCAGGATCTCTTTCTTCTATGACGACGAGCTCACCAAATAACGTCTTCGGGCTGAACTTGTAGGTTTCTGCTGCGACCATAAACGGAACCCTCGCCTCCTTAGCGCATAGAGCTATTTGGGAGGTGCCAATCTTGTTGATCAAAGCTCCGTTGACTGTAATAGTATCTGCACCAACTATGACGCAGTCCACATCGTTTATGAAGTACCTAACCGCAGAATCAACTATAAGCGTAACTAGAATTCCTTCCTCGCTTAGTTCCTTGACTGTGAGATGTCCTTGATATCTTGGCCTGGATTCGGTCGCTATCACCTCTATATCCTTTCCCTGCCTGAAAGCCGTCTTTATTACAGATAAAGCCGCTGAAGAGTTACAGTGCGTCAGTATCACGTATCCATCCTTGATCCTTTTTGCTCCAATCTCTCCAATCTTCTCCCTTGCAGTGTCTACCCACCTAATGAATTCCATGGCTCTTCCAATCGCATCTCTCTTTTTCTCTTCATCGTCTCTTCCACTGTAATCCATAACGTAGTTCACCGCGTTGAATAGGCTTACGGCTGTTGGACGTGTGTTCAGCAGAACTTCAGAGGCCCAGCGCATGTTCTTGTCAAAATCCCTATCTATAAGCTCTGCAAATTTCTTTAAGGTTTCGACTGCAAATCTTGCAATTTTGGCTGCACCTCTAACTTCCATCTTCTTTATCTTCCTTGCAGATTCTTCTACAAATTCGAACGGATCCATACCTTTGAATCGATCTTAGGACAGATCAATTTTTATGCGAAATTTATTATAAAAATTGATTAATTAATAGAAAATTTTATAAAGTATTATTTTATCATTGTTATTATTATCATAGAGTGTGCTGGGAGGTGTTCGATAAACGGGAGAAATCTTACGAAATCGGACGAAATATAGCCCTACTCGAGTCTGATTGGAGGTGTTCATCGATGTCTTTAGTAGGAAGCTCCCAAAATGTAAGCTCCAAACTGGGTCATGAGGTTTGACATTTCGAAGTTCGACGAACTCGTTGGGGAAGTTTCGGGCGGTAGGGTTGTGCTCATCGAATCCGTAGGTGACCTTGGCCTAAGGATAGCTCTGAAGTTTTTAAAGAGTGCAATAGATGAGGGATACAACGTTTTTGCATTGCAAAGAGGTTAAAGGAAGACATAACACGAGAACTCGGTAGAGCTAAGATTTTAACTCCAAACGAAGAATTCACGAACTTTTCACGATCTCGCTTGCGATAAAGAAGCTCGAGGAGAGCATCGGCCTCATGGACATACTTCAACCCCTTCTCATCGTTCGTACCCCTGGAAAGGTGTGCAAGCTGTGTGCGATATAATCAGAGAAAGGAAAGGTATCCTAATTGATAAGAGGTTGGTGAACTCTGGCCATGTTCGAATGTAAATCCGATTACGTGATTGAGGTTGAAGATCGGGAGGGGTATTAGGATAAAGATGAATCCAAAGAGCCCAGTAAGTTTTACGAACTGTTTGTAAACGATGGAGACATAAGGTGATAGGATAGATTAAAAATGGGAGTAACCGCGAAATTCAACCTTCTCTCTGCTTCCGTCTCTTCTAACGAGCCAAACACCTCTACCCTCTACAACCCTGCCGATCTTTATGTGACTACATCGCCTAGATGTGTAAACCAGTTCGTAATCACCTCCAGCATATAAAAAGAGTTCGAGAGCCTTATCGTAATCGACATAGCTGAGTAAATGATCGAGTGGAATTAAATCTTCATATATCTCTATTCCGACTTTACTCTTTTCTGCAATCAGATTGAGTGAAACTGCCAAACTGTCGCTTATATCTGTCATCGCATTCGCATACCTTGCAATCTGGATACCTTCCCAAACTTTTGGTTCAGGCTTAAACAATGCTTCTGGATATGCTATCTCGTTTCGATCTATTCCAGAAAGAAGTTGATCCAAGCTCAGTTGAGCCTTTCCAAGCGAACCTGTTATGCATACGTAATCTCCGACCCTTGCACCGCTTTGAGTCACAAATCTCTCGGCAACTCCGATCGCAAAGCCAGATATGTGCAGTTCGTCGCCGAAATCTGTATCCCCGCCAACTATCGCGACTCCATATCTGTCCGCGAGATCTCTCATACCCTTCAAAATCCTTTCAAAAGTTCTATCGTCGATTTCATCCGTTATGGTGATTGTATAGAGGAAAAAGAGGGGCTTAGCTCCGCATCCGGCTAAATCGCTTAGATTTACGGCCAAAGCCAGACGTCCTATCTCTTCAGCCTCTATTCCGGCTGGAAAATCCGTCTTCTCATGCAGGCAGTCTGTGGTTAAGACCAAATTCACATCTCCAACCCTAACGACCGCACAGTCGTCTTCACCGACTCCAACCAGTATGTCTTCCCTTTCGATCTTAAGCATACTTCTGGCCATTTCTATCAGATAGAACTCTCTCATCCTCGTAGATACATATCACCCTGTTCGTTATATATAGGCTTGTGAGAGGTTCCTTAGCGATCGCAATGAATTCGGCGTTAAATTCCTTCAATATCTCAAGAGTATCATCCTCGAAGTCTCCATGCGGGAAAGCTCCGATGCAAATCGCAATCCTCTCCTTAGATCTAAAGACATCTCTCAAAAATCTTTCATCCTTATCTCCCTTTTCGGTTAAAACAACCACAGCTTCAACATCCTTAAATAGATCCTCAAGCTCAACATCCAAGATCTTGAGCAGAACCTCATCGTTGGCCCTTATCTCCCTCTTCTCAAACAGATCCTCCATTAGTCCAATGAATCGATTGTAGTTTCTCGGCAACCTGGTTTCGTTGTTTATCCATATTATGGTATCGTCGATCGTGTGAACGTACACATCTACGAATCTCGAAGCTCTGGAATCCAAAACCGAAAGTAGACATTGATGGATTATGTCTGGCCTTCCTCTCTTCTCCCTTGCATCGAGATCCTTCATCGCTGCATGATGCTTCGAATCATCTAGGATAATCTTTGTAGGCTTCTTCTTTCTCCTCTTTGCATCCTTCACTATTGCAGGATGTCTTGCGATGTTCGGAGGAACTAATTCGAGCGATGTTTCCAAAAATACCAGTTTTAGCATGTTTAACCCTCGATAGTCTTCACTATGACCCTCCTCGTCCTCGGCCCATCAAGCTCGACGAACATTATCCTCTGCCAAGTTCCCAAATCGAGTTTTCCGTTAGTGACCGGGACGACAACGCTGTTTCCAAGGAAGATCGCCCTTAGATGGGCATCCGCATTGTCATCGATTCTATCGTGCATGTAGCCAGCTTCTCTTGGGATCAGTTTATCCAACACCGACACGATATCCTCCCTCAGCCCGGATTCATTTTCGTTTATTATCACGGCTGTGGTTGTATGCTGCGTGTAAACTACAGCTATTCCGTTCTTAATTCCAGATCTTTCAACTTCTCTCTGAACTTCAGATGTTATGTCTATAACCTCAACCCTTCTGCTTGTTCTGATCTCGATCATGAGATCTGATCGAACTGCAGGAATTTTAACTGTTTCCAAGCTCGGCGTAATTCATTATTAATTTTTAATTATAAAAATTATAATTCTGTCAGTTTCTTAATTAAGGATTCTATATCATCCGTATCGTAATGCATAGATTCTTTTATTTTACGCAATCTTCTCTTTTTTCGTCTTCTTTCAAGTAGATTTTGAACGAATCTAACCATAATTCAGCGATCTTCAAATAAAATAAGAAACCTTCGATTTTTGACATATGAAAAACGTTTAGCATTAGTATGGAATCAAAAATTGTTATAGTCCATGGTGTAGGATTTTAATGACTTCTTCCGGCAGTTTTTCCTCTTTTATCTTCCTTTCAACTTCACCCCTATCAAATTCGAACTCGTAGAACGAGACATCCAAGCTCCTCGTATCTATCAAAGCGAAAGTCGGACTTTCCCCTTTTCTATAGAACCCGCAGACCCC
>CAYMEG010000015.1:8637-11308 GCA_964389535.1 uncultured archaeon | reverse complement strand
TATAAATATTTCCAGAAAAGCTTTAAATATTTAATAATCCAGATTGTTAAAGATGATAGAGCTTTTATTTGGCCTAACTTTCGTGGTGATGCTGATATTTCTGTTGAGCATATTTATGTGGCTTAGTCTTAAGGGTGTCGGGAGGGATAGAAAGTTTTTGGACGTTTTCTTGGTTAACATCATTGCGGTCGTATTTTGCGGCGTGATATACTGGATCATGAATTTGGTTCCCACCTACGCCATGTTCTCATCGATCGTAACCGGTCTATTCTACATAATTCTGATAAGATCCGCCTTAAGCATCAGACTTTATGAAACACTTCTCGTAATATTTTTTTCAGCCTTCGCATCGTCGTTGGTTTTGTTTGGAGTTGCCCATCTGACCAGACTCGAGTTGTTTGAAGATTGGGCCTACCAACTGCTCAGACTTGAGATCGCCGCAGATCTCATCGAGTATGCAATGAAGAATTATCCCGTCATAATCGAGCAATTTGAAAAGCTTGTGAAGATCAGTATATGAGCCTTTGAACTGGAACTATTAGGATATCCCTTGCACCGACCTTCTTAAGTCTTTCCAAAACATCGAACAACCTATCTTCGCGGACAACCACATGTACAGCCAGCATATCTTCATCAGATTCTACCCTCATGACTGTTGGCCCCTTCAAACCCGGAACTATCCTCTTCACATCATCCAAAGCCTTGGCTGGGACGTTCATCATCAGGTACATCATACCCCTCGCATTTAAAACACCCTGAATCGAAGTAACCAGGGCCTTAACCTCAAAGCTATCCTTATGCTCCTTGTTTACGATCAGAACAGCTTCGGTTTCAAGAACATCCTCAACAACCCTCAGATTGTTGATCCTTAAGGTGGTGCCCGTAGATGTCAGATCCATGATCGCATCTGCGATTCCTATCTGAGGGGCGTTTTCACATGCACCGGAGACTTCAACTATCTCGACCTTTATCCCCCTCTCTTTAAAAAACCTCTCGGCAATCCTCCTGAATTCGGTTGCAATCCTCTTTCCTTCCAAGTCTTCAACCGTTTTTATATCTGATTCAGCCGGAGCGGCGATTACGAGTTTGGCCTTCCCAAATCCGAGCTTGAGCAAAACCTCCACATCAACCCCAGATTCAACTACCATGTCGTATCCGGTTATCCCAGCCTGAGCGGCGTTCATGTAAACGTATTCTGGAATATCCCTTGCCCTCGCAAACAGAACGCTTATGTTCGGATTGTTTGTCGGGACTACGAGCTTCCTCTCCTCAAGCTCGGGCTTTATCCCAGCCTGCCTGAGCAGATCCAGCGCAGGCTGGCTTAGTCTTCCCTTGTTTGGAATCGCTATGATCATGTGAACATCCTCCTGACCTTTTCAAACAACCCTTCGGGACTCTTTAAAATTATTATTATCAGTAAAATATATAGAAATATCTCATCTGAAATGTTCAACGATAAAGCCTGAACTATCTGGACGAATATGTAATTCTTGGCAAGGTAGATTAGGAAAGCTCCGACTATCGGCCCGTATATCGTTCCCAGCCCTCCTATGACGGCTGCAAGTATTATCATCAGCATGAGCGGTATGTCGAAGAGATCGGGTCCGACGGTGATCCTGTAGTGAACCATCATGGCTCCGGCCAATCCAGCAAAGAATGCACTTAAGCAGAATGCTATAAGCTTGTATCTGACGACATCTATTCCAACAGCCTCGGCAAGTTCCTCATCCTCCCTAATCGCTTTTAGCTTTATTCCCAACGGACTTCTGATTACGTATATCGTTGCAGCTATGCATACGAGCATGAATGCAAAGGACACGTAATACTTTGCAATTAGGCTGGAAGCCAGTGCCTTCTCAAATCCGACCGAAAATCCTTCGTATCCGCCGAATACGTTAGAATAAACGTTTAAAAGCTGGATGCAAATCAAAGGCAATATCGCCGTAACCAAGGCTAGATAGTAACCCTTCAATCTTAGACATACAACTCCTATTGCAAATCCAAATGCTACTGCCATCAGACCGCCAAAGACTATGGTAACCCATATCGGAAGTTGCGGAATTAAGATTCCCAATCTCTCGGGATTCTGAAGCAAAGCTGTTGTGTAGGCTCCGATTCCGATAAATACGGTATGCCCCAAGTTTATCTGCCCAGCGTAACCGGCGATCAGATCCCAGCTTATCACGTAAACTACGAAGATGAACGTAAGTCCCAGTAAGTATATCGCCGACTGTGGGGCAAAGTTTGGAAGGATCGCCAATACAGCTAGTGATATCAACGCAAGCCACCTCATTCACTCCACCCCGAACAGACCCTTAGGCCTAACAACCAGTATGAATATTATCGCAGCCAAAGCAGCGATTTCAGCCCATCTCGGCTCGTAAAACATCGAAATCGCAACTTGAATGAATCCGATTATGAATGAGGCTATTATGCTTCCTCTAACGCTACCCAAGCCACCTAGAATCACTATCGCAAATGCGTAGATTAAGACTCTGAAAGCCGTGGCTGGATTTACGGCATAGATCTGAGCGTACAGAATCCCAGCCAAGCTTGCAAGCATAGCCGATATCATCATAGTGACAGAGTACACCCATTCGACATCTATTCCTACGAGCATAGAAGCTTCCATATCCTGCGATGTTGCCATTATAAACTTTCCAACCTTCGT
>CAYMEG010000015.1:0-8537 GCA_964389535.1 uncultured archaeon | reverse complement strand
GCATAGAAGCTTCCATATCCTGCGATGTTGCCATTATAAACTTTCCAACCTTCGTCTTTCTTATGAACAGATCTAATCCAATTATCACAACTATTGCGATCCCCAATATGAGCAGTCTGTTCGTTGGAACTGGAACATCGGCGATGGTTACAAGTCCAGAGATCAGCGACGGATAAGACTTTGAAATGTCCTTGAATATTGCAAGCAGGATCTCTTCGATTAATAAGGCTAATGCTAGTGTTATCAGGATGACCATGACCTCGTAACTCTTTATCGGGCTTATGAGGGCTCGATAGATCACCCAGCCGAATATGCCAATCAAAACTATGGCTGGAATGATTGAAAGAAATCCCAAGTAAGGATAGAGCAAGATCGCACAGTAGGCACCCAAAACGAAGAACGTTCCGTGGGCGAAGTTCAAAATTCTCGCAACACCAAAGACTAGGCTAAAGCCGGAAGACACCAGAGCCCAGATTGAACCGATGATGATCCCGTATATCAGGACTTCCAGCATTCATCGCAAGGGAACTTAAAAAATTTAAGAACTTTTTCATTTAATCTTCGAGCCTAAGGGCACGTCTCTGTCTGGGTGCAATAGGACTGGTTTCCCATCTACATCGACCGCCAGAACCATCCCCCTGCTTTCAACTCCCATCAATTTGGCCGGTTTGATGTTGACAAGCACCGGAACTAGCTTTCCTATGAGCTCTTCTGGCTTGTAGACTTCTGCAATTCCAGCAACAACTTGTCTCACTTCGTTACCCAGATCAATCTCAAGCCTTATTAGTTTCTTGCTACCCTCAATCCTCTCAGCCTTTACAATTCTTCCAATCCTTATGTCGAGCTTTGCGAAGTCCTTTATATCTACCAACTCTTTGGTTTCCTCAGCCCTCTCGATCCTCTCATGCATGATCCTCTCCATCTCCTCGATCTTCTTTTCATCCACCTTCTCGAAAGGTATGAAGGGCTTCTTAAGCTCTATCGATTTTACAGGTTCCAAAGCATCTTCAAGTCTAACTTTGGCCATGTCCATGCCCAATAGTTCTGCAAGTCTGCTCATCGTTTTAGGCATGACGGGATACGCAAAGATTATCAGAGCTTTAACCATCTGAATGCACGAAGCTAAAACATCCATGCATTTTGTTCTGTCCGCCTTAACGAGATCCCAGGGCTTCATCGCTTGGAAGTACTCGTTGCCAAAAGTTGCGAGTTCCATGAAAGCATCGCTCGCCTCTTTAAACTCCCATTTGTCTATCGCCTGAACGATCTTATCCTTGATCTCTGCTATCTTCTGCAAAACCCTCTCATCAACTTTGCCTTCGATCCTCCCGAAGTTCTTCCATGCGAAGTGAAGAACCCTGTAGATGAAGTTGCCCAAGGTTGCTATTATCTCGTTGTTTACCTTATCTCTAAACACCTTCCAGGAGAAATTCAGATCCTTCTCATGGGATGTGTAGTTTACGATGTAGTATCGAAGATAATCGGGATTGAATCCGGCCTTGAGGTAGTCGTCCTCAACCCAGACTACGTATCCTCTGGTCTTTGAGAAAGTCTTGCCCTCAACCTTCACCATGCCAGATGCAACTACCGCCCTTGGCAACGAATAGCCGGCACCCTTCAGCATAGCTGGCCAGAATATGCAGTGGTGATATACTATATCGAGTCCTATGAAGTGCGTTATGTCGCTGATCTCACCATTCTGCCAAATATCCTTCCAATTCAAACCCTTAAGCTTGCAGGCTTGCTCGGTGAAAGATATATAGCCTATCGGTGCGTCAACCCAAACGTAGACAACGAGATCCTCTCCCGGGAACTTGACCCCCCACTCCAAGTTTCGGGTTATACACCAATCCTTAAGTTCAGCTTTAACCCATTGCCTTGCGTAATTCAAAGCATTCTCTGTCCCTTGCAGTTTATTCTCAAGATAATCGATTAGAAAGTCTTTGAAGGCTGTCAGCTTGAAGAAGTAGTGCTTCTGCTTTCTAAATTCAGCCTTGCTCCCGCAGATCTTACACTTCGGATCTTTGATTTCACCCGGCTCGAGATGTCTTCCACATCCCTGATCACATTCGTCCCCCCTTGCAATGGCTCCGCAATAGGGGCATATACCTTCCACGTATCTATCAGGCAGAAACCTATCGCATTTCGGACAATAGGCAAGCTCTATCTCCTTAGCGTAAACGTAGCCGTTCTCAATTAGCTTTTTCACGATCTCCTGCGTTCTGTGATGGTTGTAATCCGCATCTGTCCTTCCGTAGAAATCGAACTCTATACACAGCTCTTTGAAGATCTTTTGGAAGTGTTCGTGGTACCTATCGACAAGCTCCTTTGGACTTATTCCTTCCTTCTCAGCGTTAACGACTATCGGAGTGCCATGACAATCGCTACCACAGATAAAGAGAACATCTTGCCCCATCAACCTAAGATAGCGAACGTAAACATCAGCTGGCACGTAGGTTCTAAGATGCCCGATGTGAGCCTTACCGTTTGCGTAAGGTAACCCACATGTAACCAGTTTCATCCTAACTCTGCAAACCTTTGCAGAATATAAAAGTTCTCATGGCTGGAAATCTGCAAGTGTAGTCTGATATCTAAACTTTCTCAAGAAACTTCTGATCTTCTCATAGCCTACATCCCTTCTACCAAGTGCGAAAGCCCTTCTAACACCTTCCTCAACAACCCAGACACCGAGCGGTGCATAGTATTCGGGCTTTATCTCCCTCAAAACGAATACCTTTCCTTTCCTTCTAATTTTTCTTAGAAATTTCAGCACGGGCAGCCTTGCTGCATAGTAGCCTCCTCCTAAGATCGAATACCTCTTCTTCTTTGCTATGGTTTCACCATCGTAACCCATCCACGTCGAGTCCGGGCTCCAAAAGCTCCTCTTATTCCAAATTTCTATCAAATTAAATGAGTATTCTCCGGGCAAGATCAAAATTTCAAATCGGTTTCCGAAGTGTTCGTAACTGAAAAACATAGCTTCATCGATCGGTTCAAATTCCGCAACCTCTTGCTTTAAACTCTCGCCCAAGATATCGTGAACGGCCGTGATGCTCCACCTCGTTGGAACCAATCTCTTTTCAATACCAAGCATGCCAATCGAGAATAACCTTTGGATGTAGTAAGTGTTGAAACCGGCATCGAACAGCAATCTTACAGCATCAACTGCCTTAACTTCATCGTTCCAGACCTTTTCAACCTCTCTGGGAATCTTCGGATTTTCTACCAATCTCAAATCTTCAATCCTAGCTGCTACTCCTATCGGTTGAAGGACATCGTCGAATATAGGTTTCTCAATTACTCTTTCGATTCTGCCCTCCAGAAAAACGTGTCTGATCGATGCAGTAGCTTCCTGCAACGTTTCGATAAACCTACCTCCTGAGCGGACATCTACAAGTTTCATCCCTCTGATCAGGGACATCCTGATCGCAATGATATCCTCGATTCTACCTTTCCAAAGCCAGGGGGAATCTAAAAATTCTGGGTTATCTTCTCTGGTAGCTATAAGCGGACCAACGAATACCTTTGGATATCCATACCTTCCGACGAAAACCGACGGCGGTGTGGGTTTCTCTATCTCTCCAACTTCGATCTTGGCCGTTCTTAGCCTAAACTTCTCAAGTAGAGGACATCTCAACCTTCCACAGAGCAACCTACCCTTGCATCTTGCACACTCCACGTTAAAACTTTGAGTGTACAGGTAAAAAATGTTATGCGTGAGCGTGATCAAAATCGTTAAATATTTTCATGGTTATAGTTATTATGATGTGTAAGAGGGGGTCTTTATGACAGTAAAGGTTCTCAGAATTGAACTGAGAAGAACGACGGCGATAGTTCAAGTAGACATAGATCTGAGGAGATACACCGTTATTGAGTGTTCAAACTTGCACTTCTGCAAAAATTTTGGGATTCTCAATAGAGGTTGTCCGGCCTACTGCGAGATCATCGTCGCCGCTAAGGATTACGTCTCTGGAAGAAGAAAACCCAAGGCTTGTATCGCTGAGCTTGAGGAGGACATCATAAAGGTTTGGGAATCAATATCGAACCGTCCTTCCCCTCGATGATCTCTCCACGTCCTTCGATGTATAGCTTAACGGTCAAAGCTGAAATTATTGCATCGATGATGTTGTGATCGTTAACATCCCTAACATCGATGAATCTCCGTAGATCTTTGATTATCTCCTTCATTTCTTTTTTCTTATTCGCCTTCGGAGCAATTCCCAAGATCACCCTAGTTGCGAATGGATAAACTTCGTAAACCCGAACTCCCCTACTTTCAAGTTCTCTGGCTATCTCCATGCCTCTCAAAGCGATCTTTTCGATGAACCTCGGTGGGAGTAGTCGGATACCCATCCTATGCAACTTCCTCTCGCACTCCCTAAAGTAACCTTCAGCCGGGAAGCTTAGAGGGGCGTCTATCCCGGCAAACCTAAAGTCCTCCTTACAGTCGTCAAATATTCCAGTGTACACAACCTTATCATCTTCTATGATCGCTATGTAACTCCTCTTAACTCCGACGTCGATTCCCGCGATCATAACTTACCAGCCAACCTTTCAAGCTCTTCCTTAATCCTCAATATCCTTTCCCTCGTCTTCTTCGTGAACCAGGCAGTTTCAGGATGTTCCCTTTCAAGTTCGTCCAACCTCCTTAAGAACTCTTCAAACGATATCTCCTCATCCCCCCTCGTAACCTTATCTGCGTAGCATACTATCTTTTCTTCGATGCTTTCGGGCATGAAATTCTTAACGACCCTAAGTCCAAGCCTTCTAGCTTCTTCTTCAGTAACCCCAGCTGAGAAGTGTCTCTCTGCTATCTTAGCTATCTTCTCATCGAAACCGTCGTTTCTGATAAGTTCCCCGCTCAGTATGAAGTGTTCGAATGGGGCGTGTGTTATTGCCCTTCCCAAGTCGTGCAGCAAAGCACCCTTCTTAACAGCGTTCAAGTCCACATCGTAACCGTTATTCCTAATCCTCTCCGCTATTCTCAAAGCTATCTCCGCAACCTTCATGCAATGCTTTCGAACGTTCTCTGGCAGATCGTACTTGTTCCAGACTCTGAGGACATCCTCTGGTATCTCCATCGCCGTTACGTTATCGCACGATTATAAAATCGTTATTGAAACCACCGAAAATTTAAAATCCGTGATGGTATACTTTTAAAAAACGAGGAGGTAATGGACGAAGATGTCGGAAATCTGTCCAATTTGCGGATTACCAAAGGATATTTGTGTATGTGAGGAAGTAGCAAAGGAGCAGCAACAGATAGTAATCAGAGTTGTCAGAAGAAGATACGGAAAGGAGGTAACGATAATCGAGGGGATCGACGGAAGCGAGATAAATTTGGAGGAACTTGCAAAATTCTTGAAGACCAAGCTTGCATGTGGTGGGACGGTTAAGAATGGGGTTATTGAGTTGCAGGGTAATCACATTACGAGGGTTAAGGAACTCTTGATTAAGAAGGGTTTCAATCCTGAGAGGATTAAAGCCTAATCTTCCTGTTTTCTTTCAATGAACATCGAAAATAGCTCGTATAACGTTCCATGATATTTAACAATGTTCCATAATCTCTGTTGTAGAGTTTTCCAAGCGTATTCGTCGACCTCAAACTCCACACCGTCATAAGTAACGTCTTTTAGAATTAAGCCGTAAGCCGGAGCGGGTTCAATTCTTTCCCTATGTTTTTCCGGATTTAGCATGGATTCGAACCATTTAACACTCCTATGTCCACTTCCAACCTCTTCCAACGCCGTCACGATGCATCGAACCATGTTCCATGTGAAGGCGTTTCCCTCGATTTCAAATATTATGAAGTCCTTGTCAACCCTGAGCTCAACGTTGTAGATCGTTCTTACACAGCTTTCTCCTTCGCCAAACTTCTTTGTGAAGTTTGAAAAGTCGTGCGTTCCGAGCAAAAGCTTCGCAGCCTTTCTCATGGCCGATATGTCGTAATTCCTCGCAAATAAGACGTACATGTATATTCTGCTTTTCGCATGTCTTGGATTGAAATCTTCAGATACCTTAGCCCAAGCCCAAACCGTGATATCTTCAGGCAGATGAGCGTTTATGGCGCGAGGAAAGATCGGCTTTTCAACGTTCAAAGCGACAACCTGCCCAAAGGCATGAACCCCTGCATCCGTCCTTCCAGCGCACTTGTAGTTGGCCTTATCTAAGTCTATTCCGAGCTCTTCAAACGCTTTAAACAGTTCACCTTCGACAGTTCTAACATCGGGCTGGTACTGAAAGCCATGAAAGTTCGTCCCGATATACGCTAGCTTCAAGGCTATTCTCATGGGTAAGGGAGGTAGATTTAAAACAATATTTAAGTTTATTGAATACCCACCGATGTAAGATCTTTGTCGATTTGCAGGTAATTAATCCAAAGCCATCTTTAAAAAGTATTCGTGAATTCTCGTGTCATCGGTTAGTTCGGGATGAAATGCCAAGCCTAATATGTTATCCTGCTGAACTGCGACTATGTAATCTTCAAATGTGGCCAAAACTTCAACACCTTCGCCAACCTTGGTTATCGCTGGAGCTCTGATGAAAACAGCCTCAAACTCTCCGATGTGCTTAACGTTGAGCTTAACCTGAAAGCTTTCCCTCTGCCTGCCGAAGGCGTTCCTCTTGATCCAAACATCCAAAAGTCCCAGAAGCTTGGTTCTAGTCCTTTCAACCTGTTCGTCCCCATGCTTAGAAAGCAGAATCAATCCCGCACATGTCCCCATTATGGGTTTTCCTTCTCTTGCAAGCTCAATCACTTCGCTTGCAATCGAATCCCTGAACATCAACCTACTTATCGTCGTGCTTTCTCCACCGGGGATTATCACAGCATCAGACTTTGAAACTATTCCATGCTTTCTAGTAGCAACGACCTCCCCATCTATTCCAAGCTTCCGCATAGCGTTCTTCGTAGCTATGACGTGCTCCTCAACAGCTCCTTGCACTCCTACTACGGCTACTCTCATACCCCTCTTTCCTGCAGCCTCTCCTTCTCGCTTAGCTTGAAAACGTCAAGCCCCTTCATAGCCTCTCCTATTCCTTTGCTGACTTCTGCAACGACTTCTGGCTCATCCCAATGCTGAACAGCCTCAACTATAGCTCTAGCATAGGCTTCTGGATTTGATGACTTGAATATGCCAGAGCCTATGAATACACCGTCCGCTCCTAGCTGCATCATGAAGGCAGCGTCCGCGGGGGTTGCTATGCCACCGGCTGCGAAGTTAACAACCGGCAACCTTCCCATCTTCTTTATCTCAAGCAAGACCTCGTACAATCCTTCTACTATTTCTTCCCAAGTGTACTCCTCGTATATAACATCATCACGCTTTATATCAGTTGGCAATCCCATCTCTTGCCTTACGATCCTTGCAAGCTCGACGTACCTCTCGGCGTACTTCTCAGCAACCGCATATACCTTCTCATCGGGCATCCTTTGAAGTTCTGCAATTGCGTAGTTCATCATCCTCATGTGCTTAACGGCCTCGACGACGTTGCCAGTTCCAGCCTCGCCTTTGGTTCTTATCATGGCAGCGCCTTCCCAGATCCTCCTGACAGCCTCACCTAGACTTCTTGCTCCGCATACGAACGGAACGACGAACTTACGCTTGTCTATGTGGAAGAAGATATCTGCTGGGGTTAGAACTTCGCTCTCATCTATCATGTCAACACCCAAAGCTTCAAGAGCCCTTGCCTCAGCAACGTGCCCAATTCTGCACTTTGCCATCACTGGAATCGTTACGGCATCCATTATCTCCTGGATCTTCTTAGGATCCGCCATCCTTGCAACTCCGCCACTGGTTCTGATATCTGCCGGAACCTTATGCAGAGCCATGACAGCCACAGCTCCAGCATCCTCGGCAATCTGAGCCTGTTCGGCGTTCGTTACATCCATTATAACTCCGCCCTTCTGCATCTTTGCGAATCCCCTTTTTATGAGCTCGGTACCGAATCTAAGTTCCTCGAGCTTCATCGTTTAAAGGTCTGGAGATTGATATTTAACTGATGCGCATGGTAAAATATCGAATAAAACCTATCCGAAGAGCGTTAATTTGCATGCGACCATCGCCTCTGCTATCCCATACATCGGTGTGATGGCTCCACCCATCTTAAACCTTGCAGCATGAGATCGTGAACGGTTAAGTTCTGTTGCTTGTTCTTCCGATGGCTTACAAGCTATGCAATGGAGTCCTAAAACTCTTAGGCTTTAGATTTTCTCTGCCGTTTTTTAGAATCTGTTGGGTGATCTTCCGTATAATTTCGTTCTCAGCCGACTTCGATGATCTTGAGGAGTTTGACTCCTCCAACCTCGCTGAGCTCAGCTTTCATATACTGATCGCTCAAAGCCTTCAAAGTCTCGTTGTCTCCTTGGATCATAACAGAAATAAGCGATGCGTTAGCCCTCTTAAGCTCTTTGGACAGATCCTGAACTACATCCTCCCCATCCGTTATTATTATGATCGTATTCGTGTAATCCGATAGACCTCTCTCGATCAAATCTCTGAGGGCTGTGGAGATCGCATTCGTTATGTCCGTACCCC
>CAYMEG010000014.1:13681-16526 GCA_964389535.1 uncultured archaeon | reverse complement strand
TGCATCTATCTGAGGTAAACAACTTTTTGAAGAAGGCTATGGATCCAGACAAACTGCAGAGTTTACTTTTGGGCATATATTCCTCCGATAACTTAGAGATTGCGGGGGATTATCTAAGCGCAATTTCAATGATTTCCGAAACTGGATTGGACGCGAATGACTGCTTGGCGCTTAAAATAATGAGAGATCTGGGATACTCGTTCGATAGAGGCTTTGAGCGATTTGTGAAGAGATTACCTTAGCTATCGCTAACGTTTATCAACCTTCACATACAAGCACGACGCCCAATATTATCAAAATCGTTCCAACCACCACCTTTGGGCTCATATCTTCACCCAAGGCGATCGCAGAGAATATGACCGTAAACAGCGGATAGATCGAAGTTAAAGGCACGACCCTCGACGCATGTGTGAACTTCAGAGCGACGTAGTACAGGATCATAGCCAAACCTCCGCCCAAAGCACCAGCAACGAGTAGGTAAACCAAATTCTTATTGGTGAAGGCGGATAGATCGAACTGCTTGAATAACAAAACTGCTAAAGCCAGAAATGTGATCGCACCGAAGGCTCTGATCAAATTTGCCATGTAAGGCGAAACCCCGGATGAAACCACGATCTTATCGAAAATCGGGGCAATTCCCCAAAGCAAGGCCGCTAGCAATGCCAAAATCTCACCCTTCATCTCACCACCTCTCCGGCCTTGAGCCTCCTGTTAAATTCGAACATTATTATTCCAGCTGCAACGGACAAGTTCAGACTTTCTATCTTACCCTTTCCTGGGATCTTAGCTACGAAATCGCATTGCTTCTTTACCGGCCTTGAAATCCCTCTGTCCTCCCCGCCGATGACCATTGCCAGGGGAGGAGACATGTCGACGTTGTCTATGTCTTCTCCATCCAAATCCGCACCGACTATCGTTATCCCAAACTTCTTAAGTTTCTTCAAAGCGTTTGCAAGGTTTTCAACTCTCGCTATGTCCAGATGTAAAGCTGCTCCGGCCGAAACCCTAACAACGGTATCCGTAACCTGCACGGCCCTTCTCTTCGGAATCACAACTCCAGAACAGCCGAAAAACTCTGCTGATCTTAGCACAGCACCCAAGTTATTTGGATCCTCAACTGAATCCAAAAACAGCAGGAATGAACCTTGCCTAAGACATCTGTCTATCAGATAATCCAACTCCACGTACTTTATCGGTGATATGTCCGCGGCAATGCCTTGAGATTCCCTTAGTAAAGCTGAACGAGGTACGTATGATATCGGAATACCCTTCTTCCTTGCCAGAGCCTCAATCTGTTTTATCCTCGGATTCTTCGTATCTTTATCTATGTAGATCTTATTCACCTTTCCGGACTTCAGAGCTTCGGCAACGCTGTTTATCCCTCCGACTTTCATTGTCTAAGATTTCATCGATCTGCTATTAAGTCTTTGCAGATCGTAAATTTAAATTTTTACATAAATTATATTATGCTCACAAGTGTTTTAATCCTTTAAGTTCGACCATCAACTATGAGAGATCTCGGCCTGATAACCTCAAATCCAACTAAGGTTAGGATACTCGAATTGCTGAAGAAGAGGGGAAAGGCTGATTCGAAGACCATAGCGAAGTTCACGAGGATACCTGAGGTTACACTTAGGGGAGTTATAGAGGAGTTGAAGAGGGATGGATTTATAGCCGAGGAGGATGGGGAGTTCAGGCTTTCTTCAGCTGGCTTGGATGTTCTTATGAAGATGAGGCTATGATCCTGAAGGAATTTGAAACCAAAGACGAGAAGGTATTTCTGATTAGGAATCTGATAGAGGTTAGGATTCCAAAGAACCATTACCTCAAGCTTGCGAGGAGATACTCCAAGGAGTACATAATATCCTACGCCGAGCCAAAGAGAATACTACATCACGTTACGAAGAGGAATCTGATTTACATAACGAAGGAGAGCGGAATCCCACTTCTTGGGCATGCCGCCTTCGGTTTGATCGATAGAGGGACGAACCTCATCCAAGTCAGGCCGATAACTGGCTGTAACCTGAACTGCATATTCTGCAGCGTCGATGAGGGAAGGAAGAGCAGAACACGTATGACGGACTACATAGTAGATCCCGATTATCTAATCGAGGAGTTCAGGAAGGTAGCTGAATTTAAGGGAGATTGTGTCGAGGCGCATATAGATGGGCAGGGAGAACCGCTACTCTATCCCTACATGGAGGAACTGCTTGAGGGTTTGAGAAAGACCAAGGAGGTCAGTGTGATTTCGATGCAGACCAATGGAACCTTGCTGAATGAGGAGAAGATAGATGTGTTTGAGAGGTACATGGACAGGATAAACCTATCTCTGAACACGCTCGACAAAAAGAAGGCCGAGATTATATACGGGTGTAAGTATCCCCTGAGGAGGGTAATTGAAGTAGCCAAGATGATAGCTGAAAGCAAGATCGATCTGCTGATAGCTCCCGTGTGGCTTCCAGGAGTTAACGACGATGATATAGAGAAGCTGATCGAATTCGCTCTGGAGATAGGGGCAGGAAAAAGATGGCCACCCTTGGGAATTCAGAAGTACATTCCGCACAAGTACGGTAGGAAACCTAAGGTCGACGTTATGTCGTTTAAGGAATTCTACGAGAGACTCAGAAAGCTTGAGGAGGAGTACGGTGTTAAGCTTATCCTTAAACCTGAAGACTTTGGAATCGAAAGAAGACCTCGCATACCACATCCGATAAAGAGGGGAGATGTTTTTAAGGCTAGGATCGTTGCGGATGGTAGGATCAGGGGAGAGAAGATAGTCGTAGTTAAGAATAGGGTTGTTACGGTGATTACTGATAAGAGGGTTGGAGATTACGTTAAGTTTCAG
>CAYMEG010000014.1:0-13581 GCA_964389535.1 uncultured archaeon | reverse complement strand
TAGGGTTGTTACGGTGATTACTGATAAGAGGGTTGGAGATTACGTTAAGTTTCAGATAGTTAGGGATCACGATGGGATATTTTTGGGCGTTGAAGTTTAAACTTAAAAGTTAATCGATCAGTTTGAACATCGGGACGACCCTCCTACGCTTATCTGGATAAAACTGCTCTGTCGGGAATTCCTTACCAAAAACCTCAACCCTTCTACCAATCAGATCTTCCCTCTCGGCGATTTCTGCATCGACATCGAGCCTTCCAACTATCCATGGCCCCTCATCAAGCTCAACCATAGCAACAACGTACGGTACCTCATTATCGTAACCCAGAGGGGCAACGTACGTTACCGTATAGCTGACGATCTTACCCCTGCCTGAGAGCTCAAAGTTCTCGAGGTTTCTGCTCCCGCAGCTGCAAGTCGACTTCGGTGGGCATATTATATCTCCGCAGTCCTTACATCTAACTCCGATCAGTTTACCTTCAAGAAGCCCATCGAAGAACTCCTTAAACATGCCATCACCTCCTATGGACGCTCAGGATTATATTAACCAGAGTTCCGAAATCTCCGCCCAACGTGTCCGTTATTGCCGTCTCAGCTTCGATCTTTACGAAGTCTAACTCCCCTCTGAGAATTTTCACGGCTGAATATATTTGGGCTGTTCCGGTAGCTCCGACCGGATGTCCCTTGCCTATCAAACCTCCATCTGGATTTATCGGGATCTCTCCATCGGCCCATGTCAATCCCTCCTCAACGGCATCAGCCCCCTTACCGTATTCGAAGAATCCCATGGCTTCGCTTGCTATGACCTCGGCTATCGTAAAGCAGTCGTGGATGAATGCGACGTCTATGTCCTTCGGAGTCATCCCAGCCTCCTTGTAAGCCATCTCAGCAGATCTCTTCCTCGGCAAAGCCTTAACAACTTCCCACCTCTGCCTGAATAGACTTCCGGCTGAAGCTTGGCCAGTTCCTCTAACGTAGATCGGCTCATCTATCCTTTCCTTTGCAAATTCCGCTGAGGCTATTATCACCGCTGAAGCTCCGTCTGTCATGGGGCAGCAGTCGAACAGCGTTAGCGGTGAGCAGATCATCCTGGAGTTTAGCACATCTTCAACCTTAAGATCTCCGAACTTTTTGTAGAATTGGGCCTTCGGATTCATCGCTCCGTACTTATGGTTCTTGATCGAAACGTACGCTATCTTCTCTCTAAGCTTTTCAAGCGGGATGTCGTAAACCTTCGCGTACATCCTGGTTATGAGTGCAAATACTCCCGGAAACGTCAGGCCCGAATTGACCTCATAAGCAGAATCCAGAGCGGTTGCAAGAGCTCTCGTCCCGATGGGAGTTCCGGCTGAATGCAGCTTCTCAGCTCCGCCGACAAGAACGCAGTCGTAAATTCCGTGCTTAACGGCCAAATAAGCCTCCCTGAAAGCCAGCGAGGAGGATGCGCATGCTCCTTCAAATCTATAGGCTGGGATTCCTCCAAGTCCGATCTCATCGGCTATGAAACCTCCCAAGTTTGCTGCTCCATCCGTGATCTCTCCAACGAAGTTTCCAAAGTATATGGCTTCGATATCTTTGAGTTCTATGTTAGAAGAATCGAAAGCTTCGAAGAAAGCTTCGGCAAAAAGCTCTGGTAGGGTTTTGTCTGGATGTGAGCCGAACTTAGTCTGCCCAACGCCCAACACCGCTACATCTCTTTTCATTGTTATCTCCAAGCAGTTCGAGGAAATAAAAATTTTCATTCGACTTTTGACGAATACATTAAGAAAGATAAACTCAAACGACCAACATCAAGCTGTAATGATAAAGAAGGGTAAACCGTACAGCGACGAGGAGATTGCCAAGGTTCTGCATCCTCTCGTGAGGGAGTGGTTCTTCGGCAAGTTTAAGACGTTCACACCTCCACAGAGGTATTCGATAGTGGAAGCTGTAAAGGGTAACAACGTTCTCATAACATCTCCAACCGGAAGTGGAAAAACCTTGGCCGGCTTTTTGCCTGTCATAAGCATGCTTGTCGATCTGGCGGAGAAGGGAAAGCTTGAGGATAAAGTTTACTGCGTTTACGTCTCACCTCTTAGAGCTTTGAACAACGACATAAGGAGGAATCTGGAAGAACCTTTGAAGGAGATCTACGAGCTTGCCGAAAAGAAGGGTATCGAGTTGCAGGAGATCAGGATAGCCGTTAGAACCGGAGACACACCTCAGGATGAAAGGCAGAGACAGCTTAAGAAGCCTCCACACATCCTGATCACAACTCCAGAAACCCTCGCCATAGTTTTGGCCAGTCCGAAGTTCTCCCGATACCTCACGGACGTTCGATATCTGATCGTCGATGAGATCCATGCCATGGCAGAGAGCAAGAGAGGCACACATCTGACGCTTTCGATGGAGAGATTAGAGAGGTTGCAGAAGGGAAGGATGGTCAGAATAGGACTTTCTGCTACGATCCACCCGCTCGACGAGGTTGCGAGGTTTTTGGTTGGGTATGAGGATGGAAGGGAGAGGGATTGCATAGTTGCCGATGTGACGTTCGCGAAGCCGATGGATATCAAAGTCGTATCACCGATAGACGACTTCTTCTCAGCATCTGCTGAGGAGATATCTCAAAAGCTCTACAACATGCTTGCTGAGTTTGTTAAATCATCAAGAACGACTTTGATCTTCACGAACACGAGAAGTGCGACGGAAAGGGTCGTTTACCACTTAAAGAAGCTCTTACCGGATTATCCAATCAAAGCTCATCACTCATCGCTTTCGAGGGAAGTTAGACTTGAGGTTGAGGAGAATTTGAAGGCTGGAAGGCTTAAAGCAGTTATTAGCTCGACAAGCTTGGAGCTCGGAATAGACATCGGATACATCGATCTAGTGATCCTTCTAGGCTCTCCAAAGAGCATAAACAGAGCTCTGCAGAGGATAGGCAGAAGTGGACATAGGTTGCATGAGGTAAGCGTTGGGAGGATAGTCGTCGTCGATCAGGACGATCTTGTTGAGTGCACGGTCCTAGCCAAGGAGGCGATGGAGAGAAGGTTAGACAGGATTCACATTCCGAAGAAGCCTCTGGATGTTCTCTGCCAGCACATCGTCGGAATGGCAATTGAAAAGAAGTGGAAGGTGGATGAGGTTCTCAAGCTAATCAGAAGTGCGTATCCTTACAGGGATCTAACCAAGGAGGAGCTGATAGACGTTTTGAAGTATCTGTCAGGCAAATACTCGGAGCTCGAGAAGGAGAAGGTCTACGGCAAGATATGGTTCGACGAAGAGGCTGAAGAATTTGGCAGAAGAACAAAGCTTCTAAGGCCTATCTACTATCTGAACGTTGGAACTATTCCAGATGAGGTTGCCATAACGGTCATAACTAAGGATGGTAGGTTCATAGGAAAGGTGGAGGAGGAGTTCGCCGAAAGGCTTGTTAAAGGGGACGTATTCGTTTTGGCTGGAAGGACATTCAGATTTTTGGGTTCGAAGGGTATGAGCATAATAGTTGAGGAGGTGGAGGGGGAGAAACCGACCGTTCCGAGCTGGTTCTCGGAGCAACTACCCTTAAGCTACGATTTGGCTTTGCGTATCCAGAGGTTTAGGGCTAAGATGGAAGAGATGATCGATAGATTGCTGAGAGAGGAGATCGAAGATGAGGACATCATCAGACATCTCATGAAGGAGTACAAGATCGAATGGAAGACGGCAAGAGCGATATTCAGGTACTTCTTGGAGCAGAAGTTGTTCAGCGAGATTCCAACGGATAAAAAGCTCGTAATCGAAGAATTTGAGGAGGATGGGATGTTTTATTATGTATTCCACACGCTGATCGGTAGAAGGGCGAATGAGGCTGTTTCAAGGGTTTTTGCATATCGTATTGGTAGGATGAAGGATTGTAACGTCCAGATAGCTGTGACAGACAACGGATTTCTGCTGAAGCTGCCCGAGAAGCTTGATGAGCATGAAATCTTTGATCTATTTGATTTGAGAGATTTCAAGGATCATCTCAAGCTAGCTTTGGACAAGACTGAGCTTTTGAGAAGGAGGTTTAGGCATGTGGCCGTTCGATCTTTCATGATTCTAAGGAATTACCTTGGCAGAGAGAAGAGCGTTTGGAAGCAGCAGATGAGCGCCGATGCTTTGCTCAAGCTTTTGAAGAGGTACTTTCCAGATTTTCCCGTACTTAAGGAGACATATAGGGAGATCATGGAGGATTTCATGGATGTCGAAAACGCTTTGGATTATTTGGGAAAGGTCGGAAGGGAGATCGAGGTTAGGATTGTGAAGGTTCCTCATCCGAGCCCGTTCGCATTGAACATGTATCTGGTTGGAGAGGAGGATGTAGTTCTGATGGAAGACAGGAGGAAGGTTCTTAAGATGTTGCATGAGATGATACTGAAGAGTATTGGAAAAGATGGTTGACATAGGCGAACCCATTAGCTAAAGCTTTATCAAGCTTAGATAAGCAGATGTGAAGAACTCCAATCATTTAGCCCAAAACGGATTTTGTCTTCTCTTTATCTCTAAAAATTCTTTAAACGCTTCTTTCGCCTTATCGCTCAATATGTTCATAAGTTCCCTCTCCAAAATCCTAGCATGATTCTCCGGAATATCCACGTACAGTATTTCATCTCCATCGAGCTGTCTGCCTATGGTAACTCCGTCGATAGCTATCGCCAGTTCCTCACCCTCTTTGGCAACGCTAACGTTCTTACCCTCCTTCTGCATACTTCTGATAGTTCCGGCTTGAGTGCCGTCCGGTTTGATCAGATTCAAATCCTTCTTGATCTCTCCGGCCAAAACTCTGACTCCGATTATAGCAGGCTTGCTCCTCCTGAATATGAACTCCCTGAGCAGTTTGATCTTTGCAGGCTTTATCAAAGCCTCTATCCTCTGCCTCTCTCTCAGCTTCTTCGTCTCATCTCTCCACTTAACGTAGTTCTCAACCAAGGAATATATCACCTGATCCTGGAAAATTTTGACATCGTACTTCTTGGCCTCTTCCTCAACCCCGGGCAGTAGCTTAACGTTGAAAGCCAAAACCACCTTGTTCACCTCATCCTTGTTAGCAGAAGCTTCGACGACATCCCTCTTATCTACATCTCCAACCTCAGCCTTCTTGATCGGAATTTCGGTCTCTTTGAGCTCGTTGATTAGAGCTTCGAGCGAGCCCAAAGTATCTGTTTTGAGAACTATTCCCTCCTCATCCGTTCTGATCGCTATGGATTCGTACTCCTTTCTAACCCTCTCCCTGAACTTCTTTATGTCCTCTTCGCTCTCAACGACTTCGAACTCACTTCCTGCAAGAACCTTATCCAAGTTTGGAGCGACGATCTTAACTCCAGCCGCTGCGGTGACATCCTTCACACCTCTGAACTTGCTTTCGACCCTCATCTCTTGAGCCGGTCTAGGCTTGAGGATACCCTTCACCCTTGTAACGATTACGTCATCTATTCCAGCGATCGCAATTTTATCTCCAACTCTGAGAGTTCCATCGTATAGGATCACGTCACACGTAACTCCAAGACCCTTTTCCTCTTTAACTTCCAAAATCGTCCCCTTCGCCTTTCCGCCAACGTGCAGCCTGAGCTGGTCCTCCAAATACTTCTGAGCCAAACCGACCAGAACCATAAGCAACTCTGGAATACCCTCACCGGTCACGGCTGAGGTTGGAATTATAGCAACCGTCCTAGTGAAATCCCTAATCCTGTCGAATCTATCTGCATTGAATCCGTGTTTGTAGAGATCACCTATCAACTCGTAGATTTTATTCTCCAGATTTCTCTTTGCATATTCATCCTGCTGAGCCCAACTCTTTAGGAAAGGTGCATCTTCAATGCTCTGCCAGCCGGAGATCTTATCGATCTTGTTCGCAGCTACCACAAAGGGTGTTCTGAACGTCTTCAAAATGGATATGGCCTCTTCCGTTTGGGGTTTGAAACCTTCGTTTACATCCACAACTAGAACGGCCAAATCTGCTAAGGCGCCACCTCTCTTCCTCAAATTCGTAAAAGCCCTATGGCCGGGGGTATCTATGAAAAGGAGACCAGGGATCGTAACCTTAAATTTCTTTAGATAATCTCTACAAATTCTTTTTATAATATCAATTGGTATTTCCGTGGCTCCGATATGTTGTGTAATACCACCAGCCTCCTTTGCCGCTACACGAGTTCTTCTTATTCTGTCGAGTAACGTTGTGTTATGGACGATCGTACCATTTGCTATGAAGTTGTGCGTGGGAGTTGTTAGATCATAAACGTAGCCATCGTAGTCGATCTCTTCGATACTTTCAACCTCAACGAATGCCACGTTCTCAATCAAATTCCTGGTATAGTCGATCTGACGTAAATCAAATTCTCTATTCTTCCAGATCTCTAGGGCTTCCTTACCCAAATCTGTTAGATTACCTTTATCATCGATTAGACCATCGTTCTTGAAAGCTCTGAGCAGATTTCTGTCTTTGATCCTACCTTCAAGTACCGCAATCTTTCTTTCGAGATTTCTGCAACCTTCTTTTAGATTCTCCAAGAACTTCAGGATGATCTCATAACTTGGATTCTGAGAACGCTCATACTTCGAATAAAATGGTATACGATCGTTCATCTCTGCCTTCGTGAATCCGAACAGAATTCTGAGTCGTCTCAATTCTGCCTGCAATGGATAGCTTTCACTCTTCTTACTCTTCCTCAAAACCCTTTTGAGAGATTTGGCCTTTCTCTCGACTTCAAAACCTATCTCCTTAGCAAAGATCTCAAGATTCCTCCTACCCGATATTACAAGCAGGAAATATCTTCCATCCTTACCGTTATACCTCCTTTTAACTTCGTATATCTTCGAAAGGATGCCGAATCTAAGCAGTATAATCGAAAGACCTCTGATAAACTCTCGAGAAGCACTGAAAGCTTCAATCCTAGCCGATCTTTCGTTTACGGTTCCATCCGCATCGAAGTATCCCTTCAGAAATTCGGCTACGAGCACCCTAGGGGCTACGTGTAGAATTTGAGGAATTGAAATGGTATGCGATTTTCTCCTCTCCGGATAATCGAAGAGTAGTTTAATAAAATTAAACAACGCGTTCTTTGCCTCTCTGAAGTCTATTTCGAAGGACTTATGACCTCTGACTCTAACAGCATCGGCCGTTAAGCGCTCGATCTTGGTGATCTTCGATTTTGATCCGTTTCCAAATAAAACTCCAGCCACGTAAAACACATTTTTCCAATCATCCAAAGTCCTTGGGAATTTCATGTAAAATTGCGGCTTTCCACACCCCCGCATGCGGGAGCGGAATGCAAAAGATTCAATTTGATCAAACAAGTTTATATCTTCAATTCCCAACTCATTTTTCTTTATTCGGTAATTTCGATCGACAGGAAGCTTAAGACCTTTTGGAGCATTGGTATTAACCCTAAAAATCATCGAATTAAGCTTGGAGTAAACGTAATTCAGAAATCTCTCAAACCTTTCGTTTCCAGAGATCTTTCTCGGAATTGCAACAAAATCTCTAACTTTAAGCTCACAAGCCTTCTTCCAACCCAAATTCGTTAAAAACGGGTGCTCCGGTGTCACTATTACGTAATGCCAGTTCTTCAGCTTAATTTTCAGAAGCTTTCCATTATGCTTCAACCTCCAAACGTACGAAGCTTTGAGTATCGATTCCTCTGCATCTCCGTTTAAACCTTCAACATCCAAATCTATCTTCCTAACTTCGCATCCTCTCTCCCTATACACAATACATCCAGCAGAATCGAACAGATCCTTCAGAGTAACCTCACCAATAGAGCTTACTACCTTTGAATCGGGAGATAAACACTTACCGTGATCTACATGCCCCAAAACGGCAACGATCGGAGTTCGAAGAGATTTTTGTTCTCCTACCTTCTTCTTTGCCATTGCTATCACCGGAAAATGAAATCTGATGGAAGGTTAAAAAAATGTTACTCGTAGAGCCAGTCCTCGTCGATCCTTCTATATTCGATTATCTCCTCAGGCTTGAAGAATAATGAGATCTCCCTCTCGGCGGATTCTAGTGAATCGGATGCATGGATCACGTTTCTACCGATATCCATTCCGAAGTCTCCTCTTATCGTTCCTGGCAAGGCTTCCTGCGGGTTTGTAGCACCTACTAGGGTTCTGACGACCTTGACGGCGTTTTTACCCTCAACGACCATCGCAACCACCGGCCCGGATGTTATGTAATCAACCAGGCTCTGAAAGAACGGTTTATCTCTGTGCTCTGCATAGTGTCTCTCTGCAAGATCCCTGTCAACGTTCAGCATCTTCATGGCAACGATCTTTAGACCCTTCCTTTCGAGCCTTGATATTATCTCACCGATAAGCCCTCTCTGAACTGCATCCGGCTTGATCATGACAAATGTCCTTTCCATAACTAAACCTCCGTTGATCCCAAAAACTGGTAAAAATTAGAATCTGTTACTTCGTTCCACCCTTAACGTAGTACTTTGTCCACTTGAGCTTTCTTGGATTCCTCTTCAGTTCGAGCATGTTCTTCTCACATTTCCTAGAGCAGAAGTAAAGGATCTTGCCATCCTTTCTGACAACCATCTTACCTGTCCCCGGCTCTATTTCATAACCACAGAACGCGCAGATCCTCTTCTCCACTTCAACCACCTCACTTCACAACCAACTTCCTAGCCTCTCTAGCCGTTTCTTTAATCATGAGAATGTCGCCAACCCTAACCGGCCCAAGAACGTTTCTAGTGATGATCCTTCCCTTGTTCGGGCCGTCCAGTATCTTGACCTTAACCTGAGTAGCCTCGCCGTGCATCCCCGTTCTTCCTATTATCTCGATGACCTGAGCTGGTGCGATGTCCTCTTCCTCAACCATGATATCACCTCCGAGGAGATAAATATAAAAAGGTTACTTCCTCAATCCACTGAGCTTCTCTATGATCGCCTTCAGCTCCTTCTTAGCCTCTCCCTCGTCAATTATGCATGCAGATGCTGCTGCGACATCTATTCCAGCTGCTTTACCGAGTTCCTCCTTGCTCTTGACGTAGATGTAAGGTATGTTCTTCTCCTCACATAGCAGAGGCAGATGGGCTACTATCTCTGGTGGATCCACATCCATAGCTATGTAGACCAACTTAGCCAGACCTCTCTCAACGGCCTTCGTCGTTTCGTTCGTACCCTTCTTAATCTTACCAGTCTCCCTGGCCTTCTCAAGCAGTGCGAGGGCTTCGTTCTGCAACTCCTCGGGAACCTCGAATCTAACGTACACCATCCACATCACCTCCTTCCCATCCGTCATCATTCATCGGGCTTTAACCAGAAGCACAGTTGTGTATTTATACCTTTTCGCGTGATCTAAATTTGCAAACCATAGCCTTTACAAGACATCGTTAAGAAGGCCTTCAGTGTGGGGAAATCGAATTTATGAACGTCGTAGATGTCTTCGCCGGAGCCGGAGGATTCGGTAGAGGATTCAAATTGGAAGGATTTAAGATAGTCGTTGCTGTCGAGAACTTCAAGCCTGTGGCCGATACTTACGAGACCAACTTTCCGGAAACGGAAGTTATAGTGAGAGATGTCAAGCTCGTCACCGGCAGGGAGATCGAGAGGATCTGCGGAGATGTAGATGTTCTGATAGGCTCTCCCCCATGCGAGCCGTTCACATCCGCAAATGCAAGAAGGTTCCCAAAGCCCGAGGATAGACTTTACGTCGATAAGAGAGGACGGCTAACGTTACACTTCATAAGGCTCGTTAAAGAGCTAAAGCCGAAGATCTTTATAATGGAGAACGTTCCCAAGATAATGGAGCTCAAGAATGCATTGATGAGGGAATTTAGAAAGATCGGTTACGAAATCCACTTCAACGTACTGAAAGCTGAAGATTACGGAAATCCCTCCAGAAGAACCAGAGTCTTTATTTCAAACTTCAAGATCGAACCCAAACCTGAAGGGAGAAGGAAGAAAGTGATAGATGCCATCGGCGATCTGCCAGAGCCCGACGGTTCGATACCTAATCATGAAATTTTGCTTAAGATCCCAAGAACTAAGCTTGAGAGGATCAAAAGGCTCAGATGGGGTGAAAGTTTGGTTAGGTTTGAGGGAGCCGATAGGATTTGTACGAACGTAACGAGGTTGCATCCTTACAAGCTCGCTCCGACTGTGATGGGAAAATCGAGGTTTATCCATCCCTTTCAAGATCGATTCCTGACCGTCAGAGAGCATGCAAGGCTCATGGGATTTCCGGACGATCACGTGTTTTTGGGAGGGAAGAACGTTCAGTACGATATGGTTGGTGAGGCAGTTCCGGTTCCACTTGCGAGGGCTATAGCGAAGGAAGTTAAAAAGATCTTACGGTCTTTCTAGAGGATTCAACCAGACCTTTGAGTTTCTTAACCTTACGTAAGTATTGAAACTGTATCAGAACTGCTCAGGAATAGAATTGCTAATAAGAGCAGTTTAAACACACAGGTATGTGGAAAGTGTCACGATCGTTAGTTATTTCGAGAGCAAAATAAAGATTTTTGCAAAGGTGAGTTATATGACATAGATCGCCGGTTTTCCTGGCATCGCAGCCTTTCTCTTCTCAGCAGGTACCTTGCTCTCATCCAGTATTATCTTAACGCCCAGCTCCTTCTCTAGGAAATCTAAGTTGTTCTCTATGATCTCCCTCTCGTTGAGCTCATCCATCACAGCGTACATCTCTCTATCCTTGAAAACTCTCTTAAGGAATGCCGAAACATCCTTAGCCATTGCTCTGAACTTTTTATCTTTCATTATTTTGCCCATGGCCTCCTTCATGCTACTTGCTTGAGATGCGATCCTCAAGACTTCGGTCTTCCATTCCTCCGCGAAGGCTATGTAAACCTCTCTCGGCTGTTCCACGAACTTCATGACCTCCTTGACATCATCTATGAACCTCCTTATGTACTCCTCAACGGCCTCAGCCTTCTCATCCACCTTGGATTCGTCGAACTCCGGATACCTCTCCAAGCTTATGAATGTGTCGTGTTTGATATGCCAGAGCTCTTCGCATACGTGTGGGATGAATGGGGCCAGTAGTTTCAGCCAGTCATCCAGAATTACGACCAAGTTTTCTCCACCTCTCCTCAGATACCATCTGACATCGTTCATGACTTCGAAGAAGGCGGCGTTTATGGCTCTTCTCGTCTGTAACTTCTCCATGGCATCTCTCGTCTCCCTGATGGCTTTCTGAAATCTACTTATTAGCCATCTGTCGAGCTGATTCAACTCCTTTGCCTCCTTGGTGTAGTGCTCTTTAACCAGATTGAAGAACCTCCTTAGATGTCCGGCCAACGCCTCAACATCCTTCTTCCTCCAATCGGCATCGCTATCGTACTCTGCAGCGTGCAAGATGTAAAGCCTTGTTACATCTGCGGAGTTTTCAGCCACAGCCCTCTTCATAGTAAGCAGAGGGCCCTTGCTCTTGCTCATCTTCCTTCCTTCCAAGCTGACGTAACCGTTTACGGCTATCGCCCTAGGCCAGTGCTTCTTTGGGAATATCGCGATGTGGTGGAACAGGAAGAACAGCAGATGGTTTGCAACCAGATCTTTCCCACTGCTTCTCAAATCGACCGGATACCAGTAAAGGAAATCCCTCCTGATCTCTTCAACCGTCTCGACATCCAATCTAGAGGATTGAGCAGCTTTTTTGGCATCTCCAATGCCTAGGAGAACGTAATCCAAGAATTCTGGAGTCATGTTTTCCGCTTTAAGCCTACCTTCGTTGATGTACTTCGCGAGGATGTAATAGGCCATGTATATAGTCGAATCCGAAAGACTCTCGATCAACCACTCCCTGTCCCACGGTATCCTCGTGCCCAAACCCTTCCTCCTTGCGCAGGCCTTGTCCTTGAGCCATTCGATCTTGTTTCTGAACTCCTCCTTGTAGTAATCCGGTATTATTGTCATCTCCTCTAGCCATTCGAGAACCTTAGACTTCCAATCTGGATTTGAATAGTTCAGGAACCACTGATCCCTAACGACCTTAACGACGCACTTCGTTCCACATCTGCATACCACGGGCATCTCGCTGAACTCGTAAAAAACATCTCCAACACCCATGTTAACTAGATCCCTCTGCAGAACATCCTTTATCTTTGAAACCTGCATCCCAGCGTATTTGCCAGTTGTTTCGAGCAAAACTCCCTTATGAAATTCTTTCTTGTATACTATCTTCGTCGCCTTATCCAATAGATCCCTCTGCTCTTGAGATTCTACGCCGAGTTCCTTTGCAACCTCAACGGCCGGAACCCTGTATTTCTCACCTTCGATCCTGATGAGAACTATCGGCTCGATCTCGATGAGACTTCTGTCAATTCCAAATCGCTTGAGAGTTTCCTCGTTCGTCTTCAGATCTTCCAAAGCAACGTAGTCGTAAGGGGCATGAGCGGGAACGCTCATAACAACTCCGGTGGCGTTGTCCGTATCTACGAACTCAGCTGGCAGAATCGGAACTACGATTCTCCTGATTACGTTAAATTTCTCCTCTTTTACTCTCTTGAAGAGATCTATCAGTACCTTAGCCAAGTTACCGTTCACTATCTCGTGAACAACGGTCTTAAACCTTTCATCTTCATCTCCGATCTTACTCAGCCTCTCATACAAACCTTCGTCAAACTCCCTAAGATCGTCCAAAATCTTATCGATGAGCATTCCAGCTAAAATCGGATTCACAACCAACTTACCGAAAAAATCCCTGGCATCTACCTCTCTAACTATTTCAACATCCTTCTCCTGATACCTCAGCTTCTCGGATGCTTCTCTGCTCAAGAACCAGAGTTCACCGTTAACCTTTGCCAAAACGTATTTGGCCGGCTTAACCCAAACGTTCGTGACACCGAATATCGTTTCAGGCCTGAGGGTTGCGCAGGGGAACACGATCTTACCCAATTCCTCATCGAACGAGTACAGCTTTATAACAGTAAAATCGACGATCGTAGCCTCCTCACCCATCAGTAGATCGTGATCTTCGACGGGATTCTCATCGTTCGGGCAGTATCTGACGGGATGTGAGCCCTTAACGATCAGCCCCTTCTCCTTGAGCTTCCAGTACTGCCACTCGATGAACTTCTGATAGGGCTCATCGGTTGTTGTGAATATCCTCCTCCAGTCTATAGAGTATCCTATATCTCTAAGGGCTTTCTCGGCTTCCTTCGCAAAGTATTCAACTATCCTTTCGGGGGTTGTAAGGGTTAGAAGTATCTCCTTGGGAACGTCGTGGAACTTCGTGTAGACTTCGATCGTCCTCTGATCTCTCTTCGCAATCAACTCGGCCAGACCTATGATCGGCGTACCGGTGACGTGGAATCCCATGGGAAATAGGACGTTGTATCCACACATCCTCTTGTATCTCGCAACCGCATCGCCTATAGTGAACGTCCTACAGTGTCCAACGTGCAGATTACCGTTTAGGTAAGGATATGGAATGGTTATGAAGAACTTGGGTCTTTCATCTGGATCAGCCTCAAAGATCTTTGCCTTTTGCCATTCTTCCTGCCACCTCTTTTCGATTAACCTGAGCTCTTGAACGAAATCTTGCATAATTTTTGGCATTACCCTTAGCTTAAAAAGCTTTATCGTTAGGGGAGATTACCGCATGTGCAGTATGCTAGTTTCTCC